>CALMGB010000036.1 GCA_937863535.1 uncultured Caulobacteraceae bacterium
CCCACGCCCGGCCCGATCGTCAGCGCCGCCCCGCCCCGGCCCGCCACCCGGGTGCTGAGGAACGGGCTCAGGGTGATCGTGGCCCGGACCTCCGCCCTGCCGATCGTCACCGCCGAGTTGGCCGTGCGCAGCGGCGCGACCTCAGACCCCGCAGGCCTGGCGGGGCTGCAGGGCCTGACTACCTCGCTGCTGACCCAGGGCGCGGGTCAGCGCACGGCGCCTGAGATCGCCGCTGACATCGAGGCGCTCGGCGGTACGCTTGAGAGCGCCGGCGGCACCGACGGGTCCCAGATCGTGCTCACGGTGCTGGCCGACCAGCTGGGCGCGGCCATGCCCATCCTGGCCGACGTGGTGCGCCGCCCGACCTTCGCGCCGGCTGAACTCGACCGCCTGCGCCGGCAACGGCTGGACGAGCTGGCCGTACAGATGGACGAGCCGGGGGCGCTTGCGAGGCTGGCGCTCCGTCCGCTGGTGTTCGGCGGCTCGCCCTACGGCCACGAGCCGGCCGGCACGCCGGCCTCGCTGAAGCGGATCGACCGGGATGCGGTGGTGCGCCAGTACGCCGCGAACTTTCGCCCCGACAACGCCATCCTGATCCTGACCGGCGACATCACCCCCGATCAGGGCTTGGCCCTGGCCGAGCGCACCTTCGGGGACTGGGCGCAGCCCTCCACGCCGCGGCCGCCGCGACCGGAGCCCGCCGCGCCACCCAGGCCGCGCATCCTGGTGATCGACTTGCCGGGAACTGGCCAGGCGGCGGTGCTGGCCGGAGCACCCTCGATCGCCCGCGCCGACCCGCGCTTCTACGCCGCGGAGGTGGCGAATTCGGTGCTCGGCGGCGGCTTCTCCGCCCGGCTGAACGAGGAGCTGCGCATCAAGCGGGGCCTGAGCTATGGCGCAGGCTCCAACATCGACGAGTTCCGCGACACCGGCCTGTTCGTCGCCGCCGCCCAGACCAAGAACGTCTCGGCGCCCCAGGTCGCGCGGCTGATGCTGGACCAGATCGCCGGGCTATCCGCCTCGCCGATCCCAGCGGCCGAGCTGGAGGCCCGCAAGGCTGGGATCGTGGGGGAGTTCGGCCGGAGCGTCTCCACCAGCTCGGGGCTCGCCGGCCAGATCGCGGCCAACTACGCCCTCTACGGCATCGACGCCGACGAGATCGCCCGCTTCACCCCGCGCATCGACGCGGTGACCGCCGAAGCCGCCCATCTGGCGGCGACCGACGCCATCCGCGCGGACCGCTCCAGCCTGATCATCGCCGGAGACGCCAAGCTGTTCCTCGCCGACCTGCGCAAGCTGTTCCCGGACGTGCAGGTGGTGGAAGCGTCCAAGCTTGACCTGGATTCGCCCACGCTAGGTGCGCCCTGAGCGGGGCGACTGTCACTCGACGGCGTGGACTTCGCCCTTGGGCGCCGCACCGCGCGTAGGCCGCATGAGCAGCACCAGGGGCATGACTATCAGCGCGATGTCCAGCATGAGCTTGAAGCAATCCACATAGCTGACCATCGACGCCTGGGCGGTCACCTGGGCGTCGATGAAGGCCATTCCCTTCTGGGTGGCCAGCGACCACCCCTGGGGCGCGAACAGGCTGAGGTTGGGGTTGTCCGGACGCACGTGCCGGATCAGGTCCGCGTGGACAATCTGGGTGTTGCGAACCAGGAGCGCTTCCAGGATCGAGATGCCCACACTGCTGCCGATGTTGCGGACCAGGGTGTAGAGCCCTGCCGCATCGGTGCGCAGCCGGGGATCGAGGGTGGAGAATACCACCGTGGACATCGGCACGAAGATCAGGCCGACGCCGATGCCCTGGGTGACGCCCGCGGTCACCACCAGTTCCGGCCCCATCTGCAGGTTCACGCTGGTCATCCGCCACAAGGAATACGCGGTGATGGCGAGCCCTGTGAGGATGATGAGGCGGGTGTCCACGCGCCCGATCAGGCGTCCCACCACGAACATGGAAACCAGGGTGCCAAAGCCCCTCGGCGCAGTCACCAGCCCCGTGGTGACCACCGGATAGCCCATCAGGTTCTCAAGCATGGGCGGCAGCAGGGCCAGGGTGGCGAAAAGCAGGATGTTGATAAAGAAGCCGAGGAAGGTGCTGACCAGGAAATTCCTGTCCCGGAGCACCTCGCGGTTGATAAAGGGCTGCGCGGCGGTGAGGGTCTGAACCCCCGCCCACCAGAAGCCTAGCCCGGCGAGCGCCAGCTCGACCCAGATCTCGGTAGAACTGAACCAGTCCTTCTGCGCACCACGGTCCAGGAACAGCTGCAGCGCGCCGATGCCCAGGCTGAGCGTAAGGAAGCCTACGAAGTCAAGCTTGCGCGGTATGGCGTCCCGCTTCTCGCGCAGGAACAGCCAGAAGCCCGCCAGCGCCAATATCCCGAACGGCAGGTTGATGTAGAACACCCACCGCCAGCTGTAGTTCTCGGTCAGCCATCCCCCGAGCGCCGGGCCCATGATGGGGCCCAGCATCGCTCCCATCCCCCACACCGCCATGGCCTGGCCGTGCCGGGACTTGGGATAGATGTCGAGCAGGATGGCCTGGGACAGCGGAACCAGCGCCGCCCCGAACAGGCCCTGCAGCAGGCGGAAGCCCACGATCTCCGCCAGGCTGCCCGCGATCCCGCAAAGCGCCGAGGCGACGGTGAAGCCGGTGATGGACACCATGAACACCAGCTTCATGCCGAAGCGCGAGGCCAGCCAGCCGGTCATCGGCGTCATGATCGCCGAAGCCACGATGTAGGAGGTCAGCACCCAGGTGATCTGGTCCGCCGAGGCGGACACGCTGCCCTGGATATGAGGCAGGGCCACGTTGGCGATGGTGGTGTCCAGCGCGTTCATCACCGTGGCGGTCATCACCGACAGCACGATGAAGGGACGCGCCCCGCCCACGCCGGCGGGATCGTCGGGCGTGCTGTCGAACGTGGCCGGCGTGCGGCGAAGGGGGGTGCTGGCCATCAGCTCATCGCGCGTCGGCGGGGACGTTGACGTCCCTCATAATCTTTGGACGATGCGTTCCAAACAAATTCATGCGCCGGCGCCTGGTCTGATCCCCGCGAAGCGATCCACCCACATTGAAGGCTGCGGCCCGAGGAGGATCAGATGGGAAGCACGCCAAGCCGGAGAGATCGTCCCGAAGCTGCGGCAGTTTGAAGTGCTCACGGCGCAAGGCAAGTCGATTGCGGAAGCGGCGAGGTCGATCGGCGTCTCTGAGCAGACTTACTATCGCTGGAGAGCGGAGATCGGCAGCATGAAGTCGGACTTGGTGAGGCGGCTGAAGGCGCTGGAGTTGGAGAACACAAGGCTCCGACGGGTGGTCTCCGACCTGACCTTAGACAAGTTGATCTTGACGGAGGCTGCAAGGGCAAACTTCTAAGCTCGTCGCCGCGCTTGCATTGAGACGGTTAAGGCCGAGCACGACGTTTCCCGAGGCCATGCGGGCGCTGGTCACGATAATGGACCGCCTGATTCCGCCCACCCCGCGAGCGCCGCCCTGAGCCCGCCGAGGGCAACACGCGCAGGTTCCGTCCCCGCACAGCGGCGTGGCGGATGGTCTCAGGTCCGACCCTGGGTGGTAGTGTTCCGACTACGTCCGCCGCTTCACTCTACCCCGTGTCAAGCGCCTGCCAGGCGGCGTATCGCTGGCCTATGGGGTCGATGTTCAACCAGTGGGTCGATGGTCAACCATGGTGGATGACCCTGCTGCTGCTGCCCGCGATCGTCCTCGGCGCAATCGCCGTTAAGGTGGTGCGCTACGCCCTCGTGGTCGCGGCTGTGCTGGTGGTGCTGGGCGGGCTGGCTGGCTGGGCCATGCTCAGGCGGCGGCGCTGACGGCCCTTGTCAGCCAGCTTCGGCGCCGATCCGCGAAACACGTCACGGCCATTCACGGGCTCGAGCCTGACAGGGCGGCCTGAATGAGCGGACTGGTAGATCGCCGCCATAAGCACCTGGTCCTGCAAGCCCTCCTCCCCCGGGGTGCGAGGCTGGGCGTTGGAGCGGACGCACTGGGCGAAGTGGTCCAACTCCAGACTGAACTGGTTTTTGCGGCCGAGTGAAAGCTCGACATTGGCCTCAGCCGTGCCATCGCGGTGGATCAGGCGCAGGCGCTGGCCTTCATAGGCGAAGGCGTTCTCCAATTCGCCCGTGCCGTTCGGCCCCAGGATACGGAGGTTGCGGTGCTCGTGAGCGCTGTAGCTGGAGGCGCAATTGGCTATGGCGCCGGAGGGGAAACGCAGGGTGAAGCTGACGTTGGACTCCACCTCGGCGAAGCGCGGGTCGTCCGGCGGATTGTGGATCGAGGCGTACACCTCCACGGGCTCCTCGCCCAACAGGGCGCGGACGGTGTTCAGGCAGTAGAGCCCCACGTCCGGCAGCGAGCCGCCACCGGATAGCCGCTTCACCTGACGCCACTGGGTGGGGTCGCCCTGATTTTGGGTGTTGATTGCGTTGATCAGCTGGATCGGGCCGAACTCGCCGGCGCGGGCGCGGCGGGCGAGCTCAACGTTGTTGCGCTCATATTGGCAGCGGTAGGCGATCATCAGCTTGCGACCCGCGGCGCGGCACGTGTCCACCATCTCGCGAGCCTGGGTAACGTCTGCAGCCATGGGCTTTTCGCAGAGGACGTGCTTGCCGGCGCGGGCTGCGGCGACCACGCCGTCCCGGTGGAGCGCGTTGGGCGTGACGACATACACCGCGTCCACGGCGGGGTTGTCTCGCAGACGGGCCACGCCGGCGTAATCGTAGCAGGCCTGGGGCGCGATCCCGTACTGAGCGGCGATGGCGGCCATCTTGGCGGGGTCGCCGCTGACCAGGGCCACTGGCCGGGCGTGCTTGCACTCCGCAAAGGCTGGCAGGATGTTCTCGACCGCCAAGCGGCCCAGCCCCATGACGGCGAAACCAATCCGGCGCGATGGCGGGTCCGGGTTTGGCGGGGGAGCGTCTGGACGCTCGGTACCTGCATGGATGGGCGGGAAGCTGACGGAGCCGCCCCGGACCATTCCCTCATCGACCGGCGCCGGCTGGCCGGTCGAGCTGGCCGCCGAAGCCGACGCCGCGGAAAGAGTCAGCGTCGCCAGCCCGAGGCCCCCGCCTGACACCATAGCTCGCCGGGTCGGTCCGTCTGCGTCCGCCATCCTGGTCTCCGCCATGTCGGCGACGCAAGTCCAGGCGGCGACGGATTGTTCCGGCGTCGGTTACAGGCGGTCGGGCTAATACTCCTGGCGGCGGGAGATGCGTTCCACCTCAGCCTGGACGCGGCCCTCCACAATCGAGGAGAGGTTCTGATCGAGCCAGTCGCGCAGCATGGGCTTCAGCATCTCGCGTACTAGGTCCTCTAGCGTGCGGCCCTCTTTGGGCATGGAGAGGGTGCGCGCCAGGGCGCCGAAGTGGCCCGCGCTGGCTTCGGCGGCGTAGCTGCCGACCAAAGGCTCCTCGGCGAAGGCCGGCGCCGGCTTGGGGGGCGCCGGCTGAACACCGGCGCCGATGGAGAAGACGTCGAGATCGCCCAAGGTCTCCTCGTACTTCTGCGGCTTGGCGGGTTCTGGCC
>CALMGB010000037.1:0-3708 GCA_937863535.1 uncultured Caulobacteraceae bacterium
GTCTCCAGCGCGCCGGGGGTGGTGAGCAGGGCCTCCAGCACCTCGGCCAGCTTAGCGGGGGTGAAGTGGGCCTCGGCCACCACGGCGGCGGCGCCTGGATCGGAAAGCAGGCGCGCGTTCAGGGTCTGGTGATCGTCCATGGCCGCGGCGAAGGGGACCAGGATCGAGGGCCTGCCCGCCGTCGCCAGCTCGCAGACGGTAGAGGCGCCGGCGCGCCCGATCACAAGGCTCGCGGTGCGCAGCCGACCCGCCATGTCGGCGAAGAAGGGTGCGACCTCGGCCTCCACCCGCGCCTGGCGATAGGTCTGACGGGCGGCGTCCACGGCGTCCACGCGGGTCTGCTGCTCCATCCGCAGGCGCAAGCGCAGGGACTCCGGCAGGGCGGCGATGGCGGCGGGGACCACTTCGGACAGGATCTTCGCGCCCTGGCTGCCGCCGGTCACCAACAGGCGAAGCTCGTGGCCGGGCTGGGCGTAGGGTTGAGCGTAGAGCGCCCTGATCTCCGGCCGTACGGGGTTACCGACCACGACGGGCTTCGGCCGCGCCGGCGCCTTCTCCAGGGTGGGGAAGGCGCAGGCGACCGCGTTCACCCGGGGGATCAGGAAGCGGTTCACCCGGCCCAGCACCGCGTTCTGCTCGTGGATCAGCCGCGGCAGGTGCAGGCCCTTGGCCGCCAGCAGGGCCGGCAGGGAGGGATAGCCGCCGAAGCCCACCACCACGGCGGGGCGCAGCCGCTGGAACGCCTTGCGGGCCTGGCGCACGCCGGCCTCGATGCGCAGCAGGCCGCGCACGACGCCCACGGGGTCGCTGAGCTTGAAGGTGGCGGCGTCCAGCGCCAGCCGCTCCTCCGACGGGAAGTGCTCGGCATAGCGGGCGCCGCGAGCGTCAGTCGCCAGCACGATGCGCCAGCCACGCCCCTGCAGTTCGCGCGCCAGGGCTTCAGCGGGGAACAGATGACCGCCGGTGCCGCCGGCGGCGACCACGGCGAGGCGGGAGGAAGGTGCGTTCACGCCGGGACGTTAGCTGATCGTCGGGCGCTCAGGGAAGAGAATGGCTCGGGGCGGCTTCAATCCTAAGCGGGCCTACTTCTAGCTGGAGTCCGGACGGTCCGCATGTCGGTCGTACCCGGTAATATGTCATGCCCTTCTTCTGGCCCCGCGTCTTAAGCTCGCCTGTCGCGACCATGCCGCGGATCGTAGCCTGAATTAAAATCTTATCCTGCTTAGTAGCTTCAGCCAATTTTGAAAGGTTTAATCCAGGCTGTCGTGCCAAAGAGTCCAAAATACCTTGCTTAACAAGTTCAAATGCAGAGTCTGACCTGCCAACTGGCTTTGGTAGTTCTTGCTGAACGAGCAATATTAGCTTGGCCTCAAGCTCCGAGTTCGACCCGTACTGTAGGCGGTCAATGCCCTTTACGTCAGATGGTACGTCATGATTTGCGTCATATTTTGAGTTGAACAATATATAGTGACGCTTTCCGAGGCCTAGCGCTATCCCGAGCTCAAGCGTCACATTGGGTTTCATCCGGTTATATCAAATAGGCAGAAATCAGCCTCTCGAATGTAATTAGTGATTTTCTGAATTACATGCAGTGCTGTAATCTGTTCGTCAGCAAAGAGAAACTTTACATCAAGATCTTTGCCGACCGATGACATTGCGGCCTTGTAGTCGTCGAGTGGAAGAAGCAAATAAGGACATGCGACAAAGATCGTGAGGAGGGGCAAGACGAGCCTCATAGATTACAGCTCGTACAATCATAACGACAGTTTTGAGCAGGACAAGGATCGCTCGCCACCAAAAACAGAAGCCTGATAGCAAGCCTCTCCCACCCTCACCCCAGCGCCGACCCCGCCGCTGCGGGCCCCTCGCTGCTCGCATACGCCCCCGGCCGCCGCCGCGTCAGCGCCAGGGCCAGCCCCAGCGTCAGTCCCATGGCCAGCATGGACGACCCGCCGTAGCTGATGAAGGGGAGGGTCATGCCGTTGGTGGGGATCATGTTCAGGTTGACCGCCACGTTGATGAAGGTCTGCTCGCCCAGCAGCACGAACAGCCCCGCCGCCGCCACCTGCTCGAAGGGGTCGGCCAGCTTCATGGCCTTGTACATGCCGCGCACCACCACGAAGCCGAACAGGCTGATCAGGAACAGCGAGAAGATCAGGCCGTACTCCTCCGCCGCCACCGAATAGATGAAGTCGGTGTGCAGGTCGGGCACGTGGCGCTTCATCACGCCCTCGCCCGGGCCCCGGCCGAAGAAGCCGCCGGCGCGGATGGCCTCGGCCGCCTTGTCCACCTGGTGGGTGTCCACCACGCCGTCGCCGTGGCCCAGGAACTTGTGGAAGCGCGCGGCCACGTGCTGGAAGGTCAGATAGATCACCACGAAGCCGGTGGAGGCCGCGGCCCCCAGCCCCAGGATCCAGCGGATCGGCACCCCGGCCATGAAGAAGGCCGCCCCGAAGGCCACGGTGATCAGCACCGTCTGGCCGATGTCCGGCTGCACCAGCAGCAGGCCCACCGACAGCAGGTACAGGACGAAGGCGATCGACACGCCCGGTACGCCGTGGCCCTTGCGTCCCTCGGCGAACATCCAGGCCACCAGGATCATCAGGCACGGCTTCAGGAACTCCGACGGCTGCAGCGAGAAGCCGCCGAACTCCAGCCAGCGCTGGGCGCCCTTGGCCGCGTGACCCAGCAGCGGCAGGATCATCATCACCAGGATCGACAGGCCGTAGCCCACGAACGCGATCCGCTTCACCCCGCGAGCGGACAGGGTGGAGACGCCGAGCAGGATGGCGGCGCCGATGGCGGCGAAGGCGCACTGTCGCTCGGCGAAGTGGAAGGCGTGGTGATAGCCGATCCGCGCGGCCGCCGCGGGCGAGGAGGCGAACGACATCATCACTCCCAGCCCCACCAGCATGAGGGTTGAGCCCAGCAGCCAGTGGTCGGTGGTCCACCACCACTGGCCGAAGCGCGAGCGGTCCGTCCGGGCGAAGGCGTGCTGGGTGGTGAAGGTCATGGGTCGCCAAAATTGACCGGGGCGCGCGCCGATTCGCACGTCAGCACCATGGTTTAACGTGGTTAATTGGATGTTGCCGAGGGGCGCGCGTCGACAGGGTTCAGGAACGCCTCCACCGCCTCGATCGCCTCGACCAGCCCCACCCGCTGCAGCTCCACGCCCGTCGGCAGGCTGGAGAACAGCCGCGTGGGCGCTGCGGCGTCGAGCATGACGAACACGCCCCGGTCGTCCGCCCGGCGAATGAGGCGGCCGAAGGCCTGGGCGATCCGGCCGCGGGCGATGGAGTCGTCGTAGGCCGACTTGCCGAAGCGCTCCCGCCGCGCCTTGTGCAGCAGGTCCGGCCGGGGCCAGGGCACCCGGTCGAACACCAGCAGGCGCAGCGAACGCCCCGGCACGTCCACCCCGTCGCGGATGGCGTCGGTGCCGAGCAGGCAGGCGTCTTCCTCGGCGCGGAAGATGTCCACCAGGGCGCCGGCCTCGAGCGGGTCCACGTGCTGGGCGTAGAGGGCGAGGCCCCGGTCGGCGAGTGGACCGGCCAGCCGCTCATGCACGGCGCGCAGCCGCCGGATGGCGGTGAACAGGCCGACCGCGCCGCCGCCTGCGGCCAGGAACAGCTCGCGAAGCGCCGCGGAGACCTGGCGCACGTCGTCGCGCTTCACGTCGGTGACCACCAGCACGCGGGCGTTGGCGGCATA
>CALMGB010000037.1:3718-5502 GCA_937863535.1 uncultured Caulobacteraceae bacterium
GCAGGCGGAGCAGGCGGGGGCTCTCGGCCAGACGCGCCGCGCCGGTACGCAGTTCGGCCAGGGCGAAGGGGCTCTCGTGGGCGGGGTCAGCGAGCGTGGCGCTGGTCACCAGCACACCGTGAGCACGGCGCAGCACCGTGGCCTCCAGCGGCTCGGTGGGATCGACCCAGTGGCGGCGAAAGGCGGCGTCGGCCAAGCGATCCTGCGAGACCACCGCCTCGAACCAGTCCACGAAGTCCTTGTCGCCGGCCTCGTCGTCCAGCCGCGACAGCATGGCGCGCCAAGCGGGCAGCTGCATGCGCGCGCGGCGCTCCAGCCCCCGCAGCGCCCCTTCCAGGCGGACGCGCTCGGCGGTGGGCAGCTCGTCGGTCTCCTCGTCCAGCCAGTCCTCCAGCGCCCGGGTGAGCGCCAGCAGGGGCGCCTCCAGGGCGGCGAGCGCGCGGGCGCAGGCCGGAGCCGCCTCGCGCACGGCGTCCACGGGCGGATAGGCCGAGCACTCCATGCCCTGGTTGGACGCCTCGGCCCGGGCGCGGAGCTGTGTCAGCACGGCGGCGAGGAAGGTCTCGACGGGGCCGTGCGGCTGCGAGGCGACCAGCTCCCCGTCATAGTCGCGCGGCGGGGCGATGCGGCTGGACCAGCCTTCGCTGGGCAGGGCGGAGGCCGCGCGAATCGCCTCGCTCAAGGCCAGCCGGGCAGGCTCCCGCTCGGCCACCAGCTCGGCCAGCCGCTGCTCCAGGCCGCGCCCGCGCCTGCGACCCTCGGGCCCGCGCACCCAGCGGCGCAGCTCCGCCGCCTCCTGCCCGGACAGGCAGGAGGAGAAGGCGCTGTCGGCGGCGTCGAACAGGTGGTGGCCCTCGTCGAAGACGATGCGCTTCAGGCTGGCCGTCTCGTTGTCGCGGCGAGGCGCCCCGTCGCGCGGGCGGATGGCGCGGGCGCCATCGAAGGCGGCGTGGCTCATCACCAGGGCATGGTTGGCGACCACCAAATCGGCCTTGCGGGAGGCGCGGATCGCCTTCTCCACGAAACAGGTGCGGTAGTGGGCGCAGCCGGCATGGACGCACTCGCCCCGCTTGTCGACCAGGTTAGCGGGGCTTGCGCGCGCGGTCGGGCCGATGGCGAAAAGGGTGGGCAGCCAGGCGGGGAAGTCGCCGCCGGTCATGTCGCCGTCGCGGGTGACCCGCGCCCAGCGCGCGGTGAGCCCGGCCCCGATCACGTCTCCGCCGCCTGAGAGTGCGCCTTGAGCCAGCTCCTGATAGTTCAACAGACACAGGTAGTTCTCGCGGCCTTTTCGCACGACCGCCTTGCGGGCGCGGGTGGCTGGGTCGGGATAGACGGCGTGGCTCTCCCGCTCGATCTGTCGCTGCAAGGCCCGCGTGTAGGTGGAGACCCACACCGCCGGTCCGTTCGCCTCGGCCCAGAGCGAGGCGGGAGCGAGATAGCCCAGCGTCTTGCCGGTGCCGGTGCCGGCCTCGGCCAGCATCAGGCGGGGCTGGCCCTCGGTCTCCCGGGGGGAAAAGGCGAAGGCGGTCTCGGCGGCGAACTCCGCCTGGGCCGGGCGCGCCTCGTCCAGGCCTGCCCGAGCGAGTATGGCAGTCAGACGCTCTCGCGCGGCCTCAGGTGTCACGGGGGCGGAGCCGGGCTGGCCTTCGGGCACCTGGTCCTCCCATTCCGACAGGCGCGACCATACGTCGAGGCCCGAGCCGCGCGCGACGTGCTTCAGGGGGCCGCGCTCCAGCGCCTGCACCACGTGGGCGCCCCAGGCCCAGCCGGCGCGCTGCAGAGTC
>CALMGB010000038.1 GCA_937863535.1 uncultured Caulobacteraceae bacterium
GGCCTGGGCGGCTTCCTGCGCAACGCCGGGACGCTGGCGGCCGGCATGGCCGGCGGCGAGTTCCTGGCCCAGGGCCTGTCCAACCTGTTCTCGCCGCGCGACTGGTAGCGGCCGCCACGCGAGGCCGGCGCCTGGACGATCCGCTCCAAGGCGCTTAACCCTCGCTCGGGAGCCTCCAAGGGGAAATGAGATGAGCGGTCCAGGTCTGCGGTGCGGAGCAACGGCCCTGGGCCTGCTCCTGATGTCGGGCGGCGCGCAGGCGCAAGCGCCGGCCCCATCACCGGCCAAGGACTCCAGCCTGTCCGCCCCTGCCGCGGCTCGAGCGCCGGCTGCCATCGCTGCGCCCACGTCGCCGCCGGTCGGTCCCGACCTGGACGACGTACCGGCCGCCGCCGCCGCGTCGAATCCGGCCGCCGACTACGAGAAGCGCGTGGTGATTATCCCCATGCGCGACGGGGTGAAGCTCTACACCGTCATCATGGTCCCCAAGGGCGCCCACGACGCGCCCATGCTCCTGACCCGTACGCCCTACAACGCCGCCAAGCGGGTGCAGCGCACCGACAGCCCCTCGCTGTTGGCCAGCCTCGCCCAGGGCGACGAGGTGTTCGTCAACGCCGGCTACATCCGCGTGTTCCAGGACATCCGTGGCAAGTACGGCTCCGAAGGCGCCTATGTCATGACCCGTCCGCCGCGCGGACCGCTGAACCCCACCGCGACCGACGACACCACCGACGCCTGGGACACGGTGGACTGGCTGTCCAAGCACGTGCCGGAATCCAACGGCCGGGTGGGCATGCTCGGCTCCTCCTACGAGGGCTGGACGGTGGTCATGGCCCTGCTCGACCCGCATCCGATGCTGAAGGTGGCCGCGCCCGAAAGCCCCATGGTGGACGGCTGGAAGGGCGACGACTGGTTCCACTACGGCGCCTTCCGCGACCCGAACCTGGACTACATCACCGGCCAGACCACCAAGCGCGGCGAAGGCGAGCCCATCGCGCGCGAGACCTATGACGACTTCACCGGGTTCCTCCGCGCCGGCTCCGTCGCCGCCTACGCCCAGTCCCACGGCGCGCAGGGCTATCCCTGGCTCCAGCGCATGGAGCAGCATCCGGCCTATGACGGCTTCTGGCAGGGCCAGGCCCTGGACCACCTGATCGTTCAGCATCCCTGCAAGGTGCCCACCATGTGGGAGCAGGGCCTGTGGGACCAGGAGGACATGTGGGGCGCCATCCACAGCTGGACCGCCCTCAAGGCCAAGGGGTGCCAGGCCAACAACCACCTGGTCATGGGCCCCTGGCGGCACAGCGGCGCCAACTATGACGGCTCGACCCTCGGCGTGCTGAACTTCGATGGCGACACGGCGCTGCAATGGCGGCGCGACGTGCTGCTGCCCTTCTTCAACCAGTACCTGAAGCCGGGCTCGCCCAGGGCCGAGACGCCGCCCGTGCTGATCTACAACACAGGCGAGAACCACTGGGACCGCTTCAAGGCCTGGCCGCTGGCCTGCGAGACCGGCTGCGCCTCGCCCATGAAGGCGCTCTACCTGCAGGACGGCCACGGTCTGGCCTTTACGGCGCCGGCCGGCGAGGGCGCCGACACCTACGTCGCCGACCCGGCCAAGCCCGTGGCCTACCTGCCGCGCCCGGTCCGCTTCGCCGACGGCGACCGCTGGAGGTCGTGGCTGACCACCGACCAGCGCGCCGTCGAGGATCGCCCCGACGTGCTGACCTACGAGACGTCGGCCCTGACCGCGCCGGTCCGCATCAGCGGCGCCCCCATGGCCGACCTCTACGCCGCGATCAGCGGCAGCGACGCCGACTGGGTGGTCAAGCTGATCGACGTCTATCCCGACCAGGTCGCCTCCAAGCCGGAGATGGGCGGCTACGAGCTGCCGGTGTCCATGGACATCTTTCGCGGCCGCTACCGCGACAGCTTCGAGCACCCGAGCCCCATCCCCGCAGGGCAAGTGCAGCGCTACCGCTTCGCCCTGCCGACCACCAACCACGTATTCCAGCCCGGCCACCGGATCATGGTGCAGATCCAGTCAAGCTGGTTCCCCCTCTACGACCGCAACCCCCAGACCTACGTGGACAACATCTTCTTCGCCAAGCCGCAGGACTACGTCGCCTCGACGCAGAAGGTGTTCCACGCCGGAGCGCAGGCGAGCGCGGTGTGGCTACCGGTGGTGGCGGGGCCGTAGGGCTCGGCGAGCAACCCACCTGATTTGAGCTTGACGTGTAACGACGAGGGATGCAGCGTCCGCGAGTATAAATGGCTGGGACAGGCGGAAGAGGTTGAGCGATGGTTGGCTCTCCATCGGCTTGGCGCGGGAGATGTCGCCGTCTGCGCGCACCGCTCGCCGCAGCGCTGGTCTCAGCGGCGGCCGCCCTGTCATCGCCCTCTCCCGCCCAATCGCTCGTGGGAGACCGGGTCCCCGAAATCGTCGTGCGCGCCAGTCCAGGGCCGGCCCTGTGGCGGGTGACAAAGGGGCGGTCCGAGCTGGTGATCCTTGGCTCTGTCGAGCCGACGCCGGCAGATAGGACCTGGAACGCCGTCAGGGTAGATGAGGCCTTGCAGGGTGCGCGCACCCTCCTGTTGAGCCCTGGGTCGACGCCTGGTTTTGCCTGGGCGGACAACTTCCACGACTGGGAGCGCCACCTCCTGCAGGAACCGGATGGACGCACGCTCGGCCAAGAACTGGGCTCGGACATCATGGGTCGTCTATCCCAGATCGCGATGGCCGATGGTCAGCCACTGGCGCGCTACAGCATCTACCGGCCCGGCCCGGCTGGCATGGTCCTGCTCCAGGATTCCTGGCCGGCGCGCCAACTGACGGGGGCGGCGGTCGACGCCGCCGTCGTGGCCATGGCCCAGGCGAAGCACGTCAAGATATTGAAGGTCGACGAGGGCGGCTCTCTTCCGCTCATCGACGCGATGCCCGACATGTCGAAAGCGCAGCACCTGGCGTGCGCCGAGGAGTCCCTGGAGCGTTTCGATTGGGAGAGCGCCAATGTCGAATCGGTCTACCGGGCCTGGGAGGATGGCGATGTTGGCACGCTCCGCCGGAACTACAGGCCGCTCCAACTCTGCAAGGACAGCATACCGGGCGGGGCGCGCAGGCGAGCCCAGGCCAAGGCGATCTGGATCAAGGCGCTGGAGGGCGCCTTGAACGTACCCGGCCGCACCGTCGCGCTGATGGACATCTCCGACCTGCTCGCGCCTGACGGCATCCTAGCCGCCCTTCAGGTGCAAGGGGCCATGGTGGTCCAGCCGCCGGACGAGTCAGCCGCCCCGCCCGCGCCGGAGACGGCGGCCGTCCAGCTCGGCCCCGATCGGAACGTCACCCTGTACGTCGCTCGGCAGAGCGACCTGAAGCTCGCTCGCTCTCTCCCCCAACTCCTGGCCAGCACCATCCCGATGGTTGGCGCCGTCCAGCCCGATTCGTTGATATCGCCGGGAGCGACGTCGTCTGCGTTGACGATGTGCGTACGGGGAGCTTGCTCACGCACAAGACCTGCCATTCCCGTGCGCAGTGGAAGCAGATCGAGGCGCACAGAGATCCTTACCAGATACGTGACCTTCTACAGAACAGATTACCGATCTTGGATGGCTATTGAGTGACATACCCGCGGTGGCGTTGATGGAAAGCAGAGCTTGACGCAACCATTGAAGCACCGATAATCTGATTATTTTGGTGGTCGTGCTGCTGGACGACCACAATGATTATTGGGCTTCTGCTTGCGGGCCTACTTCTCGGCGCGCAACCTGCGTCGAGCAGGTCAGAATGCGTTGTCGATCAGCAGGCGCTACTGGCGCTTAGCCCAGAGAACTTCGATCGGGGAAAAGACGCTGGATGGCGAGCTTTGGCTGAAAACAACACATGCTTTCATGAGGCTGCTGGTGTTGTTGCGCTGTATAGAAGCTCACACTGGGGAAAGCTGACTGCTCATCAGCTTCATCTTAGTTTCTGGCATGAGGGCCAACTTAGAGCGTTAAGCGGGGATGGTAGAACCGCAGTGCCCTTGCTTCTATCCGGCGTTCCTCCGGAAGGCGGTGATGAGATTGATTTCGCCGATTACGCGCTCGGCACCGTCGCGTTTATACAAGGCGATCTGCTCAGCTTGCGTTCGGCTCGCGCGCGTTTGGCATTGTTACCTAAGCCGGAATGGTTAAAGGCGGCGGCGGAAGCGGCTCGACAGAAACACCAGAGCTTCCCATCCTGGCCCCCGAACTTAGACGTGCTCGATGGGCTTATCTCGTGCTTCAAACAGCCATATCAGGTCGCCTATAACTGCCGGTGAGCCGCCGCCGCCGTTTAGGACACGCATCCTGGCGGCAGCTTAGGGGCGCTCTTCCCCGTCGGCCGTTCGCCGCCGAGCGGACTGTTACAATAGAGTGGCGAGACGTCATCTCCCGGCCCTCGCCGCCTTCGGCTACCTCTCCGTGCAAGGCGGCTCCGACACGAACAGCAAGCGGG
>CALMGB010000039.1:0-36986 GCA_937863535.1 uncultured Caulobacteraceae bacterium
GGTTCGGGAGCGGTGGCCGCCTGGCGTTCGGGCGCCTTCTGAGCGGGGCGGACATCGGCGACCGGCGCATTTGAGACGATGCTGACCGCCACGACGTCGAGCGGCTTGGGCAAGGGCGGGGCGAAGCGCCAGCTCACCAGCAGGGCCAGCAGGATCGCCAGGTGCAGCCCGCCGGAGACGGCGAGCGCCGGGCGCAGGTCTGAGCGGCGCTCCGACATCTTCGACGGTCAGGGCTGCGCGGCGCTGCCGCGGCGGCGCGGCGTGTCGCCGTCGGCCGGGGTCGTGTCGGTGATCAGGCTCATGGCGGTAAAGCCCGAGGTGGACAGGCGCGCCATCACCTGGGCCACGGTGGCGTAGACCGCCGCCCCCTCGCCGCGGATGTAGAGCGGCTTGCTCGCGCCGCCCGTACCCACGCCTTCGGGGCCGCCGGCGGCCTTTACCCGGTCGGGCAGGCCGGCCAGGTCGGTCTCGGCCTCGCCCACATAGATGCGGCCGTCCTTCTGGATGGAGACGGTGACGGGCTGACTGGGTGTGGAGATGGCCGAGGCGTCCGCCTTGGGCAGATCCAGCGGAACACCCGAGGTGAGCAGCGGGGCGGAAACCATGAAGATGATCAGCAGCACCAGCATGACATCCACGAGCGGCGTCACGTTGATCTCCGATAGCGCCGCGCGCCCGCGGCGCCGGCGGCGTCCCCGCCGTCCGGTGGAGAGCGCGTCGTGAACCGAAAGCGCCACGGCTCAGACCCGCTCGGAGCCGTAGGCGGTGGACGGGGCCAGCCGCTCGCCCAGCCGACGCGCCACCGCGGCCGACAGGTCGTCGGCGAAGGCCTCGAGCCGGCCGGTGAACTTGGAGGCGTCGGTGGAGAACTTGTTGTAGGCGATGTAGGCCGGAATGGCGGCGATCAGGCCTATGGCGGTGGCGAACAGGGCGTGGGCGATGGCCGGCGCGACCACGGTCAGGTTGGTGTTCTTCTGGATGGCGATGGCCTGGAAGGCCGTCATGATGCCCCAGACCGTGCCGAACAGGCCGATGAAGGGCGAGGCGGTGGCCACGATCGCGAGCACGCCCAGCCCGTTCTCCACGACGCGGCCCTCCCGCGCGATGACGCTGTCCAACGCCTTGTCGATCCGGCTGATGGTAAGCGCGGTCTGGGTGTCGGTGAGCGGCTCCCGCGAACTGCGCGATCCGCGCCATTCCCGAAGCGCCGCCTGCAGCATCTTCGGCAGGGGCTGGGCGGGATCGTCCCCCACCTCGGCGGCGATCTCCTCCAGAGGGCGACCGGAGCCGACGGCGGCCTCGAAGCTCTCCGCGTCGCGGTTCATGGCGGTGAGGCGCACCGCCTTGTCCAGGATCACCGCCCAGGACCACAGCGAGGCGACGCCCAAGCCCAGGATCACGCCCTTCACCACCCAGTCGGCGTTCATGAACATGGCCAGGGGTGAGAAGCTGGCGGCGGTGAGGGTGGCTTCGGGCATGGTCACGGCGTCCGGTCCGCGCGGGTGAAGCGCGTGGGATGGACGAAACTAAGGCGTGCAGGGTTAACGGGGGTTAACCAAGACAACGCTTATCGCATGAGGAGGGCGAGGCGTTCGGTGACGGCGGGCATGTCTTTGAGTTCGCACTCCCACACCGCCTCGGCGCGCCAGCCAAGCGCGGTCAGCGCCTCAACTGCAGCGGCGTCGCGCAAGCGGTTGCGGGCCACCTTGGCGAGCCAGTAGCCGGTGTTGGACTTCGGCACGCGGGCGCCGCGGACGCAGTCGTGGCCATGCCAGAAGCAGCCGTGCACGAACAGCGCCAGTCGTCGCCCGGAGAATACGATGTCAGGCGAGCCGGGCAGGTCGCGCCGGTGGAGGCGGTAGCGTGCGCCGAGGTGGGTGAGGAGCTTGCGGACCTTCAGCTCCGGCGTGCTGTTCTTGGCCGGGACGGCGCGCATGACGGTGGAGCGCTGTTCGGGGGTGAAGACGTCGGTGGATATTCGCGACTCCATGGCTGAGGCTTTGTCATCTTTTTTCGTATGGAGCACCTTTTGCCCCTTCGAAGGGGATGGGTTCAGGCAGCAAATCCCTTAAAGCCCCTCGAACAGCGCCGTGGATAGATACCGCTCCGCGAAGCTCGGCACGATCACCACCACCGTCTTGCCGACGTAGTCGTCGCGCCGCGCCAAATCGAAGCCGACCTTGAGCGCCGCGCCCGAAGAGATGCCCACAGGCAGGCCTTCGGTCCGCGCCGCGCGTCGCGCCCAGTCAAAGCTGTCGGTGTTGGAGACGGTGACCACCTCGTCAATGATGGTGCGGTCCAGGATGCCCGGCACGAAGCCGGCGCCGATGCCCTGGATCTTGTGCGGCCCAGGTTCGCCTCCGGAGAGCACCGGTGAGCCCTCCGGCTCCACCGCGATCATCTTCAGCGAGGGCTTGCGCGCCTTCAACGCCTGCCCGACGCCGGTGATGGTGCCGCCGGTGCCCACGCCCACGACGACGGCGTCCACCCGGCCCTCGGTATCGTTCCAGATTTCCTCGGCGGTGGAGACGCGGTGGACCAGCGGGTTGGCGCGGCTCTCGAACTGCTGGGGCATGACTGCGCCCTCGATCTCGGCCAGCAGCTCCTGGGCGCGGGCTACGGCGCCGCGCATGCCCTTCTCCGCCGGCGTCAGCTCCAGCCTGGCGCCCATCAGCACCAGCATCTTGCGCCGCTCGATGGAGCTGGATTCCGGCATGGTGAGGATGAGCTTGTAGCCCTTGGCAGCCGCCACGAAGGCCAGGGCGATGCCGGTGTTGCCGGAGGTGGGCTCGATCAGGGTGGCCCCGGGCTTCAGCAGGCCCTGCACCTCCAGGGCCTCGATCATGGAGGCGCCGATGCGATCCTTGACGCTGGCCAGCGGGTTGAAGAACTCCAGCTTGGCCAGCACCTCGCCACGGGGCTGCTCTTCCGCGCTCAAGCGGGGCAGGCGGATTAGCGGGGTATCCCCCAGCGTGTCGATGATGCTGTCGTAAACGCGGCCACGGCCCGCACGCCTGAAGCGGGCGGCGTCGTAGTCGGCGGCGGGGAAGGCGTCCATGGCGGGTCTCACGGGTTGCGGCCTGTGAGGAGAAGATAGGGAGCCGAGGGGCGGCTGTCTCGTCAGGGTTTCTGTAGCGCGGGCCTGGATGCTCCTCCGCCGAGGAGCTGACGACGAAGCCGGCTGAGGCGGCGGCGCCGCCCCCTCCACACCCGCTTCATAGGGTTCCTCTCCCCCAGTGAGAGAGGATCTAAGCGCTCAGGCCTTGTCCAGCTCGGCCATCAGCTCCGGGATGATGGTCTTGTAGTCGCCGACCAGGCCGTAGTCAGCGACCTGGAAGATCGGCGCGTCGGCGTCCTTGTTGATGGCCACGATCACCTTGCTGTCCTTCATCCCGGCCAGGTGCTGGATGGCGCCGGAGATGCCCACCGCGATGTACAGCGACGGCGCCACCACCTTGCCGGTCTGGCCGACCTGATAGTCGTTGGGGGCGTAGCCGGCGTCCACCGCCGCACGCGACGCGCCGACCGCGGCGCCGAGCTTGTCGGCCAAGGGCTCGATCACCCGGTGGAACTCCTCGGCCGAGCCCATGGCCCTGCCGCCGGAGACGATGATCTTGGCGGCGCCGAGTTCGGGGCGCTCGGACTTCACCACCTCTTCGGAGACGAAGCGGGCGGTCTTGTCGGCGGCAGGGGTCTCCACGCTCTCGATCGAGGCCGAACCGCCCTCGCCAGCTGCGGCCTTGAAGCCCGTGGCGCGAACGGTGGCGACCACCTTGGCGTCCTGGGAGGTGACGGTCTCCAGCGCGTTGCCGGCGTAGATCGGGCGCACGAAGGTCTTGGCGTCCACCACTTCCAGCACGTCGGAGACCTGCATCACGTCGAGCAGGGCGGCGATGCGGGGCGAGGCGTTCTTGCCGACGTTGGTGGCGGGAGTGAGGATGGCGTCGTAGCCGACGGCCAGCGGCACGACGATGGCGGCGATGGCTTCGGCCACGTCGTGGCCGAGTTCGGCGCTCTCGGCTTTCAGCACCTTGCGGACGCCGGGAAGCTTGGCGGCCTCGGCGGCGACGTCGTCCACGCCCTGGCCGAAGACCAGGACGTCGATGTCGCCTCCGATGGCCTGGGCGGCGGTCAGGGTCTTGTGTGTGGTGTCGCGGAGCGCCGAACCGTCGTGGTCGGCGATGAGAAGGACGGCCATCAGAGCACTCCCGCTTCGTTCTTCAGCTTGCCGACCAGGTCCGCGGCGTCGGCGACCTTGATGCCGCCGCCGCGCTTGGGCGGCTCGGCGACCTTTGAGACCTTGAGCCGCGGCGTCAGGTCCACGCCGTAGTCGGCGGCGGTCTTGGCGTCGATGGGCTTCTTCTTGGCCTTCATGATGTTGGGCAGGCTGGCGTAGCGCGGCTCGTTCAGTCGAAGGTCCACGGTGACCACCGCGGGCAGCTCGGCCGACAGGGTCTGCAGCCCGCCGTCCACCTCGCGGGTGACGGTGGCCACTTCGCCGGCGATCTCGACCTTGGAGGCGAAGGTGGCCTGGGGCCAGCCGAGCAGGGCCGCGAGCATCTGGCCGGTGGCGTTGTTGTCGTCGTCGATGGCCTGCTTACCCATCAGCACAAGCTTGGGCTCCTCCGCCGCCACCACCGCCTTCAGCAGCTTGGCGACCGCCAGCGGCTCCACGGTCTGGTCCACCACGATCAGGATGCTCCGGTCCGCGCCCATGGCCAGAGACGTGCGCAGCGTCTCCTGCGCCTGCTGTGGCCCGATGGAGACCGACACGATCTCGGTGACGATCCCCTTCTCCTTCAGCCGCACCGCTTCCTCGACGGCGATCTCGTCGAAGGGGTTCATGCTCATTTTCACATTGGAGAGGTCGACGCCCGACTGGTCAGGTTTCACCCGGGCCTTGACGTTGTAGTCGATCACCCGCTTGACGGGCACGAGGACCTTCATGGGAACTCCGGCTCTTGGTTCATGCGCCGGAGCCCTGTTGCGGTCGGGCCGGCCTAGTTGGCGTCGGTTTCGGATGGGCTTGAAACGCTGGCGCTTCCGCCCTGTCAAGCAGGGCCGAGCCGATCAGCGTCTGGACGGCTTGCTCCGTGCGATGTGCGTGCCCATTAAAAACCCATGAGACTCGCAATAGGCCGCGGCATCCTCGGGCGGATCGAGGTGATCTTCTTCGTCATCCTGCTTGTGGTGGTGGGCGCGGTCTGGGCCTACCAGCACTTCGACGTCGACCCGGTGCAGCACTGCGAGGGCTCGGGCAACTGGTGGGACGCCCAGACCCGCACCTGCGGGCACGTGGTCTACCTCCCCGACCTGACCCACCGGACGGTGGGGGCGAAGGGGCCGCGTTATCCGACGCTGCCGGAGACGGCGGCCCAGGGTGCGGGCGGGACGTCGGGACAGCGCTGAGCCCGACCGGCCTATCGACGCCGCTTCGTTCAGGATGAGGCGAACGTGGGCCGTTCCGTCTCGACTGCCGGACTCTACCGCGTCGCCCCAGGCGTCCACAGCACGTCGCCCACAGCCTGGGCATTGGCGTGTCGGGCCATGACGAACAGCAGGTCCGACAGCCGGTTCAGGTACTTGAGCGCTTCGGCGCTCACCGCCTCGCCCGGCTCGCAGGCCAGTCGCACCGCGACCCGCTCAGCCCGCCGACAGATCGTGCGCGCCAAGTGCAGCGCCGCGGCCGCCGCCGTTCCCGCCGGCAGCACGAAGGACGTGAGCGGCGACAGCGCCTCATTCAGCCGGTCGATGTCAGCCTCCAGCCGATCCACCTGCGCGCCCGTGACCCGCAGGGCTTCCCAACCCAACGGCTTTCCCGCCCGTTCGGGCGTCGCAAGGTCGGCGCCGAGGTCGAACAGCTCGTTCTGCACCCGCGCCAGGATGGGGTCGAGCACCGCGTCGGCTGCAGTGTGCTGGCGCACCAGGCCGATGCAGGCGTTGGTCTCGTCCACATCGCCATAGGCCGTGACCCGTGCATCGAACTTCTTGACCCGTTCCCCGGTAGCCAACCCCGTGTCGCCGGCGTCGCCAGTACGGGTATAGATCTTGTTCAGCATCACCATGGCGAGCCCCTCCGCCGCGGCCTAGTGGCGCCCCATCTTGTACATGAAACCAAGGGTGATCAGCACGATCGCCGCCGCCTGGCTCATCACCCGGTAGCGCATAAACTTGTTGGAGTTCTCGCGCCCCATTTCGCCCCCTTTCAGGAACGAGAAGATACCGAGCCCTAGGCTCGCCACCACCGCGAGCATGGCGACCGCGATCATAATGTCGATGAAAACGCCCATGCCGCTCACTTAGGCGGCGCGGGGCCCGATCGCCAGACTAGGCCTGCCCCTGAGTCTCGAACATGCAGGCGGCCATGGCGTCGTCGGGCGACTTCGCGCCCTTCAGCAGGAAGTCGAAGGCCGGGTAGAAGCGGTCCGCCGCCTCCACGGCCGCGTCGATCATCGAGGCGGCCTGGCCCAGCGTCGGCCGTTCTCCGCTTGGCATGGACATGGAGTGGCGGAACACCACCTCGCCGTCCTCGGCCCAGCATTCGAAGTGGCCCATCCAGACGCGCTGATTGATCAGGGACAGCAGCTCCCACATGGCCGCGCGCCGGTCGCGCTCGGCCTTCATGTCGATGGACAGGCAGAGCTGCAGGCAGTCCGCCTCCGGCCGCCAGGCGAACCACAGCTCATAGTCCTTCCAGTCGCCGGAGAGCGCGAAGGCCAGGTCGCCGTCCTCGGTGCGGTCGAACTCCAGGTTTTCCGCGTCGAGCACGCGCTCGACCACGTCCAGCGGATCGAAGCCCACTTCGACGTCTTCGTTGTGAGGCGTGTCCATGGGTTACGATCCTGACGCCACGGCCACGCGCGGGAGACGCGAGGCCGGACCGCGGCGCATCGGGGAAGAGACTAGCTGACTCGCGGCGGACCGCTCAACCGGCGTCACGCCTCGGGGGAAATCGATGCGGAGACGGGGCGCAGCGCTGCCAACTCAGCGCGCAGTTCGCCGATCTCAGCGGTGAGCACCGCCCGCATCGCCTCCATCTCGTCGCGGCGCACGAGGTCGAACTCGGCTGCCATGCGGTCGCCCTGGGCGCGCAGGGCGGACTTCGCCTCCTCGCCCGCGGCCTGGGCCAGGCCTATGGCCTGCTCCATGACCTTGGCGGCCTCGTCAAAGAAGGGGTTGCGGCTCTGCATGGTCGGATTGCGGCTCGGAGCGACGGAGCGGGGTCGAACCTCTATATGGACCCAAACGTCCCCGATTGCGAACCGTCGCCATGGGTCCGGCACGGGACGAGGAGCCGCACGCGCCGATGACGTCCACCGCCGCCCCGCTGCCGGACGCCGCCCGGGACAACTGGGTCGACCGCCATGCGCCGGCGGCCCTTCGCCCCTGGCTGAAGCTCGGCCGCTTCGACCGGCCGGCGGGCATATGGCTGCTGATGCTGCCGGGCTGGCAGGGGGTCGCGCTCGGCGACGCGCTGGCGGGCCGCTGGCCGGACGCGCGGCTGCTGGCGTTGATTGCACTAGGCGCCACCGCCATGCGCACCGCCGGCTGCGCCTTCAACGACATCGTGGACCGCGACGTGGACGCCCAGGTGGCGAGGACGGCCGGGCGGCCGGTCGCGTCCGGCCAGATCCCGGTGAAAGGCGCCTGGGCCTTCCTGGTCGGGCTCAGCCTGCTGGCCTTCTGCATCCTGCTGACCATGAACCTGAGCGCCATCCTTCTGGGCGTCGCCTCGCTCGGCCTGGTGGCGGCCTACCCGTTCATGAAGCGGATCACCTGGTGGCCCCAGGCCTGGCTTGGCCTGACCTTCAACTGGGGCGCCCTGCTGGGGTACGCCGCGGTCCAGGGGCGGCTGGGCTGGCCGGCGGCGGCGCTGTACGCCAGCGGCGTGTTCTGGACGCTTGGCTACGACACCATCTACGCCCTGCAGGATATCGAGGACGACGCCCTGGCAGGGATCAAGTCCAGCGCCCGGCGGCTTGGCCCGCAAGTGCGCCGCGGCGTGGCGGTGTTCTACGCCTTGGCGTCCGCCCTCGCCGTCGGCTTGACCGTCGCCTCACCCTGGAGCCTGCTGCTGGCCCTGGGCTTCGCCGCCCATCTCGCCTGGCAGGTGCGGCGCCTGCAGCCCGACGACGCCCCCCTGGCGCTCCGCCTGTTCAAGTCCAACCGCGAGGCGGGCCTGCTGCTGTTCGCCGCCGTCGCCCTGACCGCGCTGCGCCGGTGATCGCCGACCGCCGCGCCTTCATCCTGCAGAACACCCGGCTCCAATCCCCGCCGCACACGCCCGAGATCGCCCTGCACCTGGCCGACGAGGTCACTCCGCTCTGGCGGCTGACCGAAGAGGCGCTGGGCGAGCTCGGCCTGCCGCCGCCGTTCTGGGCCTTCGCCTGGGCCGGCGGGCAAGCGCTCGCCCGCTACGTGCTCGACCATCCGGACGTCGTCACCGGTCGCCGCGTGCTCGACTTCGCCACCGGCTCGGGCCTGGTGGCCATCGCCGCCATGAAGGCCGGGGCGGGGAGCGCGCGGGCCTGTGACATCGACGGCTTCTGCGCCGCGGCGGTGGCCCTGAACGCTGAGGCCAATGCGGTGCAGGTCTCCTTCACCTGCGCCGACCTGCTCGACAGAGACCCGCCCGCAGACGCGGAGGTGATCCTGGCCGGCGACATCTGCTACGAGCGCCCCCTGGCCGAACGGGTGGAGGCGTGGCTGCGCGAGGCCAAGGCTCGTGGCGCCGAAGTCCTGATCGGCGACCCCGGCCGCACCTACCTGCCCCACCCGCGCCTGCGCCGGCTGGCCGATTACCGGGTGCAGACGACCCGCGAACTCGAGGACCAGGAGGTGAAGCGCACGGCGGTGTATGCGCTGGCGTAAGAGCGGTGTGGCGGCGCTAAACGGTCCGCTGTTCGGCGGAAGCTTCACCGCCGCAGACGACCTGAAGCTGATTGTCCTAAACGAGCTTTGTGGATTGCCGGCGATCCGCCGGCGAACCGCTGGCGGTGCCAACCCTTCGGGCAAGGTTCAGCGCCGCACGGGCGCGGCGGGGTCGAACACCGGCTCGAACGGACGAGCGGCGTAGCCGAAATCGCGTGTCGCCGGGCCAGCGTCGAAGGTGAGGTCCTCGCTCATCCGCGCGCCCATGGCCGCGGTCGCGCCGGGCAGGACGGGCGAGGCCAGGGCCAGCCCCAGCCGCCAGAGCGGCGGCGGCAGGCTCAGCAGGCGGGGAGGGCGGCCCAGCGCCTCGAAGATGCGCACCGCCATGTCGCGGTAGCTCAGCGTCTCGCCGCCCGGCAGGGCGTAGGTGCGGTTCGACGCCGCCGGGGCGTCCAGCGCCTGCAGCACTGCGCGCGCCAGGTCGGCGGCGTGCACCGGCTGGCGCAGGCCCTCGCCCCGTCCGGCGAGGGGCAGGACGCCGAAACGTGCGATCAGGCCGGCCAGGCGCGAAATGTTGCGGTCCTCGCCCTCCGCATAGATCAGGGTGGGCCGCAGCAAGGTCCAGGCGACATCGGCCGCGCTGCAGGCGGCGACCACCGCCTCCTCACCCGCGGCGAGGCGGGCGGCCACGGCGCGCTCTTCGGCGACGGTGGACTGCGCCTTGGTGACCCGGCTGGTGGAGGACACCGCCACCAGGCGCCGCGCCCCTGTGGCGAGCAGGGCGGGCAGGGCCTGTGGCAGCAGCCAGACCGGCGACAGGCTGAGCACCGCGTCCGCCGGGGGCAGCAGGCGTGCGAGATGGGGGTCGCCGAGGTCCGCGACGATCCAGGTCGTCTCCAGTGGGCCCTCCCTCGGCGGACGACGGCTGAGGGCGACGAAGCCGGCATCCGCAGGTGCAGGCGCGGCGATAAGGCGCCGGCCGATCAGGCTCGTGGCGCCCAGCACCAGGATGCGTCGCATCGATGAAGCCTCCGGACGGCGGGCATCTGGGCTTTCGCCTTCCCTCGCGCGCCGTGCAAGGGCCGTCCGGAGCTGGCGAGCCACGTCCGGCGCTTGCAGGGCGTGGGGACGGCGGCCATATCGCAGCGTCTCACCCGCAATCGAGATCGACCGCCGCATGGACTGCGAACTGCTGCACGACATGGTCGCCTCCGCGCTGCGCGCCGGGGCCGATGCGGCGGAGGTGGCGCTGGCGGAGCGGCGTTCGCTGGGCGTGACCGTGCGGCTAGGCGAGCTGGAGGAGGTGGAGCGCGAGGAGAGCCGCGACGTGGGCCTGCGGGTCTTCGTGGGCCGCCGTCAGGCGGTGGTCTCCGGCTCCGACCTGTCGGCGCCCGCCCGCGCCAAGCTGGTGGACCGGGCGGTGGCCATGGCGCGAGTGGCTCCCGAGGACCCTTACGCCGGCTTCGCGCCGCGGGAGCGCTTGGCGCGCGCCCCGCGGACCGACCTGGATCTGCTCGATCCCACCGAGTTCGGCGCCGACGTGCTGGAGCACCGCGCCCGGGCCGCGGAGGACTTGGTGCGCCAGACGCCGGGTGTCACCAACACCGATGGCGCCTCTGCGGGCTGGAGCCAGGGCGGCTGGGCGCTGGTGACCAGCGACGGCTTCGCAGGCGAGGTGGCCGCCTCCAGCTTCTCGCTCTCGGCCTCGGCTATCGCCGGCGAGGGGAGCGGTATGGAGCGGGGCGGTGAAGGGCGCTCCACCCGCCATGCCGAGGACTTGCCCGAACCGGAAGCAATCGGGGTGGAGGCGGCGCGGCGCGCCGTGGCCCGGCTAGGCGCCCGCAAGATCGACAGCCGCAAGGCCGCAGTCATCTTTGAGAACCGTCAGGCCGGCTCGCTGATCGGGCCGTTCGTGGGCGCGGTCTCCGGCTCGGCCGTGGCCCGGGGCGTATCGTTCCTGAAGGACAAGCTGGGCCAGGCTGTCTTCTCGCCGGCCGTGACCCTCACCGATGATCCCTTCCGCAGGCGCGGCCTCGGCTCGGCCGCTTTCGACGACGAGGGCGTGGAGGTGGTGGAGCGCGCCCTGGTTCGGGACGGGGTGGTCACCACTTGGCTGCTCAACGCCGCGGCCGGCCGCCAGCTCGGGCTGGAGACGACCGGGCATGCGTCGCGCGGGCTCGCAGGACCGCCGGGCGTATCGACGCACAATCTCACCCTGCAGCCGGGATCGGCGTCGCTGGAGCAGCTGATGGCCGACGCGGGTGAGGGCCTGCTGGTGACCTCCATGTTCGGCCCGTCGCTGAACGCCAACACGGGCGATTGGTCCGCAGGCGTATCCGGCGTGTGGTTCGAGGACGGCCAGCCGGCCTATCCCGTGACCGAGATCACCGTGGCGGGCAACCTGATCGACATCTACGCCCGCCTGGTTCCGGGCGCGGACCTGGAGATCCGCGGCGCCAACAACTCGCCTTCCCTGCTCGTGGATGGACTGGCCATCGCGGGTCGATGAAGGCCGTCGCCGTCCAGGACGCCTCCGCTCACGAAGACCTCGCCCTCGTCGGCGAGGTGGTGCGCGCCGCCGGGCGCTTGGCGCTGGATCGCCGCGCGCGCGGGCTGCAGATGCAGCGCAAGCCCGATGGCTCCCCGGTTACCGACGGCGACCTGGCCGTGGACGATCTCCTGCGGCGCGAGCTGCTGGGCGCGCGTCCACGTTACGGCTGGCTGTCGGAGGAGACGCCGGACGATTTGGCGCGGTTGGACGCCGACCGGCTGTTCATCGTTGATCCCATCGACGGCACGACGGCTTACGTGAAGGGCAAGCCCTGGTTCGCCGTCTCTGTGGCGGTGGTGCGGGCCGGCCGGCCCGTCGCGGGGGTGGTGTTCGCTCCGGCGCTGGACGAGTTCTACGCGGCGGTAGAGGGCGGGGGCGCCGCGTGCAACGGCGATCCTATCCGGGCCAGCGACGCCTGCCGTCTGGAAGACTGCGCCATGCTCGCGCCCGCCAACACCTTCGAAGGACGGCGCTGGACGCGGGCCTGGCCGGCCATGCGGGTCGGCCAGCGTAGCGCACTCGCCTACCGCATGGCGCTGGTGGCGGCCGGGCGGTTCGACGCGGCGGTCTCCCTAGGCTGGAAGAACGACTGGGACATAGCCGCCGGCGACCTGATCGCGCGCGAGGCGGGGGCCGTGTCGTGCGACCAGAACGGGCGCCCGCTGGTGTTCAACACGGCCCGTGCGCGCAACGCCGGGCTGGTGTGCGCAGGTCCGGGCGTCGCGCCGTTGATCTTGGACCGCACCACGCCTATCGAGCTGGCCGCCGAGGCCTGATGCTCTCAGGCCTGCGCAACTGCGGATCGGACACATGGCGGACTCGAGCGGCGACTACCTGCTGCACCTGGTTATCGGGGGCGAGCTGAAGGAGGTCGGCGGGCAGGAGTTCCGCGACCCGAGCCGGGTGGAGTTCGTCGGCGCCTATTCGAACTACGAGGCCGCCCGAACCGCTTGGAAGGCGCGCGCGCAGGCCACCGTCGACAACGCCCTGATGCGCTACTTCATCCTGCACGCGCACCGGCTGCTCGATCCCACCAAGGATGGACTTTAGGGCTGCAGCGAAGCTTGAACGCCGCCGCCATCAACCCTTGAACGCATCCTTTCCCGCCCGGACCTTGGCGAACGCCTCCACCGGGTCGCCCCTCACCAGTTCCGGCGCACGCAGGAACGGGTTGGTCGCCTTCTCGGCGCCGATGGTGGTCGGCACGGTGGGCTCGCCTCGTTCGCGGGCCGCGAAGACCGCCTTCGCTCGCGCCGCCACCGCCTCACTCCTGTCCAGCGTCAGGGCGAAGCGGGCGTTGGAGGCGGTGTATTCGTGGGCGCAATAGACCGTTGTCTCGTCCGGCAGGGCGGCCAGGCGCTGCAGGCTGTCCCACATCATCGCCGGGGTCCCCTCGAACAGCCGCCCGCAGCCGAGTGCGAACAGGGTATCGCCGACGAAGGCCGTTCGGTCCGCCGCGTCGTAGTAGCTGATGTGGCCCAGCGTATGGCCGCCGGTCTCCAGCACCTGGAACCGCGTCGCGCCCAGCGCCACCTCGTCGCCGCCCTTCACCTCCCGGTCGAGCGGCGCGGCGCGGCGGATCTCCGCCGGTCCCACGATCTGTGCGCCCGTGGCGGCCGCGACCGCGGCGTTGCCCTGGGTGTGGTCCGGATGCCAGTGGGTGTTGAGGATCAGGCTCAGCCTCCAGCCGCTGGCCTCGAGCTCGCGCAGCACCGCCTCGCCATCCGGCGTGTCCACCGCCGCCGTGTCGCCGGTGGCCGTGTCGCGCACCAGGAAGCCGTAGTTGTCCGACAGGCAGGGGAAGAGGCGGACCTCGATCGGCATCGGCGGCTCTTTCATCTTCTCAGGCGCTAAGTGCTTATATAGCGGTCGAATGCAGAAACGGATCGCATGCGTCGCGACGTCACCGCTCTTCGCACCTTCTACGCCGGTCCGCTGGGGCGGGCGGCCATCGACATGGTGGAGCGCAAGCTGGTGGAGGCCTGGGGCGATGCGCGCGGGCTGGACGTGCTGGGCGTCGGCTACGCCACCCCGTTCCTGGAGCCCTTCAACGCCCTGGCGCGCCGTGTGGTCGCCGCCATGCCCGCGGGCATGGGAGTCGAGGCGTGGCCGATGGGCGATCCCAACCTGGCCTGCCTGGCAGGCGAGCTTAGCCTGCCGTTCCAAAACGCGCTCTTTGATCGGGTCGCGATGGTGCACGCCCTGGAGGAGAGCGAGGACCCCACCGCCTTGCTGAAGGAGGTACGTCGGGTGCTGGCGCCGTCGGGCCGCCTGATCGCGGTAGTGGCCAACCGGCGCGGCTGGTGGGCGCAGAGCGAAACCACCCCGTTCGGCTACGGCCGTCCGTTCTCGCGCGGGCAGCTTGAGGAGGTGGTGCGCGACGCGGGGCTGGAGCCCACCGCCTGGTCCATGTGCCTCTACGCGCCACCCTATCCCCTGTTCGCGCGCCATGCCGAGCCGATCGAACAGGCGGGCGCCAAGCTATGGGCGCCCATGGGCGGGCTGATGCTGATGGAGGCGGTGAAGCAGACGTTCGCGGTGAAGCCGCGCGGCGCGGTGGCGCCGGTTCGGGTCCCCCGCGCGCGGGCGGCGTCCCCAGTACCTATCGGCGCGAGGATCGAGGGCTGAACTAGTCGAACAGCCGTGTGGGGGCGTCCGCCGTCGGCGCGACGTGGTGCGTGCGGCTGAGCAGCAACAGGGCCGTTTCCGTGCGCAGATTCTCCAGCAGGTGGGTGGGATCGATCTCGCGCGGGGTGGCGCGGTCGCTGAGCGCCACGGCGGCCTCGATCCGCAGGTCGAGGTCGGCGCAGAGTTCTGTGAAGTCGCGCAGCGTGCAGAGGTGTATGTTGATGGTCGCCCACCAGGGCTGAGGCAGGGCGCGGGTCAGCGGCATGCGCCCATGCGCCAGCAGAGAGGCGCGCACCCGCCAGTGGCCGAAATTCGGGAAGGATACGATGGCCCGCTCGGCAAGCCGCATCAGGTCCGACAGGACCTTCCTCGGCTGACGCACCGCCTGCAGGGTCTGGGACAGGATGGCGTAGTCGAACGCCTCCCCCGGAAACTCGCCGAGGTCGCTGTCGGCGTCGCCCTGCATCACCGACAGTCCCCGCGCCAGGCAGGCGCCCACCCCGTCGGCGCTGATCTCCAGGCCCCGGGCGTCGACGTCCTTCTCGCGGCGCAGCAGGTCGAGCAGCTCGCCCTCGCCGCAGCCCACGTCGAGCACCCGCGCGCCCGGGCGCACCATGCGGGCGATCTCGCGAAAGTCCTCGCGCATCATCCAAGCCCTCGCGCTTCGCCTGCGGAGTCCAGGAAGCCCTGCAGGGCGCCGTGCAGGACGGGTTCGTCCAGCAAAAAGGCGTCGTGGCCCTTGTCGCTCTCGATCTCCAGGAAGCTGGTGCGCACGCCGGCCGCGTTCAGGGCGCGCACCACGTGGCGGCTCTCGGTGGTCGGATAGAGCCAGTCGCTGGTGAAGCTCAGCACGCAGAAGCGCACATCGCGCGCGGCTGCGAATGCTTGGGCCAGCACCCCGCCATGGCTGAGCGCCAAGTCGAAATAGTCCATGGCGCGGGTGATGTAGAGGTAGGCGTTGGCGTCGAAGCGATCGACGAAGCTGGAGCCCTGGTGGCGCAGGTAGCTCTCCACCTGGAAGTCTGCATCGAAGCCCCAGGACAGGCCGTCGCGCTGCAGCTCGCGCCCGAATTTCCGCTGCAGGGCGGGTTCCGACAGGTAGGTGATGTGCGCCGCCATCCGGGCCACGGCCAAGCCCTTCTCGGGCCGGACCGCCAGGCGCAGGTAGTCGCCGCCGCGCCATTCCGGATCGGCCATGATCGCCTGGCGACCGACCTCGTGGAAGGCGATGTTCTGGGCCGAGTGGCGCGCGGCCGAGGCGATGCAGACGCCTGAGAACATCCGCTCGGGATAGTCGTTGGCCCACTGCAGCACCTGCATGCCGCCCATGGAGCCGCCGACCACCGCGAACAGGGTGTCGATCCCCAGCGCCGACACCAGCTCCGCCTGGGCGCGCACCATGTCGCCGATGGTGATCACCGGGAAGTTCAGCCCGTACACACGCCCGCTGACCGGGTCGTGTGACGATGGCCCGGTAGAGCCCATGCAGCCGCCGAGCACGTTGGCGCAGATGACGAAGTAGCGGTTCAGGTCGATGGGGCGGTCCGGCCCCACCACCTGGGTCCACCAGCCCGGCTTGCCGCTCTGGGGATGGGGCGAGGCCACGTGCTGGTCGCCCGTGAGGGCGTGACAGATCAGGATGGCGTTGGAGCGGTCGGCGTTCAGCCGGCCGTAGGTCTTGTAGGCGATCTCCACCCCGATCAGCCGGCCGCCGGACTCCAGCTTCAGCGGCGCTTCAGGGGCGAGCCTGAGCACGCCGCCCCCCGTCTCGATGGTGTGGATGGCGTGACGCACGTCCGTCATGGCCGGCTTGGAGCGTGCGCCGCGCACCCTGTCAATGTCGCGGCCCAGCTGGGAAACAGCGGCGCCCGCGGCTAAAGCGGGCGCATGACCGATGCTCTCGCCGCCCCCGCCGATCTGGACGCCCGCAAGGCGCGGACAAGCGCCTGGTTCGCCGAGCTGCGCGACCGGCTGCACCGTGCCTTCGAGACGCTGGAGGACGACGCGCCGGGCGACCTCTACCCAGGGCCGCCCGGACGTTTCGTGCTCACGCCCTGGACGCGTCCGGAAGGCGGCGGGGGCGTGATGGGCATGATGCACGGGCGCCTGTTCGAGAAGGTGGGCGTGCACGTCTCCACCGTGCACGGCGAACTCAGCCCCGACTTCGCCAAGTCCATGCCCGGCGCCGAGACCGACCGCCGTTTCTTCGCCACCGGCGTCAGCCTGATCGCGCACATGCGCAGTCCCCGCGTGCCGGCGGTGCACATGAACACGCGCTTCATCTGCACCACGCAGAGCTGGTTCGGCGGCGGCGCGGACCTGACCCCGCTGCTGGCCGTGCAGGGGTCGCAGGCGGCGCCGGACGCGCTCGCCTTCCACGCCGCCTTGAAGACGGCGTGCGACGGCCACGATGCCGACTGGCACGCCAGGTACAAGGCCTGGTGCGACGAGTACTTCTTCCTGCCGCATAGGAACGAGCCCCGAGGCGTCGGCGGCATCTTCTACGATCGGCACGACAGCGGCGCGTTCGAGCGCGACTTCGCCTTCACCCAGGACGTGGGGCGGGCTCTGCTCCAGGTCTATCCACAGATCGTACGGGGCCGGATGGGCGAGCCGTGGACGCCGGAGGAGCGGGAGGAGCAGCTGGTGCGCCGGGGCCGCTACGTCGAGTTCAACCTGCTCTACGACCGGGGCACGCTGTTCGGGCTGAAGACCGGCGGCAACATGGACTCCATCCTGTCGTCGATGCCGCCCGAGGTGAGATGGCCCTAAGCGTTCAGATCCCGTCCCCGCGTCTCCGGCAGGAACAGGATCGCACAGACGATGCTGACCAGCGTGCCCACGATCGGGTACCACAGGCCGAAGTAGCTGTTCCCGGTGGCGGCCACCATGGCGTAGGCGGTGGCGGGAAGGAACCCGCCGACCCAGCCGGTGCCGATGTGGTAGGGCAGGCTGAGAGCGGTGTATCGCACCCGGCTCGGAAACAGCTCGACCAGGCAGGCGGCCTGGGGGCCATAGAGGGCGGTGGCGCCCACAGCCAGCACCACCAATACCAGCAGGATCAACGGTGCGTTGGTGTTCTGGGCGACAGGCGCGGCGGGATAGCCAGCCGCCTTCAGCGCCGTCTGCAATTCGCCGCGAACCTGGGCCTGGGCCGCCTTCAGCCCCGCAGGAGCAAGGAGCCTGCCGTCCAGGGAGGTGACGGTGAGGCCGCCCACCTGGGCGGTCGCCGCGCGGAACGGCGGCCCTGCGACGTTGCGATAGCTCACGCCGGCGTTGGTCAGGGCGGCCTTGAGGATGTCGCAGGCGGAGCGGAACTGCGCCTTGCCCACCGGATCGAACTGCAGCGAGCAATCGCGCGGATCAGCGACGACCATGACAGGCGTACGCGCCTGGGCGCGGGCCAGGGCGGGATTGGCGGCCTGGGTGATCAGGTGGAAGGCCGGCCAGAGCGCGGCGGTGAACACGATCATGCCGCCGACCATCACCGCCTTGCGCCCGATCCGGTCCGACAGCGCGCCGAACACCACGTAGAGCGGGGCCGAGATCGCCACCAGGGCGATCATGATGGCGTTCACCGTGGAGGGCGCCACCTTGAGCACCTTCTCCACGAAGAACTGGGCGTAGAAGAAGGTCGTGTACCAGACGGTCCCCTGGGCCACCATGACCGCGAACAGGGCCAGCAGCACCCGGCGCAGGTTGTCTGGATCAAGGAAGGCGTCGACATAGGGCCGTGTCGAGCGACGGCCCTCCGCGTGCATGCGGCGGAACACCGGGCTTTCCGACAGCTTCAGCCGGAACCAGACGGATATGGCCAGGAGCGCCGCCGAGGCCAGGAAAGGAATGCGCCAGCCCCAGGCGGCGAAGGCGGCCTCGCCCACCAGGCCACGGGAGATGAGGGTGACGATCAGCGCGCCGCCCAGGCCGAAGGCGGCCGCCGCGCCGATCCAGCTGGTCATTTGGCCGCGCCTGGCGGTGGGGGCGTGCTCGGCGATGAAGATGGCCGCCCCGCCCCACTCTCCCCCAAGCGCCACGCCCTGAATCAGGCGCAAGGCGATGAAGCTCAGCGGCGAGGCCAGCCCGACCTGCCTGTAGGTGGGCAGCAGGCCGATGGCGAAGGTCGCCGCGCCCATCATGATCACCGTGACCAGGAACGCGCCCTTGCGCCCGGTTCGGTCCCCGATGCGTCCGAAGATCAGCGCTCCAAGGGGTCGGAAGGCGAAGCCGGCGGCGAACGAGCCGAGAGCGAAGACGTAGGCTGCCGACTCGTTCAGCCCGGCGAAGAATATCTTGGAAATGATGGTGGCGAGCGGCACGAAGACGAAGAAGTCGTACCATTCGAAGGCGGTGCCCGCCGCCGAGGCCGCCACCACCACGCGGATGTCCGCACCCTGCCCGGCGTCTGTTTGGGCCGCTATCATCTTACCCGTCATGTCGTCCGGCTTAGATGGCCAGGGACAAGGAATGAAGGGTCAAGTCTTCGAGTGGGCGGGTTAAACGTGAAAAGCGCCCCGCGGGTCACCGCGGGGCGCTGCTTAAGCAATACCGAAGACGACGGCCTAGTGGGGTGTGGCGTCGTGGGCGGTGTCGGTGACCGCTGCGCCCGTAGCGCTGACGTCTTTGCCGGCGCCGGCGATGGTGTTGCAGGCCGTAACGGTCATGGCGGCCGCAGCAACGAGGAGAATGGCGAGCCTGCGCATTTTAGTGCGGAGTCGCATCGTGAGCGGTGTCGGTGACAGCGCCGCCGGCGGAGCTGACGTCCTTGCCGGCGCCGGCGATGGTGTTGCACGCGGCCGAACTCAGGGCGGCGGCGGCGACGAGCAGAACGATTATCTTACGCATCTGGAAGGTCTCCCCTTAAAGGTCGAGCTTGAACGGTCACGCCGCCGCCTGGTTCCCTGGCTGCAGGTCGCCGAAGTCAGGAAGTTGCGGGCGGGGGAAGGTGAGCCTCACCTTTACGCCACGCTCAGGGGCGGGCTCCACCTCCGTATGGCCGCGCAGCTGTCGGGCGAAGGCGCTCATCAGGGTGCGGCCGACGCCGGCGGTCGGTAGTGTGTCGGCATCGCCGTTGCCGTCGTCCTGGATTTCCAGCACCACCTCGTCGCCCCGAACGCGGAAACGCACGTCGATGGACCCGCCTTCCGGTCCGAAGGCGTGCTTGCGGGCGTTGCTGATCGCCTCCACCGCGAACAGGGCCAGCGGCGCCAGCTTGTCAGGATCGATCTCCAGGTCGTCGGCGTGCAGCTCGGTGCGGATGGGGGCGGGCCGCCCGCCCTCGCCGGCGCCGAGCTGGCCGACCAACTCCTCCAGGAACTGGCGCACGTCGACCCGGCGCAGGTCGGGGCCCTGGTAGAGCGCGCGGTAGATCAGTGCCAGCGCGGTGATCCTCTGACGCGTGTCGGACATGGCCGCCCGGGCCGCCGGGTCGGTCAGGGCACGCTGCTGCATGTTGATCAACGAGGTGATCACCTGCAGGTTGTTCTTCACCCGGTGATGGATTTCACGCATCAGGGTGTCTTTCTGCGCCAGGGAATCGCGAAGGCTCATGTCCCGGGCGACGATGCCGTCGGCCATGGCGTCGAGCGTGTGGGCGAGGTCACGGATCTCGGCGGGCGCCTGCTCGGCCTTCAGCGGCCGCACCGTGAAGCGGCCACGGGCGTAGATGGAAGCGATCCGGTCCAGATAATGCAGCCAGCGGATCACTACCCGGTCCACCGCCAGCCACACCGCCACCCAGGCCGCCATCCATGCGAGCACGGGATAGACGATGGCGCTGAGCGGGTTCAGCCTCGCCCAATAGAAGATGCCGGGAGCCGAGGCCGAGAGAACCACATAGGCCTCGCCGCTCAGCAGCTGTGCGGTGGCGAAGTCGCGCGGCGCGCCTCTCACATCTTTTGCGGTGAACAGGGTGTGGCCGCGCGCCAGTTGGGCGCGCCAGTCGGCGGGCAGGGGTGAAAAGGCGTCCCGGTCCGTCTCGACCAGATAGTGGCCGTCGCCGGACACGATCGCCACCGCTGTTCGTGCCGGCAGCGTCGGATCCGAAAGGTCCGGCTTCAGAGTGGAAAGCAGGATGGAGGCGATCAGCGCGCCGTCGAAGCGACCATCCCGGCGCTCGGCTCGGCTGGCGGCGATCAGGGCCGGCTCCCCGCCGGCCCGCGACCGCGCCACCACGGTCTGCGCGCCGGACTTCAGGCGCTGAAACCAGGGCAAGGCCGCCCGGTTGGCCGCGGGGAGGCTGGCGCCGGCGCAAACCACCCGGCCATTGGCGTCCAGCCGCACGATGTTGCGGTAGCCGTCCAGCTCGGTCAGGATCGAGGCGAGACGTGGCGTGCATTCCAGACCCACGGCCTCGGGCTTCAGGGTGTCGAGCAGCGCCATCGCCCCCTGGATGCGGGCGCGAGCCGTGAGCGCGCTACGTGTTGCCGCCTGGGTAAGCGTCGCTTGGCGGGTGTGGCCTTCGCGATTGAACTCGGTGGCGACCTGGAGGGCGCCGAGCGCCAAGACCGGAAACAGGGCGACCGCCAGGGCCAAGCCGAGGCGGAAGCGGATGGTCAGACGGGCCGGGGCGGCCATCTCAGCGCGGTCCGCTCAAACGCTCCGCATCGTTCAGGATGGATCGCATGGCCTCGCCGGCTGCGCGGCCATCGCGATGATAGGCCCCCTGTTCAAGGATGCCCTGCAAGGCCCGGCGCGCCCGGCTTACGCGACTTTTCACGGTGCCCACGGCGCAGCCGCAGATGTCGGCGGCCTCCTCGTAGGCGAAGCCACCGGCGCCCACCAGGATCAGCGCTTCCCGCTGCTCGGTCGGCAGCATGCCCATGGCCAACCGCATTTCATCGAGCGCCACCGGCGCTTCGGGATCGTCGGCGGCGACCAGGGTCCGTTCCGCAGCTTCCTGGTCCAGCTGGGACTGGCGCCAGGAGCGCCGCTTCTCGGAATAGAACTGGTTTCGCAGGATCATGAAAGTCCAGGCCTTCATGTTCGTGCCCATCTGAAAGCTGGACCGCGCGTCCCAAGCCTTCAGCGTCGCGTCCTGGGCCAGATCGTCGGCCGCAGCCGCGTCCCCGCACAGGGTGCGGGCGAAGGCGCGCAGGTGCGGTATGAGACCGACGAGATCGCGTTGGAACACCGCTTCGGATGCGGCGTCTAGATTGTTACGTTGGACCATCAGCCCTTACCGCCAGCCCCGCCCTTATCATCGGCACGACGCAGGATATCAAGGAAGTCTTGAGGGACAGGTTCGTTCACGATCTCGTCGAACATGTGGCGCAGCTTTACGCCGATGGCCTGTTGACGAAGGCGCGCCTCATCCAGGGTGGGTTCGGCGACGGGCGGGGTAGGCTGGCGGGGTTTTCCGTCGTCCTTCATGATCGGTGTCGACTCGCACGCCTCAAGGACCCCCACGCGTTGGTGGGGCGATGGCCAAAAACTCGCCGACGTGACTAGGGTTCCTCGGATTACGCCATATATTGGAGCGGTTAGGTCGTACCGCCGGAAGGGCGGCCGGCCTTTCCCGTTGCACGCGCCGATGCCGCGTGGGACGGCGCCGGCGAGTTGTTGTCTGCATCAGGGTCGCTTGGAGGCGGTATGGGTCTGTTGGAACGGCTTGCGCCGCACTTGCCTTATATGCGGCGCTACGCTCGCGCCTTGACCGGCGAGCAGAGCGCCGGCGACGCCTATGTGCGGGCGTCCCTAGAGGCTCTTGCGGCGGGCGAGCGTTCGCTGCCGCCCCACCTGACTCCGAGGGTCGCGCTCTACCACGTCTTCCATACGATCTGGGACGGCACCGGGGCCCAACTTGAGGCGCGCAACGACAACGGTGCGGAAAGCGGCGACGCTTCCGGTCGGCTCATGCGCATCGCGCCGCGTTCGCGGCAGGCCTTCCTGCTCACCGCGTTGGAGGGCTTCAATCCCTCGGAGGCGGGACAGATCCTGGGCGCCAGCGCCGGTGAGATCGAAATGCTGATCTCCGAAGCTCAGGGCGAGATCGACGCCGAACTGGCCACTGAAGTGTTAATCATCGAAGACGAGCCGGTGATCGCCGCCGATATCGAGGCGTTGGTCCGCGAGCTCGGTCACAAGGTGCTGGACGTAGCCTCGACGCGCAAGGAAGCGGCGGAGGCGGTGGCTCGCGCCACCCCGGGCTTGGTCCTGGCGGACATCCAGCTGGCCGACGGCTCCTCCGGGATCGATGCGGTGAAGGACATCCTTGGCCGCTTCGACGTTCCGGTGATCTTCATCACCGCCTTCCCGGAGCGACTGCTCACGGGCGAACGGCCGGAGCCTACCTTCCTGATCACCAAGCCTTTCCAACCGGAGACGGTGAAGGCGGCAATTGGCCAAGCCCTGTTTTTCCACCCAGCCCGACCGAAGGTCGCCGCCTAGCGGGGGCGAATACGGAACCGGTGTTGCGGGGCCGCGTTTCGACGCCGCATTCGGTTTCACACGTTCACCTTCATAGGGGACTTCGCGATGGCGACCTCTTCCGCATTCGATCCCGTGGCGTCCAAGGCGGGAGATACCGTGGACAACGCGCGCCAGACCGCCCGCAGCGCCCGCGAGACCGTAGAGGAGGGCCGGCGTGCTCTGCCCAAGCTGAAGGGCGAAGCCCGAAAGGCGTTTGATGATGGGGTTGACCAGTTGCGTGGCCAGGCCCGCGACGCCGCGGATCAAGCCAGTGACCAATTCGGTACGGCAAAGCTATATATGGTCGAGCGGATGCAGGAGCGGCCGATAACCGCCACTCTGGCGGCACTGGGCGCCGGCTTCGTGCTCGGCCTGCTGTTCGCCGGCGGACGCCGGTGATCGGTAAACTTGTAAGCTTCGTCGTCGCCGTCGCCGCCATGGCTGTTACGGCGGGCGTGCTGGTGGTCTCAGCCTCGTTCGCCTTCTACGCCCTCTTGCGGACCTATATCGGTCCGGCCGGCGCGGCGGCCTGCGTGACGCTTGCCGCCGCCATCGTAATCGGAGTGCTTGCTTTGATCCTTTTCGGCAAGGCCAAGGGGCCTCACCTCAAGACCAAGGGCAAGGCGGCGGACGGGTCGGCAAGCCTTGTCGAACGCGTCACCGACCTGGTCAGCGATCGGCCGGTGGTCGCAGCCAGCGCGGCTGTCGCAGCGGGACTGCTCGCCTGGCGCAACCCCACCCTCGTCTCCACCGTTCTGCGCGTGTTGGAGCCTCGTACGGAGCGCAAGCGGGGCTGATAGCGCGTCGTTGCGGTCGAAGGGATTTTGCCCCGCCGGTCGTATGATCCCGTCATATCCGTAGCTCGCAGCTGGCGAAAATGTTTCGCCGATATCAGTATGCGCTACGGCGACCGGCGGCGGCCTGGGCTACCGCTCTTCTCGTCCAGTAAGCCCCCAACGTCCCGGAACGCTCGGCCTTAACGTACGTTACCGGGCAAGCGGATGGGAGGCAGGCGGGAATCGCCCAATCTTGGATTCGCGATCGAGAGGGAGGCGGACTATGCTGAGATGGGCCTTGATTTTCCTGGTAGTGGCCCTGGTCGCGGGCCTACTGGGCTTTGGCGGCATCGCCGGCGCAGCATCCAACATCGCCTATATCCTGTTCGTGATCTTCTTGGTGCTGTTTGTGATCTCCCTTGTCATGCACCTGGTACGCGGGCGGGGCATCTAGTCCGGTCGCCAGCCGCAGGCCAGGTTCAAGCGGGCTCGGTGGCGACGCCGGGCCCTTCTATTTGCACCACGACCTCCGCGCGTGAGAGCTTGGGTTCCGGCGCCGCACCCTCAGGCGCAGCCCGCCGCGGCAGGCGCCAGACGCGGTGGACTTCCAGCGCCGTAGCAGTCCAGCAATAGGCCGTAACCCCTACGCAGGCCGGCGAGATGTCGAGCACGTTGAAGCCCGGCGGCGTGCCGCGTGTCCGCACCGACAGCGTTCCCGCGCCCACAGCGTAGGTCTGGCCATCTCCGAAGGGGAGGGCGACGGCGAACGGGTTGTGGACGTGGCCGGTCAGGATCACGTCCACTCCCCGGTCGCAGAACAGCTTGGCGGCCGTCTGGCCCCGGTGCACGCCCCCGGTCACGGGCGTACCGGTAATTTCCATCAGCGGATGGTGACACCCGATGATCCTGATCTCGTCGGCTGGAAAGGCGGTGATTGCATCGACCGCCGCGCCTGCTAGCTGCAGGCTCACCGCCCCCTTGGACCAGTCGAACCTCGGCTGGGCCCCTCGGGAGGTGTTGAGCGTGCGGGCATGCAGCCCGGCGGTGTCGTAGCGGGAGGCGGACGGCGGCCCGATGAAGCGCCGATAGCGCTTGAAAGGCTGCATCGCGCGCAGCGGCAGGTTCCAGTAGGGCGTGTCGTGGTTGCCAGGAGTGACCAGCAGGGGTCGGGGAATTCGCGCCAGCCATCGCTCCGCGGACCGGAACTCCCGCGGCAGCCCGTTCAAGGTCAGGTCTCCGGTGACCATCACCAGATCGGGGGGATTATCCGTAATATATGCGGTGGCCGCCTCCAGTGCGGCCGCGTCCTCCGCCCCGAAGTGGATGTCGCTGAGCTGGATGACCCGCATCAGGCGGCCGACCGCTCCATCCCGGCCGCTGCGGCGCCCCGTGCGGCCTTGCGGACCTCATGCTCGCCGACCTCGCGCCGCATCTTCAGGGCCTCACAATCGTCGGGCACCAGGGCCCGGAAGGCGCGCGGCCGGTAGGCCAGCTGCACGGGAGAGTCCATCCGGCGGGGCTCGCCATCGAGGATCACCGGGACCCGCCCATGTGACCAGGCCGTGCCGGAGGTGCAGATTTCGATCTTCACGGAGGGATCGTCCCGCCAGCCGCCCACGAGCGTGCTGAAGCCGAGGCGAAAGCCCTCCAGAGCGCCCTTCGGGTCGAGCAACGCCGCCTCCAGGCCCACATCCTCGTTCAACCCCTGCGACACCAGCGGACACATCAGCGTCAACGCCTCGGCCTTGCGCCGGTCGCCGCCGTCCAACTCGAAGCGCAGCCGCCCTTTGAAGGCCCGCAGTAGCGCGCGCCGCGCCCGCAGCACCGCCAGCTTCAGCTTGCCCTTGCGCACCGCCTCACGAGCGTCCGCCCAAAGCGCCGGAGCCCCGAGGATGGCGGCCACGTAGAAGCCGTGGCCTCCGACCTCACCCCCAGAAACTTCCAGCTCGCGGCCGGTCTCCAGGATGGCGGTCAACGCTTCAGGCCAAGGTCTGCGGCCGTTCAGGGCGTTGGGCAGCATGTTCATGGTCCCGCCAGGCAGGGCGGCGATCAGCGGCCCGTCGGGTCCGCAGAGTTCCGCGCTCAAGGCCAGGGTGCCGTCGCCGGCGAGGACGAAGAGTGCGTCCGGCTGCTCTGCGACCGCCGCCTTCACCGCATCGACGATCGCAGAAGGCTGTACCGAGTGAGGCTCAAGCGTAAGCCCGTATCTTGCGGCGATGGCTTTCATCCGCTCCGCGGCGTCCGGACCCACGCTGCCGGAGGCGGCGTTCAGCACCGCGGCGACCTTGTCGAGCCGCACGTGGGGCGAAAGGCGTGCGTTCGATTGCGGCTCGACCATCAGCGCGAAACGGATGGCGCGGACCCGCGTTCCTCTTGAAGTTAGTTCCGGGCTCGGACATCGTCAGGACGGGGCCGGACGACGACGTCGGATCTCGGACGGGTGTGGGTACGGGGGATGGATGCGGGTCAGATTGTCTGTCGCCACGTTCCTGGCGATCAGCCTTTGCGGCTGTGCGGTGCGCCATGTGGAGCGTCCAGACTGGGCGCGCTTTGGCAACACCTCCACGGCTGAAGGCGGCCCAGCCTACCACCGCGACCCGCACCATCAGTATTTCGACAAATCACACAATCGCTACTACTACTATGACCTGACGCAGAAGCGGTTCTTCTGGGAGAACGGCCAGCCCAAGGGCTGATCGGTTTGGGGGCTGAGACCGATGGTGCGCTCAAGATCAGGTATCGCGGCTTCGGAGGTGTGGACCGGTGCGGGCATGGGGTTGTCGGCGCTGGCCGCCCTCTTCCTTGCGGGCTGCACGTCGACGCCGCTGAAACCCATGCCGGTCGCCACTGGACCCGCCTGCACCGACGTCGTCTTCCCGATCTACTTCGCCGAAGGGTCGGACCAGCTGACGCCCACGGCGGCCCAGGTGATCGGCTCGGAAGCGGCTCAGGTGCGCGGATGTCGCATCGGCTATGTGAGTGTGCTCGGGCTGACAGATGCTGCAGGCGCCGCCTCCCGTAACCTTGACCTGTCTCGGCGCCGCGCCGGCGCTGTGGCCAAGGCTCTCGCCTCGGCCGGGCTACCCGCCCCCAAGTTCGAAGTGAATGGCGTTGGCGAGACGGGCGCCCTGACCGACAAGGGACGTCCCGTGCCGTTGCGGCGAAAGACGGAGGTGATCATCCACGCCTTGCCGACCTGAGGCTCACTCCAGACACCGCCGTTCTTCGCCCCCCGGACGATCGGAACAGTGGCTCTGGTGGAACGTTTGGGAGCCTTGGATCGCGTCTAAATGATCGTGGAGAGGGTTGACATGTCGACTACACCGCCGGACCGGAACTCCACCCCCGGACCAGAGGTGACCGTCACCGACGCGCGCGGCGCCCAGCGGACCGGCCGCAACATCTGGATACTCGTAATCTCGCTTGGTGCGGCGGTGGTCCTGCTGCTCGGCTACACCCTGCTCCACGCTCCGCGTATGGGCGCGATCAACCATCCGCAGGTGCGCGACGAGAACGCCCAAGATATCAGCACCTTCAACACGCCCGGCGGCTCAGCCCGTGGAGCCCCTCCTGGCGAGCCATCGACGACCGGCAACACCCAGTAGGAGAGCACGGTGCCGCGGCCTCTCCGCCGCGGCTTCCACCGCTTGAACATATAAGGATAGCTTTATATGGTGCCGCAGCCCGCTCCTGCGGAGCGGATTGCGGAGAGATCGTCCTTGAGCCGGCCGTCCTACATCTTCACCAGCGAGAGCGTTTCCGAAGGTCATCCGGACAAGGTCGCCGACCGCGTGTCTGACACTGTGGTCGACGCCTTTTTGGGCGCAGACCCCTACGCCCGCGTCGCCTGCGAGACCATGGTGACCACCAACCGCATCATCCTCGCTGGCGAAGTGCGCGGGCCCGATGGCGTGGTGGAAGGGCTGGAGGAGAAGGTCCGGGCCGCTATCAAGGACATAGGTTACGAGCAGGAAGGCTTCCACTGGAAGACCGCCGACTACGCCTGCCATCTGCATGCCCAATCCGCCGACATCGCCATGGGAGTGGACGCGGCGGGCAACAAGGACGAGGGCGCGGGTGACCAGGGCATCATGTTCGGCTACGCCACCAACGAGACGCCGGAGCTGATGCCGGCGACCCTGCAGTTCTCCCACAACATCCTGAAGCGCTTGGCCGAAGTCCGCCACAGCGGCGAGGAGAGCGGGCTGGAGCCCGACGCCAAGAGCCAGGTGACCCTGCTCTACGAGAACGGCAAGCCGGTGCGCGCCACCTCCATCGTGCTGTCCACCCAGCACAAGGAAGGGCTGACGCCCGCCGACGTGCACCAGATCGTGGAACCCTACATCCGCAGCGTCTTCCCCGACGGCTTCGTTACGGACGAGACGGAGTGGCATGTGAATCCCACCGGCAACTTCGTCATCGGCGGCCCGGACGGAGACTGCGGCCTCACTGGGCGCAAGATCATCGTGGACACCTACGGCGGGGCCTCACCCCATGGCGGCGGCGCCTTCTCCGGCAAGGACCCCACCAAGGTGGACCGCTCCGCGGCTTACATCTGTCGTTACCTGGCTAAGAACGTCGTGGCGGCCGGGTTGGCGGACAAGTGCACCATCCAGATCAGCTATGCGATCGGAGTGGCCAAGCCGCTCAGCTTCTACGTCGACCTGCACGAGTCCGGTCAGATCGATCCCGCCAAGCTGGAGGCGATCCTGCCCGACCTGATCGGCGGCGGGACGCCGCGGGCGATCCGCGAGCACCTGAAGCTCAACCGTCCAATCTACGCGCGCACATCGGCCTACGGTCACTTCGGTCGCCAGCCGGATGCGGACGGCGGCTTCTCCTGGGAGAAGACCGATCTTGTGGGCGAGCTGAAAGGCCTCGCCTGATAGCGGGAAGTCCTTCCTCCGCGCGGGGAGGGGACTTCCTATCGCCTGATGTCTCAGCAGTCTCACGGCCCGCTCCGTAGCTTCGGCCGCCTCAAGGCGCGACCGATCAAGCCCCGTCAGACGGCCCTGGTCGAGACGCTGCTGCCCAGGCTCGCCCTGGACCTGTCCGCCCCGATTGCTTCTCAGGGACTCATGCCGGGCGCGCGCGAGGTCTGGCTGGAGATCGGCTTTGGCGGCGGCGAGCACTTGGCCGAGCAGGCCGCCCGCCATCCCGACATCCTGCTGCTGGGCGCTGAGCCCTTCCTGAACGGGGCGGCGAGCGCGCTTCGTCACATTGATGATCGCGCCCTGACCAATGTGCGCCTGCATGTCGGTGACGCGCGCGAACTCCTGGCGGCGTTGCCGGACGCGGGACTTAGCCGCATCTTCATCCTATTTCCCGACCCGTGGCCCAAGGCGCGTCACCACAAACGGCGCCTGATCCAGCCTGCACTCGTCGAGGGACTCGTAAGGGTGCTCGCGCCCGGCGGGCGGCTGCGCTTCGCTACCGATTGGGCCGACTACGCCAATTCGGCGCTGGAGCGGCTGCGCACCGAGCCGCGTCTGCAGTGGACCGCCATGCGCGCCGACGACTGGCGCCACGCACCCGACGACCACGTCACCACGCGCTACCAGGTAAAGGGACTGGGCGACGTCGCGCCCGTCTACCTGGACTTCATCCGCGTGGCGTGAGGCTTGCGTCCGCCGCACGGCGGGCCACGTATCACGACCATGAAACCTCTATTTTCCTCGCTCCTGCGCCTCGTCGCCCTGGCCTTGGCCGCCGGCCTCGCGGCGGCGGCCCTGACCTCGTCGGCCTCGGCCGCGCCCCTGCAGACGGCGGTGTTCTCCGGCGGCTGCTTCTGGTGCATGGAGCATGACATGAAGGCCATCCCCGGCGTGGTGTCGGTGCAGAGCGGCTATACGGGCGGCACGGTGGACCACCCGACCTACGAGCAGGTCTCGTCGGAGACCACCGGCCACTACGAGTCGGTCAAGGTCGCCTTCGATCCCGCCAGGATCGACTACGGCTTCCTGCTGTACCGCTACTGGAAGCTGGTGGACCCGACCGACAATGGCGGCCAGTTCTGCGATCGGGGCCCATCCTACCGCCCGGCGATCTTCGTGGCTAACGACCAGCAGCGTAAGATCGCGCTCCAGTCCGAGGCCGACGCCCAAAAGCAGCTGAAGCACGGCAGGATCATCGTGCCGGTCCTGCCGCTGAAGGCCTTCTGGCCGGCGGAGGACTACCACCGCGACTACGCCCATACCCACGCCCTGGAGTACAACCTCTACCGCGCCGGCTGCGGCCGAGACGCGACCCTACGCAAGGTCTGGGGCCAGGGCTGAATGGGGAGGCTGAAGTCGGAGGCGCCTCAGGCGGACGCCGGGACGAGGACGCTGCGGCGCGAAGCCTCGATCCATCCCAAAATGACGCACAGCAGGACAGCAATGACGCCGAACGCGCCCGCGCCGCAGAAGAACAACCCATAGGCTTGGATGAGGGCGCGGCCATGGCCCAGGCTCAACACTACGGCGCCCGACCAGCCCTTGAGCAGCTTGCCCGACCAAGCCAGGGCTGAAGTGAGCAGGGCGTATTGGGTCGCGGTGTATCCAGTCTGCGTCAATGTCGACATGTAGGCGATCAAGGCTACACCCGCAAAATTCATCACAAAGTCGTCAAAGGCCATCAGGCCTGAGAACACCGGCAGGTTCGGTCCGGTAAGCACCAGCACCGCGAAGGCCGCCACCGCCAATGGCTGCAGCACCGCGCCTGCAATCAGCGCCGGCATGTGCCCGAACCGTGCCGCGAACAGCCCCCCGGCTGCAATGCCGAGAAGGGTGAACGGCAGCCCGATCGCCAGCCTCACCCCCGCCACCACGCTCTTATGCAGTCCCACCTGGACGTAGAAGGGATTGATTACCGGGCCGCGCAGGTAGTCGGACAGGTGATAGGCGCTCACCGTCAGCAGGATCAACAGAGCCAGCGGTCCCCACTGCCGGAAAAAGGCGACGAACGGGCCAACCACAGCGTCCGCGATGCGCGCCGGCCCAAGGCCAATCCGGGCATTCCGGTCGATCGCCGCATCGGCATGCGCAGGCTCATGGGCGAACAGCGTGGCCGTTACGCCGACCACTACGGCTGCGGCGAACACGCCGTAGGAGGGCGCCCAGCCGATGGCTTCCGCCATGAGCAGGATGACGGAAGCCGTCAGGATAGCGGCGATCTGGTACCCCAGCTTGTAGCTCGCGGTAAGCAGATCGAGTTCCTCCGCATCAACGGCCGATTCGATGCGCCAAGCGTCGATGACCACGTCCTGGGTGGCGGCCGAGAAGGCGGTGAGCAGGGCGAAGCCCGTCAGAGCGGCAAGCTTGGTGTGCGGGTCGCTGGCCGCCATGCCGGCCAGCCCTGCGGCGATCCCCAGCTGAGCCCATAGGATCCAACCCCGTCTGCGGCCCAGGCGGCGCAGCAGCGGGGGTGGCAGATTGTCCACCACCGCACCCCAGATGAACTTCAGCGAATAAGCCAGGCCGACCCAAGACAGATAACCGATCAGCGCCAAGTTCACGTGGCTGTCGCCAAGCCAGTAGCTCAGCGTGTTCCCGATCAGCAGGAAGGGTAGGCCAGACGAGAAGCCGAGCCCCAGCATCACGGCGACCTTCGGCTTGCCCAGAGCCCGAAGGACGCGGCGAGCGCCCAGGGGCTCGCGCCGGGTAGAGCGGGCGGCTGTGGTCGAAGTTCCCCTCACTGCGCAGGCTTAGCTGCAGACTCAGGCTTAGGCGAGGGGCGCCGTCGGCGCAGCCCCGCCAGGGTCGCCTCCAGCGCCGATGGGTCCAGAGGCTTGGTCAGGAAGCCGGTCATGCCCGCCTCGCGGCAGGCTCTACGGTCGTCGTCGAAGGCGTTGGCGGTGAGCGCCGCCATCGGCGTGGCGCACCCGGCGGCGCGAATGGCCCGGGCGGCGTCCAGGCCGCTCATGCCTGGCATGCGCATGTCCATCAGGATCAGGTCTTAGGCTTGGGCGAGGGCCGCCGCGAGCGCCTCCTCGCCGGTGGCGGCCCGATCGACCGTGCAGCCGGCGCGGGTGAGCAAGGCCCGGGCGAGCAGGGCGTTGACGGGGTTGTCCTCCGCAAGCAGCACCCTGAGCCCCGCTGCGGAGTCCATCGGCGTCGCCCGCTCGTCCAGCGGCGCGCCTTCTCGCACCGATGGGGCGGCCGGCCGCCCCACGGCGAGGATGCGCTCGGCCAGGGAGGTCCGGCGCAGCGGCTTGATCAGGTAGCCGGCGTAGCCCTGCGCCCGCAGGGGCTCGATACGGTCCCTAGCCTCCGGAGCCAGGAGCACCAGCGCAGGCGGATCGTCGGGCTGCGGCGGAGGAATGTCTGAACCCGCGTCCACGAGCAGCACATCGCAGCGCTCCCGCGCCGCCAGGGTCGCCCCACAGACGCGGAGCTGGGCCTCCGCAGCGTCGCGCACGATGGGTGAGTGGGTCACCAGATGGACGCGCAGGCCCTCCAGCTCGCCTCGTAAAGCGACGGGGGCGGCGGCTTCGAAGGTGGCCTCGAACCAGAACCGCGCGCCTTCGCCCGGCGAACTCTCCACCCCGACCTGGCCTTCGAAGGCGTCGGCCAGCCGCTTGACGATGGCGAGTCCAAGGCCCGCCCCGCCCGCGCGTTCGCCCGCATCGGCCTGCACGAACTCCTTGAAGATGCGGGCCTTGTCGCCCGGATCAAGCCCCGGACCGGTGTCGGTCACGGTGAACCGCACGCGCAGGCGACCTTCGACATACGGGCCGGCGACATCGGCGGTGACCAGCACCCCGCCCGAGCGCGTGAGCTTCACGGCGTTTCCGGTCAGGTTGAAGAGGATCTGGCGCAGCCGCCCGTCATCGACGTCCAGCGGCGGCACGCCGGCGCCCACCGCCCAGCCGATCTCGAGCCCTGCCGCGTGAGCCCGTGGACTGAGCAGTTCGCACACGCCCTGCAGCAGGTGTTCGATGTCGGTCGTCGCCGGCTCGAGCTCGATCCGGCCGGATTCGAGCTTGGCGAGGTCGAGCATGTCGTTGACCAGGCCAAGCAGATGGTCGGCGCATTCCTGAAGGGTGGCCAGGTAGGCCGTCTGGGTCACGTCAAGGGACGTGGCGGCGAGCAGCCCAGCCATGCCTATGACGCCGTTCAGAGGCGTGCGGATTTCGTGGCTGAGCAGGGCGAACACCCGTTCGCGTGCACGGGCGCGACTTTCCTCCCATCCCGCCTCGGGGTGCTTCGGTTCGGGCTTTTCGCCAAGCCCATCATCGCTTAAGGCCATGCCACAATATTGCGCACCTACGGCTTAACACTGTGCCAAGACACAGAGGGCGGCTATCCGCCCTCTGTGAACACACGTATGGGATGCGTCGGATCGTGGTTTTCGATCTGGCGTCTATCTAAGTTCGTATAAGGTCTCAGCACCGCCATCGAGATGGCGTCATACCAGGAGCTTAGATGGCTGATCGCGCTGATACGAATGGGCCTGACCCGATTGACGTCGCTGTAGGCCTGCGGCTCAGGACGCTGCGCAAATCCCACGGCATGTCCCAGGAGCAGCTTGGGCGGGCCCTCGGCATCACCTTCCAGCAGATCCAGAAGTACGAACGTGGCACCAACCGGATATCGGCCTCCATGCTGGTGAAGTCGGCCCGCGCCCTGCAGGTGGCCCCCAACACTTTGCTGCCTGACGAGGGCGACCCGACCCCGCGCTCGCCCGCGATCCTGACCTTGCTGGCGCAGCTGCGCGGCGTGGAGGAGCTGGTGGAGACCTACGCCCGGATCAAGTCGCCCCGCCTGCGCCGCGCCGTCCTGCAGCTGTCCCGTAGCCTGGCCGCGAACGCCGAGGTCGAAGCGCCGACCACGGAGCCGGTCGAGCACGCCTGAGGCGGTTACGGGGCGCTAGTCCTGTACATATGGCTCCAGCTGCGTCTCGAACACCGAGCGAAAGGTGGGCGCGGGACCGTTGCGTAGAGTCGGTTTGCGGTAGATCAGGGCTTCGGCCACATGGACGCGCTGCACCGGGCCGGAGCCTTCGAGGTCTGCGATAGTGCGGGCCAGCCGCTTGCTTCGGGTGAAGGCGCGGGCTGAAAAGCCTTGCACCTCCGCCGCTTGGTTGAGCAGGGCGGTGGCCTTGGCCTCTATGCCGAGCACGCGCTCCAGCGCCTCCCCGTCCAGGCGGGCGTTCAAGGCCTCTCCGAGCTCCTCTTGACGCGCGACCTGGATGGCCCGGGCGCGGGCGACCCGCGTCGCCGCCTGTTCGGTGCCCTCCGCGGGAGCCGGGAGGGCGAGGTCGGCGGCGGTGACCGGCGGCATCTCCACCTGAAGGTCCATGCGGTCCATCAGGGGGCCGGACACGCGGCCCTGGTACTGAAGCTGGCAGCGGGGCGCCTTGCCGCAGGCGCCGCGGCCAGGGCCGCCATGCCCGCAACGGCAAGGGTTCATGGCGGCGACCAGTTGCAGGCGCGCGGGATAGCGCACGTGGGCGTTGGCCCGTGCCACCATGACCTCGCCCGTTTCCAGCGGCGCCCGCAAGGAGTCGAGCACCTGCGGATGGAACTCCGGAAGTTCGTCCAGGAAGAGAATCCCATTGTGCGCGAGCGAGATCTCCCCGGGCTTGGCCCTGGAGCCCCCGCCGGTGAGTGCGGCCATGCTGGCGGAATGGTGCGGCGAGCGGAAGGGGCGCGCCCGGGTCAGGGCGCCCTTGGCGATCAGGCCAGCCACCGAATGGATCATGGAGGTCTCCAGCAGCTCTCTGGGCGAGAGCGGCGGGAGGAGACCCGGCAGGCGCTGGGCCAGCATGGACTTGCCAGATCCTGGCGGCCCGACCATCAGCAGGTTGTGGCCGCCGGCCGCAGCGATCTCCAGGGCGCGCTTGGCCTGCTCCTGGCCCTTGACGTCCCGCAGATCCGCGACGCCTCCGCCCTCCAGCACCGGCCCCGGACGAGGCGCGCTCAGGACCTGGGTTCCACGAAGGTGGTTCAGCAGGCTGATCAGGGAGCGGGGCGCCAGGATGCGCACATCTCCGGCCCAAGCCGCCTCCGGACCTGAAGCCTCGGGGCAGATGAGGCCCAGCTTGAACTCCGAGGCCGCAACGGCCGCCGGCAGAGCACCCGCAGTGGGGGCGATCTGGCCGTCCAGGCCCAACTCGCCGAACGCCATCCAGCCGTTCAGCGCGTCGGGAGGAAGGATGCCCATGACCCCCATCATGGCCAGGGCGATGGGCAGGTCGTAGTGGCTGCCTTCCTTGGGCAGGTCGGCAGGCGCAAGATTGACGATCAGCCGCTTGGCCGGAAGCGCCAGACCCAGTCCGGTGAAGGCGGCGCGCACCCGTTCGCGGCTCTCCGCCACGGCCTTGTCGCCAAGGCCGCCCACCACGAAGGCCACCGCGCCAGAGCTGACCTGCACCTCGACATCGACCCGACGCGCCTCCAGGCCTTCGAACGCCAGGGTGACCACCGGAGCAAGCATCGCCCGCCCCTACTACTCTAGCGCACTCTGGTTAAGACGCACGCAAGACGTCAAGAACAAATATGGAACTAAATCTATTTAAGGGGTGGTTAATTCTGGAACGTACAGGGTACGATGGCTTCAGTTCCGTAGGGCCTCGATACGGTCCCACATGAAGGCGGTGGCGTCGACGCCGGTGAAGCGCTTCAGCTGCTGGGCGCCTGTGGGCGAGGTGACGTTGATTTCCGTGAGATAGTCGCCGATGACGTCCACGCCGACGAAGATCAGGCCTCGAGCTTTCAGGTCCGGCCCAATGGTCGCACAGAGCTCTCGGTCTCGGGCGGTGAGCTCAACCGCCTCGGCCCGGCCCCCCACGTGCAGGTTGGAGCGCACCGCGCCTTCGGCCGGCACGCGGTTGATCACGCCCACGGGCTCGCCGTCCACCAGCAGGATGCGCTTATCCCCCTGGGCTATGGCTGGCAGGAAGGCCTGGCAGATCACAGGCTCCCGGTTCAGGGCGAAGTGCAGCTCGAGCAGGGCGTCCAGGTTGCCGTCCCCCGGCTTCAGCCGGGTGACGCCCGAGCCGCCTCCGCCATACAGCGGCTTCAGGATCATATCCGGGTGGCGGCCGCGGAACTCGACGATGGCGGTCAGGTCGCGCGAGATCAGGGTGGGCGGCTGCAGCCCCTTGAAGCGGGTGACGAACAGCTTCTCCGGGGCGTTCCGCACCTCGACCGGATCGTTGACCACCAGGGTCCCGGGGTGGATGTGCTCCAGGATGTGGGTGGCGGTGATGTAGTGCATGTCGAAGGGCGGATCCTGGCGCATGAGCACCACGTCGATGTCCTCGCCCAAGTCCAGCAGCACGGACTCGCCCAAGGTGTAGTGGTCGCCCGTGGTGGCGTGGACCTGCAGCGGGTGGGCGCGGGCGGTGACGCGACCGTCCTCCAGCGCCAGCCGCTCGGCTTGGTAGACCCAGAGGCGGTGGCCACGATCCTGGGCGTTCAGGGCCATCAGAACGGTGGTGTCCACCTCCGGATTGGCCAGCTCGATGGGGTCCATCTGGATTGCGACGCGCAGCGCCATGGCGCAGGTCCTCCTGGAAACGGGTGCGACCCTGTAGCTCAGTTCAGCCGGCGGCGAACCCTCAAGCTGGCCCATTCGGCCGAACTGGCGCACAGGCCGCCGAGCGCCTTGGCCCGCTGAAGCGCCTCCAGGGCCCCGGCCAGCCGGCCTTGGCCCTCCCGGGCGGTAGCCACGTCGAGCCAGGGGCGGTGGTCGCGCGGATCGAGCAGGCCACGGCGAAGCGCCGCCCGCTCGGCTCGCTCATAGTCGCCGGCCCTCATGGCGCGGATGAAGATCAGGCTCTGCAGGCGAAGCACGATCTGACGATCCCCCGCGGGAACCATCAGCGCGTCCAGCCGGTCGGCCACGCCGGGCATCAGCCCAGCCGACAGCGCGCGCCGGGTCAGCTCCGAAGGCATGACCACGTCGCCTCCCGAGAACGGGTCCAGGGCCACCGGCCCATCGCTGGTCTCCACGCGCAGCAGGAAATGGCCAGGGAAGTCCACGCCTGCGATGCTCAAGCCGGCGCGGCGCCCGGCTTCCAGATAGATCAGACCGAGCGCGATCGAGAGCCCGCACCGCCGGTCGCACACCGCGATCAGGTCGGCGTTGGCAGGATCGTCTGGGGTGAACAGGTCCCCCTTGAGCTGCAGGTCCCCGCCGAGCGCCTCCCCCAGGGCGTCGTCAGGCCGCTCCTTGGGCAGGCGGTCCAGCAACCTGGCCTGCGCCTCGTCCACGAGCCGGCGGGCGGCGTCGGCCTCGCGGGCGCTGTCTTCGTGCAGGGCGCAGGACAGGGCCGCTTCGTAGAGCGGGAAACGGGTGTCCGGCGCGGCGCCCGCGGCCGCGAGCGCATCTTCGGCCTGCCGCCGGGTCACGGCCATGAACCGGGCCCCCTCGCTCCCAGCGCACCCCCCCAGGCGTCTGGAACATGCCGTGGAAGCCGACCCGGCGCGAGGGCTAAGAGATCAAGCCGCACCGATGGCGGGACGCCGCCCGTCCGGAACCGTTCCCCCAGCGCCAGCCCGGCCCGCTGCAAACGCGCCTGCTGGACCGGAGTGACGGCCTCGAGCGCCGCCGGCAGCGTGCGGCGGCGCTTCACCTCCACGACGGCCAGGACACCGCCTCGTCGAACGGCGAGATCGACCTCCACGCCGGCCAGCCGCATGCGGAAGCCCAGGATGCGGTAACCGCGGGCCATCAGCCAGAAGGCGGCGAACACCTCTGCGGCGCGACCCTCGGCCCGTGCCAGACCGCCTCGGTCGCGACGGCGCTGGAGACGGTCGGCGCGGTCGG
>CALMGB010000039.1:36996-39322 GCA_937863535.1 uncultured Caulobacteraceae bacterium
ACGCGCATCCCTCCGCTGTCCGCAAGGCCAGGGCGCGGCGGTACAGGTCACGCCGGGGAAGTCCGAGCGCCCGCGCGACTTCCCCAGCCGCCTCGGCGGGCGACAGGCGCGCGAGGGCCTCGACCAGGGCGGCGTCGATGTCCGCCTCGGAAGCGGCTTCTTCGCGACCGGGGCCGACGACGACGACGATCTCCCCCTTGGGGGCGTCCAGCGCCGGATCGCTGGCCAGGGCGCCAAGCGGCGCGCGTACGAACGTCTCGAACCGCTTCGTGAGCTCGCGGCAGACGGAAGCTTCACGCTCGGCGCCGAAGACGGCGGCCATGTCGGCGAGGCTGTCACGCAGGCGCGGCCCCGTCTCGTAGAAGACCAGCGTGGCGCGCACGCCGGCGAGTTCGGCGAAGACGGCTCGGCGCCCAACGGACCTGGGCGGCGTGAAGCCTGCGAACAGGAAACGGTCGGTGGGCAGGCCCGCGCCGGCCAGGGCGGCCAGCAGAGCGGAAGCGCCGGGGATCGGGATCACCGCGGTCCCCTGCGCCCGCGCGGCGGCCGCCAGCCGGTAGCCGGGATCGGAGATCAGCGGGGTGCCGGCGTCGGAGACCAGGGCCACGCGCGCTCCCGCCATGAGCTTCTCCAGCACGGCCGGGCGGGCGCGCTCGCCCACATGATCGTCATAGCGCTCCATGCGCTTGGACAGGCCGTAGGCGTTCAGCAGCTTGGCGGTGACCCGGGTATCCTCGGCCAGCACCAGGTCGCATTGGCTCAGCACGTCCAGGGCCCGCAGGCTGAGGTCGCGCAGGTTGCCGATGGGCGTGGAGACCACGTAGAGGCCCGGAGCGAGGGGCGCGTCCGGCGGCGGCGGGAGCGTCATGGGACGATAACACTCCGCTTCGGCCAGCGCGCCAAGGCCTAACGGCAGGCGCGGTGGGGACCATCAGGCGAGCAGCGCGCCGGTGACACTATCGAGCAGCAGTCGGCCGGCGCGGGTGGTCCGCACCCGCCCCGCGTCCGCGGTCAGCCAGCCATCCTGGACGAGGGGCGCCAGGGCGCCGGTGCGGCCGAGCCGCGCAATGTCCGCAAGCTCCACCCCGTCCGAAATCCGCAGCCCCATCAAGATGCGCTCTTCCAAGGCGTCGGCCGCCGCCATCGGCTCCTGTCGGCCCCAGCCCGTCCCCTGGCGGCCGACGCGCGTCATATAGGCGCCGATGCTCCGCTCAGCCTCGGTGGCGGTTCGACGCCCCTCCAACAGCAGCCGCCCGTGAGCTCCCGGGCCGGCCCCGACATAGGATTCGCCGCGCCAGTAGACGAGGTTGTGGCGCGATCGGGCGCGCTCGCCCCGGGCGAAGTTGGAGACTTCGTAGGGTTCGAACCCCGCGTCGGAGAGCGTATCCACGGTCACGTCGTAGAACTCCGCGCCGAGGTCGGCGTCGATGCGCGCCAGGGTTCCGCGTCTTGCGGCGCGGGCGAAGGGCGTCCCGGGCTCCAGGGTGAGCTGGTAGGCGGAGACGTGGGTGGCGCCCAGACCAGCGGCGGCCTGCAGGCTCCGCCGCCAGCCGTGCGGTGTCTGGTCCGGCAGGGCGTAGATCAGATCGAGCGACACGCGGGGAAAGGCGGCCAGGGCGAGGTCCAGCGCCCTCGCCGCCTGGGCGGCGTCATGATCCCGCTTTAGGAACCGCAGGGCCTCATCGTCGAACGACTGGACGCCGAGCGACAGCCGGTTGATCCCAGCCGAGGCGAAGGCCTCGAAGCTGGACGGATCGGCGTCGGCCGGATTGGCTTCCAGCGTCACCTCCACCTGACCCGAGGCGCTCCAGAGGCTGCGGACCAGATCGACCAGCCGCCTCACATGGGCGGGATGCATGAGCGAGGGCGTGCCCCCGCCCAAATAGATCGAGACCAGCTCGAAGCCCTCGGCGTTCGAAGCCCGCATCAGCGCGGCCTGGGCGGTGAGGTCGGCGGCGATGGCCTCGACCAGCGCCTCGCCCGCGGCGGAGCGGCCTCGGTCGCGCACCACGTTGAAGTCGCAGTAGGGACAGATGCGCGCGCAGTAGGGCCAGTGGATGTAGACGCCGAGCGGCGCTGCGGCGCCCGTCAAAACAGCACGGCCTTGAGCTTGGCGAAGGCCCGGGCGCGATGGCTGATGGCGTGCTTCAGCTCCGGGTCCATCTCGCCGAAGGTGGGGCCGTGGCCGTCCGGACGGAAGATGGGGTCGTAGCCGAAGCCTCGTGTTCCCAGGCCCGGGAACACCAGGCGCCCCTTAACCCCTCCCTCCACCACGAGCACCGGCCCCTCCGGCCAGGCGACCGCCAGGGCGCAGGTGAACCAGGCC
>CALMGB010000040.1 GCA_937863535.1 uncultured Caulobacteraceae bacterium
ATCTATCACAGCCCGCAGATCATACCTCTGGCCCTCGTGCTCGCGCTGGGCATGCCGCTCGGCGCCCTGACAACGATCCCGGGCGTAAAGCTCCGCAGCGACCTCAACTTCCGCTTCCCCGCCGTTTATGGAACGGTGGAGAACGTCGTCTCGCAAATCGCCACTGTGGCGCTCGCCTTGCTGGGTTTCGGGGCCATGAGCTTCGTCCTGTCGTCTCCGGTCTTGGCAGCCGTTCGGGCGCTCGCCTTTTGGTGGCGAGCTCCGGTCCGCGTGGCCGGACGACTGCGCCTTATGCAACTGCGTTATCTGATCGGCAACGGATTGTCGGTTTTCAGCGCGCGCCTCATCGGCGAAGTCACCGCGCAGGCTGATTATGCAATTCTCGGCCTAATCGCTACCCACAGTCAAGTCGGCTTCTACTACTTCGCGTTCCGATTATCAGCGCAACCCCTTTGGGTCTTGGCGGGCAACTTCTGCGCGGTGCTGTTTCCCGCCTTAGTCCAGCTGAAGGGAGATCCGGCGCGCCAGCTCCGCGCAGCGCTAAATAGTGCCAGTATGCTGTGCTATTTAATGATGCCGGCCTGCTTCCTCCAGGCCGCCATTGCTGGGCCAGCACTTCGTACCTTCTTCGGTCACAAATGGGAGGGCTCTATTCACCTAGCCCAACTTCTCAGTCTCGGCATACCTTTCGACGCCACCGCTTGGGTTGCGGGCGCGCTTCTCACCGCCCGCCGCCAATTCCACAGGGGTCTGGTCAGCGGACTCATATCCCTCCCCTGTTTCCTCGCAATGGCGCTGATTGGCGCGTCGGTTGGCGGAGCTACTGGGACAGCCGCGATGGTCGCCCTCTATTACGTTGGATTCGGCCCCCTTTACTCATACTTTAACCTGCGTCACTGCGGAGCTCGCTTGCTTGATATCGCCAATCTTTATGGCAAACCTCTGTTCCTATCGGCGCTGTCCATGTCCTCCGCTTTGCTGGCATCGAGGATGCCGGTGTTCGCCACCTCAAACCTACTCCAAATGTTGTCAATCCTGACCGTAGGGCCAATTCTTTATGGTTTGCTTTTGTGGACGTTCGAACGCGCAGTGCTCCGGTCGATTGCAATGCGGTTCGGCTTCGATCGCCTGCACCGCTTGTGGAACCGGCGTCGGCGGCTTGCGCCAGCCGGATAGCGCCACGATGCGTTAGGGCTCCCAACGGCTGGCCTTGACGAGGATCACCCGCCCCGGAACAGGAAAAGGACGGGTCCCACCGCTCGACGGACTCTCCTGTAAACGGGCGGCGGCATAAGGCGGCGGATCAGGACGCGCATCATAAAGGGCAGCCGAGCCTCGGATCCCAACAGCACCCGCGCTTCCGCGGGGCGCCCAGTCTGCATCAGCTTGGCGGCGATGCCCGACAGAGTCCTTCGCAGGCTGGCCCGATTGACCGGTGTTAGCAGGTCTGCCGACGCCTCATAACAGTGACGGATGAAGACGCAGTCCTCCATCTCCGGGGCGTACGGCCGGTATCCCGCAAACTCAAGGAGCTTCGCCGAGGCCGCAAGCCGCAACCGGCGAGCCTCCTCTGGTTGCAGTTGCGCACTTCCGATGCGGCAGACCTCTTCGAAGGAACCTGATGCAGCTCGCAGCGCCCCGCCGTCCTCGCGAGAAAAGCGGAGGTCGAGCTGGCCAGATCGGCGGCGACTAGCGGACAGAGCGCAGAGTTGTGAGCTCACGGCCATCACGCGCCCATTGCGCACGGACCGGCTCGAAACGCTCTCGTCGTGGATCCTGTACTCACCGTGAACGGTTCGGTCGCTAAACAGCGCGCCAACCTCCTGGAGCCGCCAGTACAGGTCGGCGTCCTCCGCATGCACGACGTGGCGATAGCCGCCGATGTCGGCAAGAGCTTGCCGGCGAACCATGAGGAAGGGGTGGAGCAGGTACGGCTCCCTGGCAGGCATGAACTTCGGGTCGGCTTGGTCCGTCGAGAAGAAGCGGGCGACCGTGCCCATGAAGCGGCCTTGCGGATCGATGTGGCGGGCTCCGCAGCCTGTGGCGATCAGCTCGGGACGCGCGCGAAACAGCTCCACCTGTCGGGCGAAGCGGGTCGGAAAGGCAATGTCGTCCGCGTCGTGGCGAGCGATCAGTTCCGCCGTGCAGAAGGAAAGGCCGTGGTTCAGAGCGTCGACGATGCCGGAATTGGCCTTAGCGTGGATAACGACGCGTTCGTCCGCGGCTGCCAACTCCTTCAGGGCGTCGGCCGTGCCGTCCGTGGATCCGTCGTCCACGATACGCACACGGAAGTCGGAGAAGCTCTGGTCCAGAATGCTCCGCACAGAAGAGCGGATGTATGTCTCGCCGTTGTAGACCGGAATCAGGACGTCGATCAGCGGGTTAACCATCGTCAACTTCTCCAAACACCTGCCGGCAATTGGCTTTGTACCGCTCACGGTTCCTGAGCCGCTGATTGCACCCTATGCGGCCAGAGCCGCGGGTGGAAGCAATTCGGCGCGGATGGCCGCCGCTGGGCGCAAGCCATGTCGCTGAATTAGCCAGGTGGTGCGCATTCCGCTGATCTTGGGCAGCGGTTCCAGGCCATCGTGGGCGCCCGTTCCACGCGATCGTGGGCAAGGCGCGAGGTCGGCCGACGGGTGGATGGACTCAGGAGTCGAGACTGCGGTCAAGAGCCCGCCGCCCGGCGGCGCGGCTCAGGCTGTCGCCGGCCAGGGTCAGGCGGTGGGCGTTGTGGACGAGGCGGTCCAGGATCGCGTCGGCTAGCGTAGGGTGATCGCCGATGACCTCATGCCATTGGTCGACAGGGACCTGGCTGGTCGCCAGCGTCGAGCCGCAGCCATTGCGATCCTCCAGGATCTCGAGGAGATCGACGCGCTGAGGCTGAGTCAGGGTGGAGAGACCCCAGTCGTCCAGGATCAGAAGCTCGACGCGGGCGTAGGTCTTCATCAGTCGGGGGTGGCGACCATCGCCGCGGGCGAGCGCCAAGGCCTCGAACAGACGCGAGACCCGCTGGTAGAGCACTGAGCGCCCGTCACGGCAGGCTTTCTGGCCGAGCGCACAGGCAATCCAACTTTTGCCGATCCCGGTCGGTCCGGTGACGGCCAGGTTGTTATGGCGGGCGATCCACTCGCCGGTGATCAGGCGCGCCAGGAGCGAGCGGTCGAGCCCTCGCGGCGTGCGGATGTCCATGTCCTCGATGCAGGCGCTCTGGCGCAGGCCTGCGAACTTGAGCCGGCCGGCGACCCTCTTGGTGTCGCGCTCGGCCGCCTCCCGGTCGGCCATGACGCCCACCCGCTCCTCGAAGGAGAGGGCGGCCATGTCGGGCAGGGTTCGCTGCTCCTCGAAGGCTCGAGCCATGCCGTTCATGCCAAGCGCCAGCAGGCGTTCGTGGGTGGGATGTGCGAGCATCGGCTCTCCTTGGGGCTAGTGGTAGTAGGTCCGCCCACGGATGTTGGCGTGGTGCAGGGGGGAAGGCTCGGGCTCCGCGTCCAGGAAGGCGCGGTCCAGCCCGCTCTTCAGGATGGAGCGCACGGAGGCGACGGAGCGGGCGTTGATGGACAGGGCGCGCCGGCAGGCGGCCTCCAGCCGCTCGCCGCCGTAGGTCTTCTTCAGCTCCAGCACACCCAGGCAGGTGCGGAAGCCCTGTTCAGGGTGGGGCCGCTCCGCCATGACCGCGTCGAACAGCGCTGTCGTGGACGGGCCGATCTTCTCCGCCGCCGCCATCATCCTCGCGGGCGTCCACTCGGCGTGACGCCGGTGGGCGCTGGGCATGTGCTCGGGGCGTGGTCGTGTGACCCCGGCGGCCGGGCGACCTGGCGTGGCTGGCGCGCGGGCGGCCTTCTGGAATACCTCCACCGTGCGCTCGGTGACGCGCACGTCCACCAACTCGTGGATCAGCTGGAAGGGTACGGAGTACCAGAGCCTGAGCGCCGGGTTCGGCCATGGCGCGCCAGGACGAGCGAGCCCGCCGGTTGATGACTCGCGAGCGATGCGAATGCCGTCACCGTCAACCTCCGTCAACCAACTTTTGCGGTCTCTAGCTACAGCACCACCACCGTTTGAATCAGCCCTCCCCCGGGAGCGTCCAGGAAGGACCCTGACCGTTCCAGGGGCCTACTTGGATGGTCGGTCTAAGGATGACGGGTCCCGCGCGTCCAGAGGGTGCCAAATGGCCGCGGCGCTGGTGTCGGCCACAACCCTACAGACCCAACGTGCATCAGCTTGACTGCGCCGTGTGTCGCGTTGACGCCGTAAGAAATGGTGTCAATTAAGTGCGTCATTTGGTACGTGGGAAAAGCGATGCAGCGATACGAGATTAAGGCGCTGACGGGATTGCGCGGCGTCGCCGCAATCGCTGTTGTCATATATCATTTCGCAAACGTCGCGCGCCCTCCCGTAAACAGGCCTTCGTTTGCGGGCTCCGGCTATCTGGCCGTAGACCTGTTCTTTATCCTCTCAGGCTTTGTAATGGCAATGTCCTACGGAGATCGCTTCCGGAAAGACTTTAGCTGGCCAAAATACGGTGAGTTCCTATGGCGACGTTTTTGCAAAGTGTACCCGGCCTACATCGTTGTGACTCTACTCGCTGTAGTCGCAACACACATGCACTTGATGTATCGCTGTGTCCTTGCCGCTTGCGTCGCCAGCAATACATTCTTGATACAAAACTGGGGTGTTGGCTTTATCTCCAGCGATCTTGCAGACCGTATTGTATTCCCATCATGGTCGCTGAGCACAGAAGCGGCTGCTTACTTTCTTTTCCCGGCCCTAGTGATGCTCGTAAGTCAACGTCGATCACTACGAGCCTTTAGTTTGATCGCGGGCGCTTGCTATGCAATCCTGATCGGCGTTGTAGTCTTTGCTCCGAGTCATCCATTCAGCCACCTTGATTACTCATCTGGAAGCTCTCTGTTTCCACTAGGCCGATGCATCCTAGAGTTCACGGTCGGTCTATGCCTCTACAATGCGACGACGGCCCTAGAGTCGAGACGCATGCCGCCTTACTTGGGCATCGCTTTAGCAGGGGCGGCATTTGTAATGTGGTTTATACCAGCCGCAGATATTCTTGAGATACCGGTCTTTGCCGGCTTGATCTTCGTGTGTGCGCGGTCAGAAGGTGCGCTGTCATCAGCTCTATCGAGCCGTCCAATCCATTTTCTCGGATTAATCTCCTATTCACTTTACCTTGTTCATGGGCCCTCTCTCGACCTTACGGGTCATATTGAACACGTGCTCGGCAAGCTGCGCCTTCCACATACGAACGCAATTTCCATGGTGCTCCTATTCTGTGGCGATATTGTTGCCTCCTATATACTCTACGAAGTCATTGAGAAAAGGGGTCAACAGTTACTACGTAACCTACCATCGCTAATCGCTCTGCGCAGGAGCGTTACGGCAGACATCCAGACCTCAATCTAACGACTGCAAGCGGCTCGCAATACTGAAACCACCGAGAGGGACTCGTAGTACTTGCGCCCGAACGCTTTGGCGAACTCGTCTGGAAACACACGAGGCTATCGTCGAGGCTTGCTGCGACGCCCTGAAGGCACCTCTTCGCAAAGTCGGAGGTCATCGCCTAAATATGCACCCGACGGTGGACCCACGTCAGCATTTGAGACGGCCGGTATTATGTATTGGCAAGGGGCTAGCGTAACTTGTGCAGCTTGCGCTTCAGGCGATGGAGCAAGTAAGTCGGTTGCAAGTTAAAGGCAGACCTTAGCATTGTGACAATACGTCCGTGGTAGAGATGCTCGCGAAGCACTGAAAAGGCTTCCTCATTGCGCCTCTCTATTGCCTCCCACTCCCCAACCCCAGCTTTGACAGGGTGGTAGAGCATGTCAGCTATTCGCTCCCGATCGCCTTGCCATCCGTACCGATCCAAAGAAGGCCGCCAGACAAACGTGCCCGGGCTCATCGTCCAACTCAATGGGTCGTTGTCATACAAGCACCCGCGTCGTTCAGGCGGAACAAAGGGTCCGTGACCGCCGATATCCTCAACCGTGAGCCCGTGATGATGCGCGATGGTAGGCAGCAGGAACTCGTAGTGGCCCTCCCAAGCCGCGTCAGTCATCTCCTCGGCGTAGCAGGCGATCAGCCGTTTAGAGACTCGCATCACCGGGTGGAAGGCTCTAAGCCAGTTGGAGGCCGCAACCCTCTTTGGGGATGCCGCCGATTTCCACCACGGCCATTCCAACGTCGCTTCTCGGCCGTAGACTGTGGTGGTTAGTAGGTCGGCATTGCTATCGGCGAATAAATGGAAGAAGTTCGCCCAATCACCTGTCCAATCGACGTCGTACTCTAGACACCAGACATACTCATAATCGAGAAGGGCTGCAGCAGCCATAACTGGAACGTCCATAAATCCGCCCGATACGTTGGGCCGTCTTTGGATTTCCGCGTGGCGCCGCGGCGTGAGAGTGCGGGCGCGGCGTGAAACAGCGCCGAACCCCTTAGCGGCGCTCGCTGGGTTGAACAACATACGCCAGTCGATCTGAGCACTCGTCTCACGCACGAGTTTACGATAGTGCCCGCTAATGATTTTGTTTCGGTTGTGTAATAGGAACAACCCGGCCTCGTTTCTCCTCTGCATCGTATGTAAGCACCTCACTGAATCGTGAGGCTACAACGTCAGCGTGGTCGATTGAAGGACCAATTATCGGCGATGGACCGCCGTTCTGTAAATACCCACCCCGTCGTCGGCATTGGGATCAGGCGGCGAGCGTCGCCAGGATGGTGTTGAAGGGGTTGGCTCCGAGGGCGAGGTGGGCGGTGTCGATCACGTTGCGGACATCGGCTTCGCCCTGAGCGGCCCACATGGCGCGATAGCCGTCGGTAACCTTGCGCGGATGACGGCGGGACGCAGGTCGCGTTCGCAGGCGTTGTTGGTGGCTTGGACCTCGCCGGGTCATCGGGCGAAGGTCAGAAGCTGATCGCGGGCTCGCCTGAACCCGTTCTTGAGGGCTTGCGCTAGGTCGCTCGAACTCGAAGCATCCGGGATATCGTCGAGACTCCGCTCCAGGGGGCAGCGCTTGATGGCGACGGTTGGGGCGGCGAAAGTGGTGATGTCGCGTGTCAGAGCGAAGGTCTTTTGCAGCCACAGCTTGAGCCAAAACGCCAAGTCGTCCTGGCTGAGGTCAAGAGCGTAGGCGACGTCGCGGGCGAGGTGGGCCAAGCAGGTCTGGTGAGCTGGCGCATGGCCCTGCCGGGCGGCGTAGCGGTCGGAGCACCAGACCTCGGGCCGAAGGCCATCCATCATGATGCGGATCACCACGGCTCCGTGCGTCGGGCGGCCTGGTGGACCACGGCCTGATCGCAGCGGAAGACCATGTAGTAGGTGTTGCTCCCCTCGATCCGAACACCGGTCTCGTCCGAGCGGACCACCTTGGCCTGACGCAGCTCGGCCACGGCCCGCTCGCGGCCGGCCACGAAGCAGTCCTGGGCGCGGCGCAGCATGTTAATCAGCGCGCCCTGGCTGATCCGGAGGCCGAAGACGCCGGCGAAGGTCGCATGAAGCCGCTCGTAGGAGGAGGCCTGGAAAGTCTTCAGGTAGGTCGCCAAGCCATGCAGGCGGTGCCCGAATGGGCTGCCGCTCGCCGCCTCCAGCACGGCGGCGAGCACGCGGGCGTCGTAAGCCGGGCAACGCACCGCCACGCTGGTGACGCTCGATAGAGCGGGCGATCGCCGGCAAGTCTATCCTGTCGTGGGCG
>CALMGB010000041.1 GCA_937863535.1 uncultured Caulobacteraceae bacterium
GATCTGCACCGTCCTGTCAGCCACCCGGCCCACCATTTCCGAGGCGATCAGCTTGGAGCTGGCGGCCTCCAGCGTGGTGTTCGCGCCGCCGTCACGCAGGCGCGCGGTCTCCAGCGTCAGGGCCCGGGCGGCCAGCGCCTCGGCCTTGGAGTCGGCGATCATGGCCTGGACCATCTGGAAACCGGAAACGGGCTGGCCGAACTGCTTGCGCTCGGTGGCGTAGGCGACCTGGTCGCCGATCAGCCGCTCGGCCACGCCGACGCAGACCGCCGAGATGTGCAGCCGGCCGCGGTCCAGCACCCGCATGGCGAGGGTGAACCCCTCGCCTTCCGCGCCAAGCCGGTTCTCAGCCGGCACGCGCACGTCCTCGAAGATGACGTCGCAGACGTGGGCGCCCTGCTGGCCCATCTTGCGCTCCGGCTTGCCGATGGACAGGCCCGGGCTGCCGGCGGGGACCAGGAAGGCGGAGACGCCCTTTGCGCCCGGCGTCTCTGCATGGGTGCGGGCCATAACGGTAAATAGCGAAGCCTTGTCAGCGTTGGTGATGTAGCGCTTGGCGCCGTTCAGCACGTAGTGGTCGCCATCGCGCACGGCCCGGGTGCGGACCGAGGCGCTGTCAGAGCCGGCCTCCGCCTCCGTCAGGGCGAAAGAGGTTATGGTCTCGCCGGAAGCGATCTTAGGCAGCCACTGCGCCTTCTGGGCCTCGGTCCCGTACATGACCAGGCCCTGGCTGCCGATACCGATGTTGGTGCCGACAACCGAGCGGAACACCGGCGAGGTGCGGCCGAGTTCGATGGCGACCCGGCACTCGTCCTCCATGGAAAGCTCCAGCCCGCCATAGGCTTCCGGGATCGACAGGCCGAACAAGCCGAGCTCGCGCATCTCCTGCACCAGGGCGACGGGGATGGCGTCGGCTTCGGCGACCTCGGCCTCCATCGGCCGCAGCCGCTCGGCCACGAAGCGGCGGACGGCGTCGAGCAACTGGGCGAGGGTCTCGGGGTCGAGAGCCATGTCTAGTGTACGGCTTCCACCGACAGGTAGCGGGCTCCAACCCTCCGCTCATCCGGGCGACTGCCGGGATCCAGATTGGAAAGCGCAAACGGTTCAGGGGCTGGAGCGACCCAGCCAGCCGGTACCCCGTCGCACCTTGCAATCTGGGTCCCGGCATTCACCGGAATGAGCGGGGATGAATGCGAAGTCACGCGTCAAACACGATCACAGACCGCGCCACCTCGCCACGCTTCATCTCCTCGAAGGCGTCGTTGACGCGCTCCAGCGGCAGCCGCGCGGAGACCATCTCGTCAAGCTTCAGCCGACCCTGCATGTAGAAGTCCACATAGCGCGGCATGTCGACGGGAAAGCGGTTGGAGCCCATGAAGGAGCCCTGCATCTTCTTCTCCGCCAGGAAGTCGACGCCGCTCAACTCCACCTTCACCCCGGGCGGGATCATGCCGATGATGGTGGCCGCGCCGCCCCGGCGCAGCATCTTGAAGGCGTCCTCGGCGGTGCCCTTCAGCCCGATGCACTCGAAGGCGTGGTGCACGCCGCCGCCGGTCAACTCGCGCACCCGCTTGGCCACGTCGCCTTCGGAGGCGTCAATCACGTCGGTGGCGCCGAAGACGCGGGCCATCTCCAGCTTGGAGGGCTGACGGTCGATGGCGACAATGCGCCCGGCGCCGGCGATCAGGGCGCCGTTGATGGTCGCCAGCCCCACCCCGCCGCAGCCGATCACCGCCACGGTCTCGCCGGGTCGGACGTTGGCGGTATGCGTTACAGCCCCGATGCCGGTGGTCACCGCACAGCCGATGAGCGCCGCGCGGTCCAGCGGCATGTCGCGGCGGATGGCGGCGCAGGCGTGCTCGTGCACCAGCATGTGCTCGGCGAACGCCGACAGGTTCAGATACTGCGTCATCGACCCGCCGTCGGGCTGGGACAGGCGCGGCGGCTCATCCTTGGCCCGCTGGGTGTCGGGGCTGGGGCAGAGCGACATGTGCCCGGTCAGGCAGTATTCGCAGTGGCCGCAATAGGCCGACAGGCAGGTGACCACGTGATCACCGATCTTCACCGTGCGCACCTCCGAGCCGACCTTCTCCACGATTCCCGCCGCCTCGTGCCCGAGCACGGTGGGCAGGGCGGTCTTGTAGGAGCCCTCGATGAAGTGCAGGTCGGAGTGGCAGACACCGACGGCCGAGGTGCGGATCAGCACCTCGCGGGGGCCCGGAAGGCCGATCTCCACGTCCTCGATCGAGAGGGGCTGGCCCACGGCGCGCAGGACGGCGGCCTTCATCAGCAGATGCTCCAGGGTTCAGCGATTTTCGAGGGTGAGGTATGCCGTTCTAGTCGGACTAGCCAGTCCAAAAGCATCACGGGCGCCTTGTGCGGGTTCGCACTTGCCCAGGCCCTTACGCTTGATGGTATGGTAAGGACAACCGCGCCCGCAGAGCCGGCCTTTCCGGGAGCCTTCCCCTTGGACTTCAACCTTTCCGCCTCCCAGAGCCACTGGCTCAAGCGCGTCCGCGACTTCATGGATGCGGAGGTGTACCCCGCCCTTGAAGGCGTCCACCACGAGCACACGGCCGCCGGCGCTGACCGCTGGATCGTGCTGCAGGGTCTGGAGGCGTTGAAGGCCAAGGCTAAGGCGCAGGGGCTATGGAACCTGTTCATGCCGCCTTCCGCCACCCATGACGTGGGCGACTATCGCGGCGCCGGCCTGACCAATCTGGACTACGCCCTTTGCGCCCAGGAGATGGGGCGCGCGCAGCACGCCTCTGAAGTGTTCAACTGCTCGGCGCCGGACACCGGCAACATGGAGGTGCTGCACTTCTACGGCACAGACGCGCAGAAGGAGCGCTGGCTGAAGCCGCTGATGGATGGCGAAATCCGTTCCGCCTTCCTGATGACCGAGCCGGAAGTCGCCTCCTCCGACGCCACCAACATCACAACTTCCATCAGGCGCGAGGGCGGCGAGTACGTCATCAACGGGCGCAAGTGGTGGTCGTCGGGCGTGGGCGACCCGCGCTGCAAGATCGCCATCGTCATGGGCAAGAGCGACCCGAACGCGCCGCGCCACCAGCAGCAGTCCCAGATTCTGGTGCCGCTGGACGCGCCCGGGGTCGAGGTCGTGCGCATGCTGCCCGTGTTCGGCTACGACGACGCGCCCCATGGCCATGCAGAGGTGATCCTGCGCGACGTGCGCGTACCTGTGGACAACCTGCTCCTGGGCGAAGGCCGCGGGTTCGAGATCGCCCAGGGCCGGCTGGGTCCGGGACGCATCCACCATTGCATGCGCACGCTCGGCACGGCCGAAGTCGCGCTGGAAAAGATGTGCAAGCGGCTGCTCACCCGCACCGCCTTCGGCAAGCGCATCTCCGAGCAGTCGGTCTGGGAGCAGCGGGTGGCCGAGGCCCGCATGGACATCGAGATGACCCGTCTGCTCTGCCTGAAGGCCGCCGACGCCATGGACAAGGTGGGCAACAAGGGCGCCCAACTGGAGATCGCCATGATCAAGGTGGCCGCCCCCCGCGCCGCTCTGAAGATCATCGACGACGCCATCCAGGCGCACGGCGGCGGCGGGGTCTCCGACGACTTCGGCCTGGCCAAGAGCTACGCTGGCATCCGCACCCTGCGCCTCGCCGACGGCCCGGACGAGGTACACAACCGGGCGATCGCAAGGCTTGAGTTCCGCCGATATACCAACGCCCCTGAGACCTCGTCTCCACAGGCGGTCGCTGCGGAATGACCGAGGCGTTGGCCGACGCCTTCTCCGGTGTGAAGCCGGTGGAGGAGCGTCACCGGTTCGACGAGGCGGCGCTTGCTGCGTGGATGCAGGCGCATGTGGACGGCTACGCCGGACCCCTGAGCGTGTTCCAGTTCAAGGGCGGCCAGTCCAACCCGACCTACCGGCTGGAGACGACTGGCCGGGCGTATGTGCTCCGCCGCAAGCCTTTCGGTCCCCTGCTGCCCTCGGCCCACGCCGTGGACCGCGAGTTCCGGTTGATCGCGGCTTTGAACAAGGTGAACTTCGCCGTCCCCCACGCCTATGCGCTATGCGAGGACCCGGCCGTCATCGGCGCGATCTTCTACGTCATGGAGGCGGTGGAGGGCGCGATCCACTGGGATGGCGCCCTGCCCGGCCTCACGCCGGACGCCCGGCGCAAGGTCTACGAAGCCATGATCACCACCCTGGCCGAGCTGCACCGGGTGGACTACGCCGCGATCGGGCTCGGCGACTACGGCCGCCCCGGCAACTACTTCGCCCGCCAGGTTGAGCGCTGGACCAAGCAGTACCGCGCCTCCGAAACCGACCGGATCGAGGCGGCCGAGAGGCTGATGGAATGGCTGCCCCGCACCGTGCCGGAGCAGGCGGGCGTATCCATCGTCCACGGCGACTACCGGCTGGACAACATGATCATGGCCGCCTCCGGCGACCGCGTGGCGGCTGTGCTGGACTGGGAGCTGTCCACCCTCGGCGATCCGCTGGCCGATTTCAGCTACACGTTGATGAACTGGGAGATGCCGCACGATGGCCGCAGCGGCCTGGGCGGCCTGGACCTGCCCGCGCTCGGCATCCCGTCGCGGGACGAGGCGGTGACGCTCTACTGCCGCCTGACCGGACGGGACGGCGTGCCGGCGCTGGACTGGTACTTCGCCTACAACCTGTTCCGCCTGGTCGGCATCCTGCAGGGCATCGGCGGCCGGGTCCGCGACGGCACCGCCGCCAGCCCTAGAGCGGCGGAGATGGCGGCGCGGGCACCCCGGCTGGCCGAGGCCGCCTGGGGCTTCGCCGTGCGGGCGGGGGCCTGAAGGGATCAAGATGCAGCTGACCGGCAAGATCGTCGTCGTCACCGGCGCCGCCCAGGGCATCGGCCGCGCGCTCTGCGAGCGCTTCCACGCCGAGGGCGCCGCGAAGGTGATCGCCGCCGACCTGAACATCGACGGCGCCGCGGAGACAGCGGACCGGGTGGGAGGCCTCGCCTTCGCCTGCGACGTCTCTCAGGCCCAAGAGGTCGCCGCCATGGTGGAGAAGGTGCAGGCCGACGTCGGCCCCATCGACCTCTACGCCTCCAACGCCGGCATCCTGGCGCGCGACCCGGATTTCAACGATGCCTCCTCTGCTTCAGAGGAGGACTGGGCGCGGTCCTGGGGCGTCAACGTCATGGGCCACGTGCACGCCGTGCGCGCCCTGCTGCCGGCTTGGCGCGAGCGGCGGGAGGGCTACTTCCTCGCCACAGTCTCTGCGGCGGGCCTGCTGAGCCAAGTGGGCAGCGCCACCTACTCCACCACCAAGCACGCCGCGCTTGGCTTCTGCGAGCACTTGGCCATCACCCACAAGGACGATGGAATCAAGGTGTCGGCGCTATGTCCCCAAGGCGTGGATACAGCCATGGCCAGGGGAGCCGACGCCAAGACCCCCGCCCTGCTGGACGGCCTGCTCAGCCCCGAAGCGGTGGCCGAGGCCGTGGTGCAGGGGCTGGCGGCCGAGCAGTTCCTGATCCTGCCCCATACCCGGGTCGCCCAGTACATGCTGAACAAAGCGACCAACTACGACCGCTGGCTCGGCGGCATGGTCAAGCTACGCCGGGCGACGGGGTGGTGATCCCACGCTAAGCCAAAGAGGAATCCGCATGTCCCTGTTCGACCTGACCGGCAAGGTCGCCGTCATCACCGGCTCTTCCCGCGGCATCGGCAAGGCCATAGCGCTGCGGATGGCCGAACAGGGCGCCCGGGTGGTGATCTCCTCGCGCAAGCAGGACGCCTGCCAGGCCGTCGCCGAGGAGATAAACGCCGCCTACGGCAACGACCGCGCCACCGCTATCGCCGCCAGCATCTCGCACAAGGAAGCGCTTGCCCAGCTGATCTCCCAGACCAACGAGACGCTCGGCCCCATCGACGTGATGGTCTGCAACGCCGCCAGCAACCCCTATTACGGCCCGATGGCCGGCATCTCCGACGACCAGTTCCGCAAGATCATGGACAACAACATCCTGTCCAACCACTGGCTGGTCCAACTGGTCGCGCCCCAGATGGTGGAGCGCAAGGATGGGGCCATCATCATCGTCTCGTCGATCGGAGGCCTGAAGTCTTCCACCGTGATCGGCGCCTACAACGTGTCCAAGGCCGCCGACATGCAGCTGGCCCGCAACTACGCCGACGAGTACGGCCCCCACAATGTGCGGGTGAACTGCATCGCGCCTGGCCTGATCCGCACCGACTTCGCCAAGGCCTTGTGGGAGAACCCCGCCACCCTCAAGTCCGCCACCGCCTCGACCCCGCTACGCCGGATCGGCGAGCCGGACGAGATCGCGGGGGCCGCGGTGTTCCTGGCCTCGGCCGCCGGGCGCTTCACGACCGGCCACGTTCTAGTGGTGGACGGCGGCCAGACCATCTCCAGCGGCGGGGCGAACGGGTGAGCACGATGAAGGCCCTCCTCAGCAAGGCCCCGGGCGGCCCTGATACCCTGGTGATCGAGGACCTGCCGACTCCCGAGCCAGGCCAGGGCGAAGTCCGCATCAAGGTGGCCGCCTGCGGGATCAACTTCCCCGACAGCCTGATCATTGAGGACAGGTATCAGGTCCGTCCACCCCGGCCCTTCTCGCCCGGTGCGGAGGTCTCGGGCGTGGTGGATGCGATTGGCGAGGGCGTCGCCGTCGTCTCGGTGGGCCAGAAGGTGATCGGCTCTGCGGCGTACGGCGGGCTGTCGGAGATGATGGTGGTCCCCGAGACCCGCTGCCTGCCCATGCCCGAAGGTATGCCGTTCGAGACCGCCGCCGCCTTTACCATGACCTACGGCACCTCCTACCACGCCCTGAAGCAGCGTGGACACCTGCAGGCCGGCCAGACCCTGCTGGTGCTAGGCGCAGCCGGCGGCGTGGGCCTGGCGGCGGTGGAGATCGGCAAGGCCTTCGGCGCGCGTGTGGTCGCCGCCGTGTCCTCGGACGAGAAGGCGGCGATGGCCACGGCGCACGGCGCAGACGCCACCCTCGTCTATTCCCACGACCCTTTCGACTCTGACGGCCGCCGGGCGCTGTCGGCCCGGTTCAAGGACGCGGTCGGGCCGGACGGCGCACACGTGATCTACGATCCCGTCGGCGGCGACTATGCCGAGCCGGCGCTTCGGGCCATCGCCTGGGAAGGCCGCTTCCTGGTGGTCGGCTTCCCGGCGGGCATCCCCAAGCTGCCGCTGAACCTGACCCTGCTGAAGGGTTGCGACATTTGTGGCGTGTTTTGGGGCGCCTTCGTGGCGCGCGATCCCAAGGCGCACCAGGCCAATGTCGCCGAGATGATGGCGCTTTACGCCAAGGGACAGCTGAAGCCCGAGGTCTCCCAGGTCTTCCCATTCGAACGGGCAGCCGACGCCATCACACTGCTGGCTAACCGCAAGGCTCTCGGCAAGGTCGTGGTGCGGATGGACGAGGCCTGATCCTCCCGGTCTCCTCGAAGGGAGAGGAACCGTGCTTCAGTTCAGAAGCCGCGTCCCGGTTGGGGCTTGCGGTGGCCGGGGCGGGGGCCACGACCTCGTGTGGTTGGGCGGGCGGCCCGCGGCGATGTCGCGCGCTACGGTGTCAAATGCATCTTCGGCGTCGCCCCAAGTGGTGAAGCTGGTCTCATTGCGCAGCTCGTCCTGGAAGAAGCGGTAGCGCACGGGCAGCCGCGTCCCGTCCGCCTGCACCACCTCGCCCGTCACTGCCGCGCCGCCCAGCCCGAAGCTGGCAGCCGACAGGCCTGCGCTCAGCCCCAACTCACTGGAGGTAGGCCGGTTGGGCTGGATGTCCTGGATCACCAGGCGCACCTGCGCTGGGCCGTGCAGGCCCACCGCGTGCTCGACCTGCTGTTGGAGTTCACGCCGCTGGCTCTCCAATTCCGATCGTCCAAGCTCCACCGCCCGCGCCTGCACGGCCGGGCCTAGCTGGACGTCGACCTGACCCGGCCCCTTCGCGCGAGCGGTTCCGCTCATGACCAGTATGGCCGACATCGCCAAGCCGAATATCTGGTGCGAAGCGCGCATCATGGGCGTCAAACCCAACGCCGCCGTTCCAGTTCCGCCAGGCGGCTCGCATTGACCCCCGCCGATGGCGGGCATATAAGGATATCCTTATATGATCCCTTCCCGTCCTCTAGCGTTCGGATCGTCCATGCAGGTCCAGCCCTCCCCTTCCCGGCCGGCCCGCGCGATGGCGGGGGCATTGAGACCGCGGGTGTCCTTCGAGTTCTTCCCACCCAAGACTCCGGAGCTGGAGGTTCAGCTCTGGCGCGCCATCGAGCGTCTGGGGCCGCTGGCCCCCACCTTCGTCTCGGTCACCTACGGCGCTGGCGGCTCCACCCGCGAGCGCACGCTGGGTGTGTTGCGCAAGATGCTGGCCGAGACGCGGATGAAGCCGGCGGCCCACCTGACCTGCGTATCCGCCACGCGCGAGGAGGTGGACCAAGTCGTGCGTGACTACTGGGCGGCGGGCGTGCGCCACATCGTGGCGCTGCGCGGCGATCCGCCGGGCCAGCTCGGCGGCGCCTACCAGCCGGGCCCGGAGAGCTATCGCAACGCCTGCGAGCTGGCGGCTGGCATCGCCGCCATCGCGCCGTTCGAGATCAGCGTCGCCGCCTATCCGGAAAAGCACCCCGAAAGCCCGTCGATGCTGCAGGACATCGACGCCCTGAAGTCCAAGGTGGACAGTGGCGCCACTCGGGCCATCACCCAGTTCTTCCTCGATACCGAAGCCTTCTATCGCTTTGTGGACCGGGTGCGAAAGGCCGGGGTGAACATCCCCATCGTGCCGGGCGTGATGCCGGTGACCAGCGTCAAGGGACTGAAGCGCATGGCCGAGATCAGCTGCGCCCACATCCCCGCTCCCATCGCCAAAGTGTTCGAGGGCCTGGACGCCGATCCCGACACCCGCAGCCTGGTGGCCGCCACCGTGGCCAGCGAGATGTGCCAGGAGCTGGTGGGGCAGGGCTTTTCGGAGCTGCACTTCTACACCCTGAATCGGGCGGAGTTGGTCTACGCCGTCTGCCGCATGCTGGGCGTCACTACCCCCGCCGCCGAAGCCGCATGAAGCGCAGCCACCGCATCGCCGCGCTGAAGGCCGCCGCCCGCGATCGCATCCTAATCCTGGACGGGGCCGCGGGCTCCATGTTCCAGCAGCGCAAGCTCGGCGAGGCCGACTTCCGCGGCGCCCGCTTCGCCGATCACCCGAGTTCGCTGCAAGGGGACAACGACCTGCTCTGCGTCACCCGGCCGGATGTGGTCGGCGAACTGCACGACGCCTATCTGGCCTCAGGCGCGGATATCGTGGCCACCAATACCTTTAACGCCACCTCGATCAGCCAAGCCGACTACGCCCTGGACTCGGCTGTGGTGGACATCAACGCCTGCGCCGCGAAGCTGGCGCGGGAGGCCGCAGACTGCTGGACGGCGAAGACGCCGAACCGGCCGCGCTATGTTGCCGGCTCCATCGGGCCGCTCAGCCGCACCCTGTCCATCTCGCCGGATGTGAACGACCCGTCCAAGCGGGCGGTCACCTTCGACGAGGTTTACCACGCCTATCGCGAACAGGCGCTGGCCCTACACGCAGGCGAGGTGGACATCTTCCTCGTCGAGACGGTGTTCGACACCTTGAACGCCAAGGCCGCCATCAAGGCGATCCTTGACCTTGAGGATGACGGCCTGGAGCCGCTGCCCATCTGGGTCTCCGGCACCATCACCGACCGCTCGGGTCGCACCCTGTCGGGCCAGACGGTGGAGGCCTTTTGGAACTCCATCAAGCATGCCCGGCCTTTCGCGGTGGGCCTGAACTGCGCGTTGGGCGCCGAGCTGATGCGACCGCACGTGGCGGAGCTGTCTCGATTAGCCGACTGCCTAGTCTCCGCCTATCCCAACGCCGGCCTGCCCAACGCCTTTGGCGAATACGACGAGCAGCCGCATGAAACGGCGTGTCAAGTGGAGGAGTGGGCCTCCAGCGGCATTGTCAACATCCTGGGCGGCTGCTGCGGGACCACGCCGGCGCACATCCAGCACATCGCCCAGGCGGTCACCGGCAAACGCCCGCGGACGCCAGCAAAGCGGCCTGTCGCTATGCGCCTGTCAGGCCTGGAGCCGTTCGAGCTGGCATGACCGCGTCGTGACGGTCGGCCGCCCTGATCCCAAGCTCGCCCTCTCCCAGGTTGAGGTCGAGGCGCTACGCGTGCTTCGGACCCGGCTGAACAAGCCGGCGGTGAGCGACGCCGCCTCCGCAACCCTCGGCCGGGCCTTCTTTCAGGTGATCGCCCGGTTCGGCCTCGAACCCATCGCCGACCCCGCGGGCCTCACGGTGATCGAGGCGACCTTGGGTCGGGCGCCTGCCGCGATCATCGACGCCGTGCGCGGCGCCAGCATGGCCAACCTGCGCCTTATCCTCGCGGTGCTGCACAAGCGCCTGACATCAAACCCCGCCGACTGGCGCGCCCTCCAGACGGCCGGAGCGCCCCAGGCGGTGATCTCACGCCGGCTCCAGCTCGCCGGCCGTGAACCCGATCCGAGTGCAGGCGTATGACCGTCCCGATCTTCGTCAACATCGGCGAACGCACCAACGTCACAGGCTCCGCCAAGTTCAGAAAGCTGGTGGCCGCCGGCGACTATCCCGCAGCGCTGGACGTCGCCCGCCAGCAGGTGGAGGCCGGGGCCCAGGTCATCGACGTGAACATGGACGAGGGCCTGCTCGACTCAGCCGCCGCCATGACCACCTTCCTGAACCTGATCGCTGGCGAGCCCGACATCGCCCGGGTGCCGGTGATGGTCGACAGCTCCAAGTGGGAGGTGATCGAGGCCGGGCTGAAGTGCGTGCAGGGCCGCTGCATCGTCAACTCGATCTCCCTGAAGGAGGGCGAGGAGAAGTTCATCACCCAGGCCAAGGCATGCCAGCGTTATGGCGCCGCTGTCGTGGTCATGGCCTTCGACGAAGTTGGCCAAGCCGACACCGCCGATCGCAAGGTGGAGATCTGCACCCGGGCCTACCGCATCCTGGTGGACCGGCTGGGCTATCCACCCGAGGACATCATCTTCGACCCCAACATCTTTGCGGTGGCCACGGGGATCGAGGAGCACAACAATTACGCGCTCGACTTCATCGAGGCGACGCATCGCATCCGCGAGAGCCTGCCCCACGCCCACATCTCCGGCGGCGTCTCCAACGTCTCGTTCAGCTTCCGGGGCAACGAGCCGGTGCGGCGCGCGATGCACTCGGTGTTCCTGTACCACGCCATCGCCGCGGGCATGGACATGGGCATCGTCAACGCCGGCGACCTGCCCGTCTACGACGAGATCGACCCCGAGCTGCGGGAAGCCGTCGAAGACGTCATCCAAAACCGCCGCGCGGACTCCACCGAGCGGCTGGTGGACCTCGCGCCCAGGTACAAAGGCGACAAGGGTGCGGTCCGCATCGTCGATCTCGCCTGGCGGGAGCAGCCGGTGGGCAAGCGGCTGGAGTACGCCCTGGTCAACGGCAACTCGGAATTCATCGTCGCCGACACCGAGGAGGCGCGCCTGTCGGTGGCCCGCCCCCTGCACGTCATCGAAGGCCCGCTGATGGCCGGCATGAACGTGGTCGGCGACCTGTTCGGCGCGGGCAAGATGTTCCTGCCCCAGGTGGTCAAGTCCGCCCGGGTGATGAAGCAGGCCGTGGCTCACCTGATGCCCTTCATGGAGGCCGAGGCTGGCGGCGGCCCGCGCACCTACGCCGGCAAGGTGCTGATGGCCACGGTGAAGGGCGATGTGCACGACATCGGCAAGTCCATCGTCGGCGTCGTGCTCCAGTGCAACAACTACGAAGTGATTGATCTCGGCGTCATGGTGCCGGCCGACCGCATCCTGGACGCCGCCATGGAGCACAAGGTCGACATTGTCGGCCTCTCCGGCCTGATCACGCCGTCGCTCGACGAAATGGTGTTCGTGGCCAGCGAAATGCGGCGGCGAGGCATGGGCGACAAGCCGCTGCTGATCGGCGGCGCCACCACCAGCCGCACCCACACCGCGGTGAAGATCGAGCCCGTCTTCGACGGCGCCACCATCTACGTCCCCGACGCCAGCCGGGCGGTGGGCGTGGTCTCAGGGCTGCTGTCGCCCAGCGAAGGCCAGAACGCCCGCTCGGCCGTCCGCGATGAATACGTCAAGATCCGCGAGCAGTTCGCCCGCGGCCGCGAGCAGAAGGCGCGCGCCACCCTTGAGCAGGCCCGCGCCAACCGCTTCCGCGTCGATTTCGTTGGCCATACGCCCACGCGCCCGAGCTTCCTCGGCACCCGCGCCTTCAACGACTACGACTTGGCGACATTGGCGCAGGCCATCGACTGGACGCCCTTCTTCGCCAGTTGGGAGCTGGTCGGCCGCTATCCCGCGATCTTCGAGGACGACGTCGTAGGTAAAGCGGCCCGCGACTTGTTCGCCGACGCGGAGCCGATGCTGGCGAGGATCGTCCAGGAAGGGCTTTTCCAGGCCTCCGGCGTCATCGGCTTTTGGGCCGCCAACAGCGATGCGGACGATATCGTTCTGTATACGGACGATAGCCGGTCGATGGAGGCGGCCCGGCTGCACACCCTGCGCCAGCAGATGCTGAAAAGCAAAGGCAAGCCGAACCTGGCGCTCTCCGACTTCGTTGCACCCTTGAGTGGGGCGCCCGACTACATGGGCGCCTTCGCCGTCACCGCCGGCCATGGTGAGAGCGCCCTGTCGCTGCACTACAAGCAGGCCGGGGATGACTACTCGGCAATCCTGGCCACCTCCCTGGCCGACCGGCTGGCGGAGGCCTTTGCCGAGGTCATGCATGCCCGCGTCCGTCGCGAACTCTGGGGCTACGCCCCGGACGAGGCGCTGGGCGTGGACGAGTTGCTGGCCGAGACCTATCGCGGCATCCGTCCGGCGCCAGGCTACCCGGCCCAGCCCGACCACACCGAGAAGGCCACCCTGTTCCGCCTGTTGGACGCCGAGCACGCCACGGGCATGTCGCTCACGGAAAGCTTCGCCATGGCGCCGCCGGCTTCCGTGTCGGGTCTCTACTTCGCCCATCCGGAAGCTCACTATTTCGGCGTCGGCAAGATCGACGCCGACCAGACCGCCGACTACGCCCGCCGCAAAGGCTGGGACCTGAAGACCGCGGAACGCTGGCTCGCCCCGATCCTCAACTACGAGCCGACGCGGAGATAGCTTCCTCTCCCTTTCCGGGAGAGGGGCTCAAGCTACGCGGCCGCAGGGAAGCTGATCTCAGCCTGCATCCCGGAGGCGGGGAAGCTCAGCCGCGCCGAGCCATCCAACTCATAGCGGACGCTACGCTCGATCAGGGTGTGGCCAAAGCCTTTGCGGGTCGGGGGGATGACCGTCGGACCGCCCTGCTCGCTCCAGTTTAGGTGTATGGCGTGTTCGCCGGGCTGCACCGACCAGCGGACATCCACCTGGCCGCCTACGTCGCTGAGCGCCCCGTACTTGGCGGCGTTGGTGGCCAGTTCGTGCAGCATCAAGGTGAGCGCGAGGGCCGCCTTGGGCGCGAGCTTCAGATCCTCACCCTCGATGCGGATGCTCGGTTCGCCTTGCCGGCGGAAGGGGTTCAGCGCCTGCTCAACGACGGCGCGGAGCTCCGTCTCGCCCCAATTGGCCTCGAAGATCAGGCTATGAGCGCGAGACAGGGCCTCCAGCCGCCGGCTGAAAGCCAGGTCGAAGGTCTTCAGATCCGGGCTTTGACGAAGCGTGAGCCGGGCGATGGCGGCGACGGTGGCTAGGGTGTTCTTCACCCGGTGGCTGAGTTCGGCCACCAGCAGGCTCATCCGCTCCTCGGCGCGGCGGCGCTCCCGCCGCTCGTGCGCCTCGGCCAGGGCGCGCTTCACCGCTGACGGCAGCCGTTCCAGCCGCTGCTTCAGCACGTAGTCGGTGGCGCCTTCCTTCAGCGATTCGATGGCGAACTCCTCGCCCACCACCCCGGAAACGAAGATGAAGGGCGCCTCGGGCGCCAGCGTGCGCGCCAGGTCCAGCGCTTCCACACCGTTGAAGTCTGGCAAGGAGAAGTCCGACAGGATCAGGTCGAAGCCGCCGTCCTGCAGCGCCTGAGCGTAAGGCGCCCGCGCCGAGACCCGCTGATAGTCGATGTCCAGCTCGGAGCGGGCGAGCTCGCGCGCCACTAGGGCGGCGTCGAGGTCGCTGTCCTCCAGCATCAGGATGCGGACCCGGCCCACGACCACGCTCACGCCCGCCCGCGTCCCGGCGGCGGCTCGTTCAGCACCGCCCAGAATACGCCGAGGTCCTCAATGGCGGCGAAGAAGGCCTTGAACTCAACAGGCTTCACCACAAAGGCGTTCACACCCAGCTCATAGCTACGCACTAGGTCGCGCTCCTCCTTGGAGGAGGTGAGCATCACCACCGGAATATGGCGCAGCATCGGGTCCTTCTTCACCCGTTCCAGCACCTCCAGCCCATCGAGCTTGGGAAGCTTGAGGTCCAGAAGCACCACCGCAGGATCGCCAGCGGCGCGACCCGCGTGCGCGCCGCGCCGGTAGAGGAAATCGAGCCCCTCCGCGCCATCCCGGGTAACCACGATTTCGTTGGCCAACTTGCACTTGGCTAATGCCGCCAGGGTCAGCTCCACGTCCTCGCGGCTGTCCTCGATCAGCAGGATGGGGCGCAGGTCAGCCAAGAGACGCTTCGTCCTTCAGGTCCGGCAGTGCAAAGTGGAAGACGGCGCCACGGTCCAGCGCGCCCTCGGCCCATATTCGTCCACCGTGACGCTCCACCACCCGTTGCGCAATGGCCAAGCCGATGCCTGTGCCCTCGAATTCTTCCTGCCGATGCAGGCGCTGGAACACGCCGAACAGCTTGGGCGCATAGGCCATGTCGAAGCCGACGCCGTTGTCCTGGACCGTGTAGATGGTCTCCTCGCCCTTGTGCTCGGCGAAGACATCAATTTGCGCCCGTGGCCGGGGCCGGCTGTACTTGGCGGCGTTGGAGATCAGGTTGACAAGGGTTTGGCGCAGCATGGCCGCGTCGCCGAAGGCGGGCGGCAGCTCCTCGATCCACCAGGCGATCTCGCGGCCCTCCAGGTCCGGCTCCAGCGAGCGCCGGGCCTCGGCCACCAGCTTGTTCATGTCCACGCGCCCGGTGGAGAGCGTCGCTCGGCCCACCTTGGAGAACTGCAGCAGGTCGTCCACCAGGCGCGCGGCGGAAATAGCGCTGTCGCGGATGCTGCGGACATAGCGGCTGGAGGTGGCGTCCAGCTTGTCCTCGCGCTCCTGCAGCAGCTCGGCATAGCCCACGATGTGGCGGAAAGGGGCGCGCAGGTCGTGGCTGATGGAATAAGAAAAGGCTTCCAGCTCCCGGTTTGAGCGCTGCAGCTCGCCGGCGAGCTCCGCCCGCTCCTCCGCCTGGCGCAACACCACGTTGAGGATGGCGTTGCGGAAGCTCCGCGCGGTCTCCGCCACTGCCGGTTCCCAGGCCTCAGCCCGGCCGCACACCTTCTCCTTCCACTGCTCGAAGGATTTGCGCGGGTGGAGGCGGCCGGTCGCAGCCTCCACCGCCTTGTTGGGGTCTCCTCCCCAGGTCACCTCCTGCACCACCTCGGGGCGGAACCAGAGCACATAGCTCGGGTGCAGCTGGGAGGTGCGGATGGCGAGCAGGCCGCTGGCGAGCTCGACATAGGCCTTGGCCGCAGGGAACCGCTCGGACAGGGCGGAGGTGGAGTAGACCTCCGCCTGCTCGTTGCGGTTCAGCCAGTCCACCAGCGCCAGGATCTGAGGCCGGTCGGGCGTCAGGCCGGCCGTGGTCACGTCGCCGTCCACCACAGCTGCGGCGCCCGTCGCCCCTGCCAGGGCTAGCCAGGCCGAGGGTCGCCGGGCCAGGCCGTCGGCGAACCGACGCTCGCGGGCCATGCGGGCGATCAATTCGCCCTGCACCTCGGCCAGCTCCACTTGGCGGGCGGCGCGGCTGGTGCGCTCCAGGGCGCTGATCTGAAGGGCCATGACCTGGGCCAGGAAATCGCAGGCGTTGCGCACCTGCAGCGCCACCAGCCGGGGCGTGGCGTGATGGCAGGAGACCAGGCCCCAAAGCCGCCCCTCCACCAGGATGGACACCGACATGGACGCGAGCGTGCCCATGTTGCGCATATATTCCAGGTGCACCGGCGAGACGCTGCGCAGCACCGAAGCGCTGAGGTCCAGCGGCTGCGTCCTGCACCGGTCGACGTCGACGACGGTTACGGGCGTGTAGTCCGCGTCGGGGATGATGCGCACCCGGTTGAGCCGGTAGAGCTCGCGCGCCTGAACCGGGATGTCGGAGGCCGGGAAACGCAGCCCAAGGTAGTTCGGCAGCATCCCGTCGCCATCCTGGGCGATCACGGTTCCATCCCACGCCTCGGTGAACCGGTAGATCATCACCCGGTTGAAGCCGGTGAGCTGGCGCACCTGGGCGGCGACCAGGGCGCTGAGCGCCGTTACTTCGTCGGCACGGCCGAGTTGCTCCAGGTCGGCCTGGACCCGCGCCTGCAGGCGGCCTGCGGCATGGAAGTCCAGGTTGCCGGCCTCGAACTCCAGGAGCACGCCCCCACCGCGGGTACGCTGGGCCAGGGCGGTGGCGCGGCGTCCGTCCGCCGCCGGGCCGGCGGAGAGCAGGATGCGCTCGCCTCCGTCGAGCCAGGCCTGGATCAGGCCGAGCAGCTCGCTCCAGCCGGAGGGCAACACCTCCTGAAGCGTGCACCCCTTCAAAGGGTCGACGGTGAGACCCAGCCATCCCTGCGCATCAGCGCTCGCCCTCACCACCCTTAGCTCGCCGTCCAGCTCCAGCAGGGCGCCATGGGGCTGGATGGCGCCGGAGAGGTGGATCGGCTCCCGCTCGCAGGTGGTGACATCCCCGTGCGTTGGCGCGGCCGAGAGGTCTGCGTCGCTCAAGCTGCGGCTCCCATCGCAGGCGCCAGCCCGGACTGCAGCGTGCGGAAGGTGGCGCGCGCGCCGTCGGTCACGAGGCCGGGCTCCAGGGCCGGCGCCTCGAGCGCAGCGCGGAAGGTGGCCCACATCTCCCCTGTGCGTTGACCATAGGGGTTGAAGTAGCGCAGGCCGTCCGCCGGCGTCCAGGCCGCCCGGCGCAGGGCTTTTGAGATAACCTGCCCCCCAAGCGTGGCCCCCTCCAAGACGTAGAGCGAGCCCCAGGCGGCCGCCGGCGTGGTCAGGAAGCCGAGATCGACCCAGGCGGCGCGTGGCGCCTCTGCAGCGCACAGGGCCTGCAGGTCCTGTTCGATCAGGGCGAGCTTGTTCCGGGGCGCCAGCAGCCCCGGGTCGTCCACCAGGGCGGCCATGCGCGGCTGCCACGCCCGATGGAAAGCGAGGAAGCCCTGCAGCGTTTGAACGAAGCGCTCTCGCCGGAGTGGCGGTCGCAGGAGGTTTAGCGCCTCTTCCAACGCCATGTGCGCGTCGCGGGTGTCAGACCGGAGCCGCTCGAGCAAGGGCTGGCTCACGCAGCGCCTGCACCAGTTTGCATCATGCGTCTTCCCTAAGCCTTCGACCGGAACTTGGCCACTGCAATAGGTCAGGCCGGTCGGGGCTCTTTTTCGCTATCGCAACATCTCCGACATTGCACCACAGACGCCTGTGGCCTAGCACCCGCACGGCCCGGCGGAGCTATAGCGGGCGGAGATGTTGAATGCGTGCGATCACGCTGATGGTTGCGATCTGCATCGGCGTCGCCGGATGCGCCAAGAAGGCGCCACCCAAGCCCCCGCCGCCGACCGTGATCGTCTCCAAGCCCTTGTCCAAGAAGATCGTGGACTGGGACGACTTCGTCGGCCGGTTTGAGGCCATCGACTCGGTGGACATCCGTCCCCGGGTGAGCGGCTACCTGCAGACCATTGGCTTCACCGACGGCCATGTGGTCCATAAGGGCCAGGTGCTGTTCGTCATCGACCCGCGCCCCTACCAGGCCGCCCTTGACCAGGCCAAGGGGCAGGAAGCGCGCGCGGTGGCGACGCTCGCCAACGCCAAGATCGAGCGCGCCCGGGCCGAACGCCTCTACGCCGCCAAGGCCATCGCCGAGCAGGAGTACGAGACCCGCCTCGCCGCCGAGCAGCAGGCCGCCGCCGACTTGGTCGCCGCCCGCGCGACGACCGCCACCGCCGTCCTGAACCTCAGCTTCACCCGGGTGACCGCACCCCAGGACGGATTGGCCTCGGACCGCCGGGTGGCGCCCGGCAACCTAGTGACCCAGGACACCACCATCCTGACCAACATCACCGACCTGAACCCGATCCGCTTCAGCTTCTACGGAGCGGAGTCGCTCTATCTGAAGTACCAGCGCCAAGCGGCGTTGGGCAGCCGGCCGAGCTCCCGCAACTTCGCCAATCCGGTGGAAATCCGGCTTCAGGACCAGCCCAACTTCGCCATCCGCGGGCGCATGGACTTCGTGGACAACACGCTCGATCCCAACTCCGGCACCATCCGGGGCCGGGCGCTGGTGGACAATCCCAAGCTGATCTACCTGCCGGGCCTGTTCGGCCACATCCGGCTACTGGGCTCGGGCAGCTACACGGCCATGCTGGTGCCTGACGACGCCATCACCACCCAGCAGAGCGACGAGATCGCCTACGTGGTCGGCCGCGACGGCAAGGTGGAGCAGCGCAAGCTCACCGAGGGTCCCCTGGTGGATGGCTTGCGCGTGGTTACCAAAGGCCTGGGGCCTGACGACGAACTGGTGATCGGCGCCATCCAGAAGGCCAAGGTGGGCCTGAAGGTGAAGACCCAGCAAGGCAAGATCGAGCCGCCCAACCCCGGCGTCTCGCCCACGCCCGCCGATCTGGCGCCGCCGTCGGCCGCAGGCACCTTCGCCGGCCAGATCCAGTAGGCCGCAGCTCCGTGCGCTTTTCCCACTTCATGATCGACCGCCCGGTGTTTGCGGTCGTCATAGCCATCCTGATCACGTTGCTGGGCGCCATCGCCTACCCGAACCTGGGCGCCGCCCAGTACCCCAATATCGTGCCGCCCACGGTGAACGTGACGCTCACCTATCCCGGCGCCTCGGCCGAGACGATCGCCGAGACGGTGGCCGATCCGATCGAGGAGCAGATCAACGGGGTCGAGGACATGATCTACATGTCCTCCTACTCCACCGGCGACGGCAACCTGCAGATCACCGTCACCTTCAAGCTGGGCACCGACCTCGACAAGGCCCAGGAGCTGGTCCAGGATCGCGTCACCACCGCCACCCCCCGCCTGCCCCAGCAGGTGCAGGCCACCGGCATCACGGTGCGCAAGTCCTCGCCCGACATCCTCTTGGCCGTGCACATGTACTCGCCGGACAAGTCGCTGGACCAGGCCTACGTCGCCAACTACGTCACCCTGCAGGTGCAATACCCCCTGCTGCGCCTGGAAGGGGTGGGCGACGTCTCCACCCGGGCGGCGCGCGACTACGCCATCCGCATCTGGATCGACCCGGACAAGGCCGCGGCGCGCAACGTCACCACCGACGACATCCTGACCCAGCTGAAGAGCCACAACATCCAGATCGCGGCGGGCAACATCGGCGCGCCCCCCTTCAGCGACCAGCCTGCCGCCTACCAGATGCAGGTGGAGGCCCAAGGACGCCTGATCACCCCGGCCGAGTTTGCCGACGTCGTGCTGAAGCGCGACGACCAGGGGCGCATCACCCGGATCGGCGACGTGGCCCGGGTGTCCCTGGGAGCCGAGGTCTACACCACCAACGCCTATCTTGGCCTGCCCGGAAAGGGCGGCAAGCCCGACACCAACCCCGCCGCCGCCATCGGCGTGCTGCAGCAGCCCGGCACCAATGCGCTCCAGGCCGCCGACGGCGTCATCGGCAAGATGAAGGAGCTGTCAGGCGCCTTCCCGCCGGGCCTGGGCTACAAGATCATCTATAATCCCACCCAGTACATCAAGGATTCCATCAGCGAGGTGCAGCGCACCCTGTTCGAGGCGCTGATCCTGGTGGTCATCGTGGTGGTGGTCTTCCTGCAGAGCTGGCGGGCGGCGATCATCCCGATCCTGGCCATCCCGGTGTCGCTGATCGGCACCTTTGCGGTCATGCTGGCCTTCCACTTCACCTTGAACAACCTCTCGTTGTTCGGCCTGGTGCTGGCCATCGGCATCGTGGTCGACGACGCCATCGTCGTGGTCGAGAACGTCGAGCGCCACCTCGATGACGGCATGAGCCCGTCCGAAGCCGCTCACGCCACCATGGACGAGGTGGGTGGCGCCCTGGTGGCCATCGCGCTCGTGCTCTCGGCGGTGTTCATCCCCGCGGCCTTCATCACCGGCATCTCCGGCCAGTTCTACCGCCAGTTCGCCCTGACCATCGCCACCGCGACGGTCTTCTCCCTGATCGTCTCGCTGACCCTGTCTCCGGCCATGGCGGCCCTGCTGCTGAAGCCCAAGGCCCAGCACGGCAAGAAGCGCGGTCCTGCCTGGATGCGGCCGCTCAGCGTGGCGGCGCAGACTTTCAACAAGGGCTTCGACCGGCTCAGCCGCGGCTATGGCCGCCTGACGAGCCGCCTGCTGCGGATGGCGGTGATCATGCTGGTGGTCTACGCCGGGCTGATCGCCCTGACCGTCTGGCGCATCGGCGCCACGCCGGTCGGCTTCATCCCGTCGCAAGACCAGGGCAACCTGATCATGGCCGCCAACATGCGCCCCGGGTCCAGCCTGGCGCGCACCGACGCGATGATCCGCAAGACCGTACCCCTGGCGCTGGGCACCAAGGGGATGATCGGCGCTTCAACCTATGCGGGGGTGGACGCCTCGACCCAGACCACCGACGCCGCCGCCGGGCAGGCCTATCTGATCGAGGACAGCTTCGAGAACCGCAAGAAGGCGCACGTCACCCTGAAGTCGATGATCGCCGATGCGACCAAGACCATCTCCCAAATCCCCGACGCCCAAATCCGCATCCTGCCGCCGCCCCCCGTGCGCGGCATCGGCACCCAGGGCGGGGTGAAGATGATCATCGAGGACCGTTCCGGCAAAGCCGACTACGCCCAGCTGGAGAAGGTCACCCAGGAAGTGATCGCCGCGGTGAACCAGGAGCCCGCAGTCACCGGCGCCTACACCACCTTCAATACTCGCACCCCGAGGATCAACGCCAGCATAGACCGGGTGAAGGCGGAATACCTAGGCGTCAACGACAGCTCGGTTTTCGACACCCTGCAGACCTATATCGGCGCTAGCTACGTCAACGACTTCAACTACCTGAACCACACCTACGAGGTGTTCGCCCAGGCCGACAACCAGTACCGCCAGGACATTTCGGAGATCCAGCAGCTGCAGACCCGCACCGCCTCGGGGGCGATGATGCCGCTCGGCGCGGTGATCAATCTGCAGAAGACCTCCGGCCCTTACCGGGTGCTGCGCTACCAGCTCTATCCGAGCGCAGAGGTGCAGGCCAATACGCCCCCCGGCTTCTCCACGGGCCAGACCATGGCGGCCATGGAGAAGGCGGCGACCCGGGTCCTGCCCACCGGCTTCGCCTTCGACTGGACCGAGCTCGCCTACCAGCAGAAGGCCGCCGGCAACACCGCAGGGCTGGTGTTCGTGCTGGCGGTGGTGCTGGTCTTCCTGCTGCTGGCGGCGCTGTACGAGAGCGTGACCATGCCGCTGGCGGTGATCCTGATCGTGCCCATGTGCCTGCTCGCCGCCATCACCGGGGTGAACCTGATGGGGCTGGACAACAACATCCTGACCCAGATCGGCTTCATCGTGCTGGTGGGTCTGGCCGCCAAGAACGCCATCCTGATCGTGGAGTTCGCTCGCCAGGGCGAGATCGAACACGGCCACGACCGCTTTAGGGCGGCTACCGAAGCGGCGCGCACCCGCCTTCGCCCGATCCTGATGACCTCCTTCGCCTTCATCCTGGGCGTGGTGCCCCTCGCCTTCGCGAGCGGCGCGGGCGCGGAGCTGCGTCAGGCCCTCGGGGTAGCGGTGTTCTTCGGCATGATCGGGGTGACCGTGTTCGGCCTGATCTTCACTCCCGTCTTCTACACCGTGGCCCGGGCGCTCGGCGACCGCCTGCCTAAGCCCGCCAAGCCCCCGCCGGAGGCGCCTACCACCGGCGGCATGCCAACGGGGGCCGAGGTCTGATGCGTCGCGCCTCGCCTCGCCTCGCCGGCCTGCTCGGCTTTGCGGCGCTGTCCGGTTGCGTGGTCGGCCCAAAATATGTCCAGCCCTCCGGGCCCGCTCCCGACCAGCCCGGCGGCGGCAAGTTCGCGGCGAGTGCACCGGACACCTCCACCGAGGCGCCGCTGCCGCCCAACTGGTGGCAGCTGTACAACGATCCGGCTTTGAACGAGCTGGTGCAGGACGCTCTCCTCCACAACAACACCTTGAAGGGGTCCGCCGCCAATCTGGTCCAGGCCCGCGCCGCCCTGACGCTC
>CALMGB010000042.1 GCA_937863535.1 uncultured Caulobacteraceae bacterium
GGGCTACGCCGCCGCCGGTCAACCCTGCGTCGTCGTCCATGGCGTCCGCACCGCAGCCCTATGCGACAACGACCACGCCGCCCACCGTCGCACCGACCTACCCGCCCGCCTCCACGGCCGGCGTCACGCCGCGAACCTATCCGACGCCTGCGGTCCCGAGCCCGTCGTCCTCGGGCGTCGCGGCCGCGGGAGCGACCACGACCCAGCCCTACTATGCCGGGACCCGCCCCTATGCGGCGCCTGCCGCCACGACATTGGGCACGCCCTACCGGGCTGCGGCGGGATCAGGCGCCGCGGCGTCCACCTACGCCATGCCGGGCTACACGGCCCGGGCGCCCTCTACGGCTGCGACGACGGCAGGCGGCTCCCGAGTCGCCACTCTGGCCGCGCCGACCTACAGCCCGAGCTATTCGTCGGGCGGCTACGCCCCGAGCCTCGGCCGTGCGCGGCCGGTCACGCCCACGGTATCCGGCATCGCCGGCCTGACGCCAACCCAGATCACCGCCGCCGGGCGCGGCCGATTTATCTGGCCACTAAGGGGCCAGCTCATCTCCGGCTTTGGCGACAAAGGGACGGGTCAGCACAATGACGGCGTCGATATCGCCGCCACGCCGGGCAGCGGCGTGCGCGCGGCGGCGGCGGGGGAGGTGGTCTATGCCGGCAGCTCCATTCCGGGCTTCGGCAACCTCGTGCTGGTCAAGCACTCCGGAGGCTGGGTGACGGCCTACGCCCATCTGGACCGGATCGAGGTTCGCATGCGCGACAGCGTGGCCCAGGGCGACGAGCTCGGCCAGGCCGGCCAGACCGGGGCGGTGGACCGGCCCCAGCTCCACTTCGAGGTCCGCTACGCGCCCGATCCCACCGAGAAGGCGCGACCGGTGGATCCCACCCTGGTGCTGCCCGCGGGCTAGGCCGGCAGACAGCGTCGCATTGCCAAAGCACAGCCGCTCGCCTAGCTTCCGCGCCTCTTCGATCGGCCGAGGTCCTCGACCCGGCCGCCTTGACTGTTTCTGGAGTCCAGATGTTCGCCATCCCGGCCTTTGCGCAAGCCGCCGGCGCCGCCGCCGCCACGGGCGGGGGTCCGCAGGACCTGATCGTCCAGTTCGCGCCGCTGCTGTTCATCGGCGTGATGGGCTATTTCCTGCTGCTGCGGCCTCAGCAGAAGCGCGCCAAGGACCAGCGCGCCCTGATCGAGGCCATCAAGCGCGGTGATACGGTGGTGTTGAACAGCGGCGTTATCGGCAAGATCGCCCGGGTGGATGACGCCGAGGTGCAGGTGGAGATCGCCACCGGCGTGGTGATCAAGGTGGTCAAAGCCATGATCTCCGACGTGCGCACCCGTGGCGAACCCGCCCCCGCCAACGACGCCAAGTCGAAGGCCTGAGCGCCTGACGGCGCCTGCCCGCTGATTCCGCCATGATCCAACTCCGCGCCTGGAAGATTGTCCTGGTGGTGCTGGCCGCCATGTTCGGTCTGGTTTTCACCCTGCCGAACCTGCTGCCGGCCTCGGTCACCGACGCCATACCCGCGCCGTTCAACAAGCGGCTGAACCTGGGCCTGGACCTGCAGGGCGGCTCCTACCTGCTGCTGGAGGTGGATCAGGCGTCGCTCCGCGCCGAGCAGCTGGCCAATGTCACCGAGGACGCGCGCCGCACCCTCGGCGAAGGCAATATCGGCTTCTCAGGCCTGGGTGTCGCCAACGGCCAGGTGCAGGCGCACATCAACGATCCCGTCCAGGTCGCCAATGCGGTCAACCTCCTGCGCACCAAACTGGTCCAGCCTTCGGGCCAGAACGGCGGCCGCGACCTGGATGTTAACTCGGGCCCGGACCAGACGGTGACGCTCGGCTATTCCGAGGCGACCTGGCGCCAGCTCACCGCGTCCGCGGTGCAGCAGTCCATCGAGGTCGTCACCCGCCGGATCGACGCGCTCGGCACCCGCGAGCCCACCATCATCCGCCAGGGCGTGGACCGGATCGTGTTGGAGGCGCCCGGCGAGAGCAATCCCGAGCGGCTGAAGGAGATCATCGGCCAGACCGCCAAGCTCACCTTCCAGATGGTGGACGACACCAATCCAGTCCCCCCAAACCCCGCGCTGGTGCCCCCGGAAGACCAGCTGCTGCCGAGCGACACGCCGAGCGAACCCCAGGGCGTGCTGGTGCGCCGCCGGGTGTTCGCCTCAGGCGACATGCTGACCGGCGCCGCGGGCAGTTTTGACGGCCAAACCGGCCAGCCGGTGGTGTCCATGCGTTTCAACGGTCGAGGGGCGCAGCTTTTTGGCGACACAACCGCGGCCAACATAGGCAAGCGCTTCGCCATCGTGCTGGACAGCAAGGTCATCACCGATCCGACCATCCAGGGCGCCATCTACGGCGGCTCTGGCCAGATCACCGGCAACTTTACCGTGGAGAGCGCCGCCAACCTGGCCCTGCTGCTGCGCTCCGGCGCGTTGCCGGCCAAGCTGAACTTCGTGGAGCAGCGAACCGTGGGCGCCGAGCTCGGAGCCGATGCGGTACGGGCCGGGGCGATCTCGCTGCTGATCGGGGCGGCGGCCATCTTTGTCTTCATCATCGGCGCATACGGCCTGTTCGGGGTGTTCGCGGCGGCGGCGCTGATCGTCAACGTGCTGCTGATCTTCGGCGCCATGTCGCTGACCCAGGCGACCCTGACCTTCCCCGGCATCGCAGGCCTGATCCTGACGCTCGCGGTGGCGGTGGACGCCAACGTGCTGATCTACGAGCGCATGAGGGACGAGGCCCACGCCGGCCGCACGCCCCTGATGGCCGCCGACCAGGGCTTCCGCCGCGCGCTCGTCTCGATCGTTGACGCCAACGTGACCACCCTGATCTCGGCGCTGATCATGTTCCAGTTCGGTTCGGGCGCGGTGCGGGGCTTCGCCTGGACATTGTTCGTGGGCGTGCTCACCTCGGTGTTCACCGCCGTCCTCATCACCCAGGTGCTGATCGGCTGGTGGTTCCGGGTCGCCAAGCCCAAAGCCCTGCCGATCGCGTGAGGATCGCACCTATGCGCTGGCCCTTGATCCGCTTCCTGCCCCGCCAGACCCAGTTCAAGTTCGTCAAATGGGCGCCCATCGCCGCCGCCATTTCCGCGTTCGCGGTGCTGGCGTCCTTCGCCAGCCTGGCCACGCTGGGGCTGAACCTCGGCATCGACTTCAAGGGCGGCATCCTGATCGAGGTGACCACGCCCGGCCCCGCGCCGCTCGCCGGGCTCCGGGCCAGCCTGGCCCGCCACGGCGCCCACGACCCGGAGGTCCAGGGCTTCGGCGCGCCGAACGCCGCCATGCTGCGTTTCAAGCCGGAGGCCGGGCGCGATCCCGTCCAGACGGTGAACGGCATGCGCAACAGCTTGGCGCAGGAGTTTCCCGGCATCCAGTTCAAGCGGGTGGAGGCGGTCGGACCCAAGGTATCGGGCGAGCTGCTGAAGAACGGCTTCCTGGCGCTCGGCGTCGCGCTGTTGCTGATGCTGGGCTACATCTGGTTCCGCTTCCAGCTGCAGTTCGGCCTGGGCGCGGTGCTGGCGGTGCTGCACGACATCGTGCTGACGCTGGGCCTGCTGTCGATCCTGCGCATCGAGTTTTCTATGACCTCCATCGCGGCCCTTCTGACCGTCATCGGCTATTCCATGAACGAGAAGGTGATCACCTTTGACCGGCTGCGCGAGAACCTGCGCAAGTACCGCCGCACGCCGCTCCACGACGTCATCGACCTGTCGGAAAACGAGCGGCTGTCGCGCACCCTGATCACCGGTTCCACAGCACTTCTGGCGCTTGCAGGGGCGCTGGTGTTCGGCGGCCCGGTACTGTTCCCGCTGGTCTTCACCATGGTGTTCGGCATCCTGATCGGCACCTACTCGTCGGTCTATGTGGCGCTGCCGCTGGTGCTGGTCTGGGGCGTGAAGCGCGGCGAGGACGCCGTTCCACTCGCCACGTCCGTGAAGTCCCGGCCGGCCGCCGGACGGCCCTGACGCCGTGGCGGCCCCGCCGGTCATCGAGGCGTTCGGCGGCGGCGGCTTCCGCATCGGCGAGCGGCGGATCGAGGGGTCGGTCCTGATCCTGCGGGAAGCGGTCGCCGCCTGGCCGGTGCGGTCCCTCTCCACCCTGACGCCGGACGACCTGTCGGCGGTCGCGCATCTTGGGCCGTTGGAAGTGGAGGTGCTGCTGCTCGGCGTCGGCCCCACCATGGCCATGGCGCCCAGGCCGGTGCGGGACGCCATGTTCAACGCGGGCGTAGGATTGGACGTGATGAGCACGCCCGAGGCCTGCCGCATGTACAACTACCTGGCCGGCGAGGGTCGCCGCGTCGCCGCCGCCCTGCTGGCGGTCTGAGCGTGGCCGCGCCGCCCGGCGAGGCGGCCCCCGCCCAGAGGGCGGAGACCCTGGACGCCCGTAT
>CALMGB010000043.1 GCA_937863535.1 uncultured Caulobacteraceae bacterium
GTCGTAGGCCGTCGTGGCATGGAAGAAGAAGTTTGGTATCGAGAACGACATCAGGAACCCTTCAACGGTGAAGGGCAGCACCATCTCGCCCGCTTCGAAGCGCATGTCGCGACCCACAAGGCCGTTGATGTCTTCCGCCGTTATCGAGCTCAAGGCGTCAAGGGCGCGCGACAGGGCCTCTCTGAGCCCTGCCAGGGTCTGCGGCGGTGGTGAGCGGTCAGGCTTGAACACACCCGAGTGGACAGCGTTCAAGGCGCCGACGGAGTGCGTCACCGTGGCGCTAATCTGATACGCGAGGGGCAGCATGTCTTCGATAAGGCGAGCCTGGAGGAGGTCTTCCTCAGGGCGGTCACTCTCGCCGCAGAAGGCCTCCACCTTAGCGAGCAGCCCCTGCATGGCGCCGAGCGTCTGCTGGAAGGTTGGAACGGTCGCGTCGTAGAGGGAGAAGGGCATGCAGGCTCCTGGCGGGCTTCTTCCATGTAGATTCTAGCTCGGCGGAGCGGCGGGAGGAAGGCGCGAGTTCGAGCGTGGCCGCTGTCGCGTCGCCAAGCTGGGGCTGTATTCAGTCAACCCGAAACTGCTGTAGAGCGCAGCGATTTCCGGCTCGCAGTCGTATGAGACAATCCACCTTACATCACCTGAAAGCTCCCTTACCGCGTCTCTGAGCTTGATATGATCGGACCTGTATAGAAGTCGTAATAGAGGTCCCTTCCCTTCCGATAGTATGGCGGATCGACATATATCAGGGGTGCGTCCGAGCCGGCGATCTCCTGAGCGTTTGCGATCAGGAAGGCGGCGTCATCGTTTCTGATCTCAACGCGACGCGCGTTCTTACCAATCCGCTGAACTCTAGCAGCGAGTTCCTCTCTATTGAAGCGGGCCGATAGTCCATAGCTGGAGGTTTGCGAGTAGCTGCCGATCATGCCGCTGTTGAGCACGCCCGAATGATTTGTTCGATTGAGTTAGAAAGCCGCAAAGCCTAGGTCAGACTCATCAACGCCGTCCCGGAAAATGTCCCTTTGAGCTTCCCACTCTTTGACCGTTAGTGGCACCGTCATGATCCTCCGGCAGAACTGTTCTGGATCAGAAAGAAGCGCTCGCGGAAACGATGCTAAGGCCCGCCGTTCGGGTGGGAGGGAACTTGCTGGGTACGGCCTTTGTAAAAAGCCGTGTAGAAGACCTCTGGAGGATCGACGCCCGAGGCGGCTAACCCTCTGAAGCGCCGTGGCTGGGGGACTAGGACTCGAACCTAGAATGACGGTACCAAAAACCGCAGTGTTACCATTACACCATCCCCCAAGGATGGCCTCCGCCGACCTCTCGAGGGGTCGGTCGTATGGAGGCGGGTCAGATAGCCCACCACCCCTCGCGTTGCAACACGCCTGGGGCCCTTGTCGGAGCGCCCTGAACGGAGCGCCCTGAACGGCGCGGTCGCTTGCGGCGCCGTGGGCGCTGATCTATAAGCCCGCCTCCTCGTCGGAGTGTAGCTCAGTCTGGTAGAGCACCGTGTTCGGGACGCGGGGGTCGCAGGTTCGAATCCTGCTACTCCGACCATCTTTCCCGCCCTATCCTCAGGCCAAGCCCGCTTTTCTCCTGCTCGCGATCGCTTTGCCGATCGACCCGATGCGCTTAGAAACGTCGCAAAGCCGGGCCACTTGGCTACAGGCGAATGGAGGAGCCTCCCTGAGGAGGCGAGCGGTGAACGCCAATGGCTGACAGTTACCGCTTCAAGACTTGGCACGCCGCGGCCTTCCTGGCCGGGATCAGCGCGGTGTCGGCGCTTTCCTCCACCCGGGATGCACGTACCTACTGGCGCGGACTGAACCGGCCGGCCAAGGCGCCGCCGGCCTGGGTCTTCCCCACCGTCTGGACAGGGCTGAACCTGCTGCAGGTCTGGGCGGACCTTCGCATCCTGAACAACCGCGAAACTCACGATCGCAACGCCCTGCTGGGCTTGCGCGCTGTGAACTGGCTGCTCTACGCGGTTTTCACCCCGGCCTTCTTCCGGGCCAAAAGCCCAGTGGCCGGCGACGCGATCACCATGGCGGAGGGGGTGACGGCGGGGGCAACCATCGCCCTGCTGGCCCGCACCGATCCGCTCGCGGCGGCCGCCCTGGCGCCGCTGACGCTGTGGACCGCCTACGCCAGCCTGCTCGGCGCCGACGTCGCCTCCAGCAACCCCGACCGGCTGGTGGACCAGCTGCGCTGGGAAGGCGCCTTCTAGGCAGCACCCGGTGTCCGTCTTCAGCCGCCGACCGCCGCCTTCACCTCCGCGAAGCGGCGAGCGAGACCGTTCGGCTGGTGACATCCAGCGGCCATGCCTGCGACGCTGTGGTGGTGGACCGTTCGCTACGCGGCCTGCGGCTGTAGCTCGATCAGGCCGCGACCCTGCCCGGCGAGATCACGGTGCTGGCGCGCCCTGCCGGGGCGGTGCACATGGCCAAGGTCGTCTGGCGCACCGCGCCCTATGCGGGCCTGTCCATTGTACGCACGGTGGACATGCGCACCGCCTCCGGGCCGGAGCCCGCCGGCCTGCACAAGCTCTGGCGCGAGCACATCGGCCATTGAGCGCAAGGGCTTGATGACGCGGCGGCCATCCCATGATGATATGGCGTCCATGCTGCGCACGCCGCTGTTCGCTCTCATCGCAGGCCTGGCCCTGCTGGCGCTATCGCCCGTCCGCGCCCGCGCGTGGGACCCGGAAGCGGACCGCGTGGTGGCGCAACTCGCCCTGGAACGCCTCACGCCCTCCACCCGCGCGCAGGTCACGGCCCTGCTCGGGAGCGGTGTGACGGTTTCGGGCTGTTCCGTCTCCAGCCTGGACGACAGCGCGCGCCTGGTCTCGTGCCTGCACGGCCAGAAGGCGGACTTCATGCACGACCTGCCTTACGACGCCGTCCCGCTCTGCGGGCCGCCTACGCGGAAGGCCTGCCAGGACGGCCGGTGCGCCAGCCAGGTGCTGAAGGCCTTCATGGCCGAGCTGAAGGACCCCACCACGCCTCAGCCCGAGAAGGTCCGCGCCCTGGAGGCGGTGGCCTACCTGATGGCCGAGCTGCACCAGCCCCTGCACGCCGCCGACAACGGAGATCGGAGCGGAGAACACGTGCGCGTCACCCTGCCCGGCGCGCTGAAGGCCAGGACCAACCTCTATTCTGTCTGGGACAACGACCTAGTGGCCAGCGCGATCGGGACCGCGGAGGTCGGGCTGCCCTATGTCCGCGCGCTGGCCGACGTCCACGGCGCGGAGTGGGCGAAGGGCGACGTGGACGACTGGGTGGCGGAGACCCACGACGTGGCGCTCCACACCGCCTACGGCCGCCTGCCCGACCCGCCGGCCTGCAACAAGACGCCGAGTCGGCCTGAAGCGCTGACCGCGGACTACTTCGCCGCGGCGGCGCCGGTGGTGCGGGCGCAGCTGGCGAAGGCGGGCGTCAGGCTGGCGGCGGTGCTGAATGCAACACTGCCTTAGGCGCAGGGAAGGAGAAAAGCTGCAGCGCCGCGAGCCGGCATTGCTATAGACATCCAGGGGTCCGTCCCGCCTCCGACATGAGTCGCGGCGGGGCTGAGGGTTGGAGCACGCCGCGCGGCATGAAGCAGTTCCTGGTCACCCTGGCGGGGGTCTTCTGCGGCCTGCTGCTGTTCTTCATGGGACTGCCGCTGCTGGTGCTGGCACTGGCGGCGAGCGCCTCCCGCCCGGCGGCGGCGCCTGCCGCCACGGTGCTCTCGCTCGACCTGCGTCAGACGCTGAGCGACCAGTCGCCGAATACACCGCTGGCCTTCCTGAACGGGCGGAGCCTGTCGGTGCTGTCAGTGGTGGAGACGCTGGGCCGCGCCGCTCACGATGCCAGCGTCAAGGGCCTGCTGATCCGCCTGCCAGAAGGCGGCCTGCCGCCCGCCCAGGCCGACGAGATCCGGCTGGCGCTGAAGGGCTTCCGCGCCTCGGGCAAGCTGGCCATCGCCTACAGCCAAGGCATCTATCCCTCCGGCATTTCCACGGCGACCTACATGCTGGGCGCCGCCGCCGACCAGTTCTGGATGCAACCGGGCGCCTCGCTGCAGTCGACCGGGGTGACCGCGGAGGACCTGTTTCTAAAGGGCTTCTTCGACAAGTATGGCATCACCGCCGACTTCCAGCAGCGCGAGCAGTACAAGAACGCGGTCAACCCGCTGCTCTACAGCGACTACACGCCTGCTCACCGCGAGGCGGAGCTCGGCTGGATGACTTCGGTCTACGACACCGAGCTGACCACCGCCGCAAAGGACCGCGGGCTCGACCCGAACGCGGTGAAGGCGGCGCTCGCGGCCGGCCCATACAGTGCCGAGGACGCCAAGGCCAAGCGGCTGATCGACCGGGTGGGCGAGCTGTCGGCGGCGGTCGCCACGCTCGGGTCGCGGGCCGGCCAGGACGCCAAGCTGATGGACCTGGCCAGCTACCGCGCCACCCGCCACGCGGTCGCCCCGGACGGCGGCCCGGCCATCGCCCTGATCGGGGCGGAGGGCGACATCGTCACAGGCACGGCGGACGCGCAGGGCCTGACCAGCGCCAAGGCCGGCATCTATTCCGACGACGTGGCCAAGGCCTTCGCCGAAGCGATCGCCGACGACCAGGTGAAGGCCATCGTGTTCCGCGTCTCCTCGCCCGGCGGATCGGACACCGCGTCCGAGCAGATCGCTTCAGCGGTGCGCTCCGCCCAGGCGGCGCATAAGCCTGTGGTGGTGAGCATGGGAACCTATGCGGCGTCGGGCGGCTACTGGGTCTCCGCCGGCGCCGACGAAATCGTAGCCGAGCCCACGACCCTGACGGGCTCCATCGGCGTGTTCGGCGGCAAGATCGTGTTCGGGCCGGCGTTGGCCAAGTTCGGGCTGAACCTGCGCGACCTGACGGTGGGCGGCGACTTCGCCGGCGCCTATGGCTCCGCGCAACCCTTCACCACGGCCCAGCGCGCCACCGTCTCGGCCTGGATGGACCGCATCTACCAGGGCTTCATCGCCCATGTGGCCCAGGGCCGCCATCTGCCGATCACGCGGGTGGCGGAGATCGCCAAGGGCCGGGTCTGGACCGGCGCCGAGGCCCAGCAGCTCGGGCTGGTGGACAAGCTGGGCGGTCTGGCGCTCGCCGTATCGGAGGCCAAGCGGCTGGCCAAGCTGTCGCCGGACACCGCGACCGTGCTGAAGGTGACGCCATCTCGCAAGTCTCCGCTGGACATGCTGCAGCGGATGGCGGGGCTGGGCGGCGCGTCTGCGCAGAGCTTCGTGGCTGCGGCCCAAGTGCTGGGCGACCCGAAAGCGCGCGCGGTGATGGACGAACTCGCGCGCGCCCGGCTGCAGGCTGACGGCCAGGCGGCCGTGCTGGCGCCTACGCCCATCCGGTAGGCGCGCTCCAGAGTTCAATTGGCTTGGTCGCGAACGCCGGCCGAACTTGGGCTCCGCGAACTCGCCATCTTTTCCCGCTTCAGGGCTTGCCTACCGGCTCCAGCCGCGAGCGGGCGATGAGGCGGGTGCTGGACTGCTCTGGCACCAGGTCGACCAGTTCCACCCGGCCGTCCCAACCGAGCACCAGGTCCGCCCCCACCACCGTCTCCACCGTGTAGTCAGCGCCTTTCACCAGCACCGCGGGACGAAGCGTCCGGATCAGCTCCAGCGGCGTGTCCTCCCCGAACAGGACGACCAGGTCCACCGAGCGCAGGGCGCCGATCACCTCCGCTCGGGCCAGCTCGCTCTGGATCGGCCGCTGCGGCCCCTTCAGGCGGGAGATCGACTCGTCGGTGTTCAGGCCCACCACCAAGCGGTCACAGAGCGCGCGCGCCTTGCTCAGCAGGCTTACGTGCCCCGGGTGCAGCAGGTCAAAGCAGCCGTTGGTGAAGCCGACCCGCAGCCCCGCATGGCGCCAGTCCTCAACCACTCCGGCCGCTGTGGTCAGGGGCAACAGCTTGCCGGCCAGCAGGCCGTCGTCCGGCCCGTGCAACAGCGCCTGGTTCAGCTCCTGCGGCGTCACGCAGGAGGTGCCGCTCTTGCCGACCGCGACGGCTGCAGCGGTATTGGCCAAGTGGGCGGCGGCCTGGAGGTCGGCGCCCGCAGCGAGCGCCAGGGCGGCGGCGGCGATCACCGTGTCGCCGGTGCCCGACACGTCACGCACTACCTGGGCCCGGGCGGGGTCGCGCCAGACGGGCTTGCCCGGCTGGTAGAGGCACACGCCGTGCTCGGATCGGGTCAGCAGCACCGCTCCGCCTGTAAAGGCGCACACCGCTTCCCCCGCCCGGTCGCAAGAGGCGTCGTCGGCGCAGTCCTCGGCGGTGGCCAGCCACATCTCCTTGCGGTTGGGAGTGAGCAGGCGTGCGCCCTTATAGACCCCTACGTCCGCCCGCTTGGGGTCGACCGCTACAGCGATTCCGGCCGCGTTCGCCGCCCCGATCACCGCGCGCACCACCGCCGGACAGGCGACGCCTTTGGCGTAGTCGGAGATCACGACGACCTCGCAGGCCTGAAGCTGCGCCAAGGCCTCCGCGATGACCCGGCGCTCGGCCTCCGCACTCAGGCCGATGCGCTCCCGATCGGCGCGCAGCAGGTGGCGGTCTCCGCCGAGATAGCGGGTCTTCTGGGTGGTGAGGTGGCCGGCGACCCGAACCAGGGCGTCGCTGACCCCGTCGGTTGCGGCGATGATGCCACCGAGCAGGGCCGCGCCGGCATCTTCCCCGACGACGCCTATCAGCACCGCGTGGCCGCCCAGGGCTGCGACGTTGGCGGCCACATTGGCCGCGCCGCCCAGCGCGGAGCGTTCCTCGGTGACGTTGACCACCAACACCGGAGCCTCGGGCGAGACCCGCTCCACCGCGCCGCGCACGAAGTGGTCGAGCATCACGTCGCCGATGACCAGGACGCGCCGGCCTGCGATATCGTCGATCAGCATGGCTCAGGCGTCTCCAAAGCGGGGCAGGAGATCAAGAGCGCCGCCGACATTGGCCGCCAGACCGACCTCGAAGGCCGGCCCGTTCAGCGCCGCCGCCGCCGCCTGTTCGGCCGCATCGCCGTGGCCGGTGGCGACGTGCAGGCCGGCGACCAGCCCGGCCGCCCGGCCGGCGGCGAGGTCCTGGGCGCGGTCGCCCACGATCAGCGAGCGCGAGAGGTCCAGGTCCATCCGCTCCGCCGCCGCCAGGAACATACCGGGCGCGGGCTTACGCCAGGGGTGGTCAGCCATCGCCAGGAACCCCTGCCCGCTCTCGTGATAGCCGCAGGCGAAGACCGCATCCAGGTGCGCGCCCGCGGCCGCGAGCCGGTCGGCCAGCGCCTGCTGAACGGCCTCGAACGCCGGCCAGCCGAAATAGCCGCGCGCCACGCCGGACTGGTTGGTGACCAGCACCACCGGCACGCCCATCCGGTTGAAGGCGGCGATGGTCTCCGCCGCACCGTCCTCCAGCACCATATCCTTTGGACGGCTCAGATAGCCGACCTCCTCCACCACGACGCCGTCGCGATCCAGGAACAGGGCGCCGCGGCCTTCGAAGCGTCGTGCACCCACGGACGCCCAGCAGCCCGGATCGCCGGCTTCATTGTGGAAGCCCGTCATCGGAAGCGCCGGAGCTGGGCGAAGCGCACGGCGCGCAGGCCCACGCCGGCGCACCCGTTCACCAGTCGAGCGGCGTACTGGATGCAGGGGGAGCATTTCAGCATCGGACTGAGCACCGCGTTCAGGCGCCCGAACGGCGCATCGGGCTGAACCCGAAAATGGAGAGCGCCGGCGTGGTCAGCGTAGCCTGGGGGGAGCAGGTTGGCGAGGCTAGAGTAGCGCGGCGCGATGACCGGTCGGTCCAGGATGAGCGCTTCCATGACCGGCCCGCGAAGCCTTCTCATAGGTGAAGGTCGCATAGCCGTCACTGAGGCGGTGGAGTTCACGCAGTTCAGCCGCCCCCAAGTCCTCGAACGTATAAGCGATGCGCACCGGGTCGCCTGAGCGAATGCCGGCCTCAGCCCGCATGGCCTGCATGGGCGGAGCGCCAACGCCGTGTAAACGGGGGTTGTAGATCGGCCCTGGCCAGCCGCCAGTTCGCCCACGAGCACCTGTCGAGCCCGAGCCTAGGGTAGCGGCGCAATGGACGGGCCGGAGAGCCCGTCCCCATGATCCAGATCTAGTTCAGTGCGCCCTTCAAGCCTTCACCGGGGCGGAACTTCACGGTCTTGGACGCCGGCCGCTTCACCTGTTCACCTGTGCGCGGGTTCCTGGCCATGCCCTCGGGACGGTCCACGGGCACGAAGTTGCCGAACCCCACGATGCGGACCTCCGCACTCTCCTTCATGGCGCCGGTGATAGCGCCGAGCACGGCTTCCAACGCGTCCCTGGCCTGGTTCTTGTTCAGGCCGGACTTGTCTGCGACAGCCGCTATGAGTTCAGCTTTTGTCATCGAGGGTCTCCCACGACACGTTGGGCGGGGCCATTCGGCCTCCGCGCGGGTCATGGATTATGGAGCGTTCCAAGCGCGCGTCAAAAGAGAAAAGGCGACGCAGTCGCCTGCGCCGCCTTCATTTCAGCTGAGCAACTCGAGTGCTCCGCGGATCAGTGGGTCATCACCGCCTCGTCGCCAAGGTCGTCCACGATGGGGAGCGGCGTGCCGTCCGCATCGTCCTCGTGCCACTCGATGGGCGTGAGCGGACCCGTCAGCGCGTAGCTCAGCACCTGGTCGATGTTGGAGACCGGGATGATCTCCAGCTCGCGCTTTACGTTCTCCGGGACCTCGGCCAGGTCCTTCTCGTTTTCCTGCGGGATCAGCACCGTCTTCACGCCGGAACGCAAAGCCGCCAGCAGCTTCTCCTTCAACCCGCCGATGGCCGTCACCCGGCCGCGCAGCGTCACTTCGCCGGTCATGGCTAGATCCTTGCGGATAGGGACACCCGTGAGTACCGATACGATGGCCGTGGCCATGGCCGCGCCGGCGGACGGACCGTCCTTGGGCGTGGCGCCGTCGGGCACGTGGACGTGGACGTCGGTCTTCTCGAACAGGGTCGGCTTGATCCCGAACGCCGGGGCGCGCGCCCTGACGTAGGAGTGGGCCGCCGAGATGCTCTCCTTCATCACGTCCTTCAGGTTGCCGGTCACGGTCATGCGACCCTTGCCCGGCATCTTGACGGCCTCGATGGTCAGGATGTCGCCGCCGAACTCGGTCCAGGCGAGCCCGGTGACGATGCCCTTCTGGTCCTCCTCGTCGGTCTCGCCGTAGCGGTACTTCTTCACCCCGGCGTAACGGGCCAGCCGCTCTTCATCGATGGTGATGGAGGTGACCTTCTCGCGCTCCAGGTCCCGCACGGTCTTGCGCGCCAGCTTGCCCAGTTCCCGCTCCAGCGACCGCACCCCGGCTTCGCGGGTGTAGTAGCGGATGATGTCGCGCACGGCGGCATCCGGCACGATCCACTCGGCAGCGCTCAACCCGTGGTCCACAGCGAGCTTAGGCAGGAGATGGCGCTTGGCGATCTCCAGCTTCTCGTCTTCGGTATAGCCGGCGATGCGGATGATCTCCATCCGGTCCATCAGCGGCTCGGGCATGTTCAGGCTGTTGGCCGTGGTGACGAACATCACCTGGCTGAGGTCGTAATCCACCTCCAAGTAGTGGTCGCCGAAGGTGGAGTTCTGCGACGGGTCCAGCACTTCCAGCAGCGCCGACGACGGGTCGCCCCGCCAGTCGGCGCCAAGCTTATCGATCTCGTCCAGCAGGAAGAAGGGGTTGGTGGCCTTCACCTTCTTCATCGACTGGATGACCTTGCCGGGCATGGAGCCGATGTAGGTCCGCCGGTGGCCCCGGATCTCCGCCTCGTCACGCACGCCGCCCAGCGACAGGCGCGCGAACTCGCGCCCCGTGGCCTTGGCGATGGAGCGGCCGAGCGAGGTCTTGCCGACGCCCGGAGGGCCTACGAGGCACAGGATCGGCCCCTTCAGGTTGCCGGTGCGCGACTGGACCGCGAGGTATTCCAGGATACGTTCCTTGACCTTCTCCAGGCCGTAGTGGTCCTCGTCCAGGATGCGCTCGGCCTCGAGCATATCCACACTCTTGGTCTTGGCTTTGCCCCAAGGGATGGACAGCAACCAGTCCAGGTAGTTGCGCACCACCGTGGATTCGGCGGACATCGGGCTCATGTTGCGGAGCTTCTTCAGCTCGCCATCGGCCTTCGTGCGGGCTTCCTTGGAGAGCTTGGTCTTCTTGATGCGCTTTTCGAGGTCCATCAGCTCGTCGCGCTGATCATCCTGCTCGCCCAGCTCGCGCTGGATCGCCTTCATCTGTTCATTCAGGTAGTATTCGCGCTGTGTCTTCTCCATCTGACGCTTGACGCGAGACCTGATCTTCTTTTCGACCTGCAGGACGGAGATCTCGCCCTCCATCAGGCCGTAGACCTTCTCCAGCCGCTTGGCGACGTTGAAGATCTCCAGCAGCGCCTGCTTGTCCGCGATCTTCACCGACAGGTGGGCGGCGATGGAATCGGCCAGCTTGCCGGGCTCGGCGATCTGGGGAATGGCGGCCAGGGCCTCGGGGGGCACCTTCTTGTTCAGCTTGACGTAGTTCTCGAACTGCTCGGCCACCGCGCGGCTCAGCGCCTCAGCCTCCGGCGCGTCCTCGCCGTCCTCGTCGAGCGCCGCGGTCTCGGCCTCGAAGAAGCCTTCGGTGCGAGTGAAGCGCAGCAACGCCGCGCGCCGCTTGCCCTCAACCAACACCTTCACCGTGCCGTCTGGGAGCTTGAGCAGCTGCAGCACGGTGGCGACCACGCCGACGTCGTAGATGGCGGAGGGCTCGGGATCGTCGTCGGCGGAAGTCTTCTGGGTGGCGAGCAGGATGGACTTGTCGCCCTTCATCACCTCCTCGAGCGCCTTGACGGACTTCTCGCGGCCGACGAACAGCGGCACCACCATGTGGGGAAACACCACGATGTCGCGCAGGGGCAACACGGGCAGGGTCTGGATCTCAGACATCACGTACTCCTTGACCGGTGCGAACCGCGCACCCGGCCGATCGAGGCCCGCCCCGTCGCCGCGACGAGCGCCGGCGGGAGGTGGACCTCGTCCCTACCCGGATCATCCGGCGCAGGGAGTCGGTCCCACGCTATGTTGGCGGATGCGGGGGGGAGTTCAAGCGCGGCCGCAGGGGCGCGGCGGTGGGACGCGCTGCGGTGTAAGAATTTTATCCAGGCCATTATTTCTAGACGCGGCTGTGGCGTCGCGCCTCGCATAAACTGGGGCGTGGCCTGATGGGCTCCACTGCAGATCATCTATTAATTTCATGCGAGAGAAGCAGAGGAAATTCTGCTTCGATCCCGTTTATTGCGGCCATGATAAGCGGCTGAGCAGCATCACCCTTATCGTTCCGCAATAACGACATCCACCGAGATGGATAATATCGCACAAGCATTCCTAGGATATATGAAGCTATAAACATTCTTAGAAAGTCTGAAAATTTATCGCCATTCGTATAATCTTCGTACAGAAAAATAACGTCACCCCAATCGTAATGATTGGCTGGGAGCTTCGATTTCAGTGCATTCAAATCGGATCCTTCAATAATAAAGTAGACGTTAGGGATAAGCTGCATGCGGCGAGTACCTCGCCTCTCTTGGATGACGGTGCCATCAGGCAGTCCAAACCTCGTCGCCACCGCTTCCCTCGTAGATACCCCTTCCATCGCGAATACACTTACTTCCAAACCATTCGTTGAAGCAACTATCTCACCCAAATGAACCCTAGATGGCCTTTCTGTAGCTTCCGCGTATAGAGATCGAAACCGATGATCCCTTGAAAACAGATCATCAAGCGTCAGAAGTGAACCGTTTGACGTAAAACTCGGGGTTGGAAATACCGCACCGTAATAGCCCAACTGCAATCCTGGGTCATTCCACCAAGCCGTCGCTTGGCTATTTACCGTAGTAGCTGCTAGCTCCGTGAAAGTGCCCGCCGTGGCACGTACTTGTAAATCAAGAACGTTTTGTATACCGGACGAGAGAATAGATTGCCATCCAACAACTTCAAGACCGTGGCTCGGCTTGAGGCTGGATTCACTCTTAAGTCCATCGCGGAGCAAAATCACCCCCCGAGAGAGCGCAAGAACCCCATAATAGAGTAGAAGTGGGCGAACACTGTTCGCCGCACCGGCGGCACTCGCGAAATATTCCCGTCCCTGCGTGAAGCACGAGATGATCTCCTTGGTGCGACCAGCGTTCAGCTCTTTTCCATGCCGGCGCTGAAACCACTTTCCGACAAAATCATGGCTCTCGTACTTTGACAGCTGCTCCCACGTGCTTCTTTTGTGATCCATTAGAGCCCTCAGACGAGACTTCCTTCCGCCGCGATCGTCTCCAAGATTGGGTCGCGCGCTTCGGCGGCGGCCTTCTGCACTTCCAGCTCCGCCGCCTTCTTCTCCACCAAGCCAGCGATGTGGTCCACCATCCCCGCATTGTCGATCTTGTGGTCGGTCTTGCCGGCCATGTAGACCATGCCGACACCGTTGCCCGAGCCGCCACCGGTAAAGCCTATGTCGATCGAGTGGCTTGCCATGCTTGGCGAGGGAACGCGTCACCGGGACAGATAGCCCTCCGACAGGATCGCGCCGGTCTCCGCATCGATGGAGAACCGCGTTTTCGTACCGCGCAGGCGAGGGTCGGAGTGTACGTTGTAGCTCTTGATGCGGCCGCTCCACGCGCGTCGTGCCTGGATGCTGACGGGCTCAGCCAGGCCCCAGCCGCGCTCGGTCGCCCTATCCCGGGCAATCTTTAGAGCGTCGTCAGGTGTGATCATTGGGGTTGAGGCGGCTTGCCGCGGCTGATGGAGACGTAGAAGAGGGTGCCGCCCAGGGTAATCGTCCCCAGGGCCACGCCTTCCGCCTTCAACGCCGCAACTGTGACGTAGGCGTTGTCGCCTTCAACCGGGAAGCGATACGCCTGAAAGGCTTTTTCCAGGCCGTTGACCTTCATCTGGGCGTAGCCTTCCGCCAAGGCCTCTTCCAGGTAGCGCAACAGGGCGGATCGCTCGTAGCCGCCCATGTTCAGCTCTGCGCGCAGCTTCCTGAACGGTCCGGTCTTGGGCGAAAGGTAGCGATGGACCATCTCATGCAGCAGGGTGATCCTCTGCTCGGTGATTGGTCACGCGAAACGGAAATGACGCCGTACTCGTCAGTAATTCCGAGATTTCCGTCCGGCAGCATCGCCGGACGCGAGACGCGTAGCTGATTGCCGGCCGGGGGTGGTTCGCCGACCCGGATGCGGGGCTGCATGCGCGGCATGCCGCGCTCGCCCACCACTCGCGCCTGACCGCGCATCAGCACCGCCTGCACGACCGATACGCCCAGGATCGTCACGGCCTGCGCGAAGTGGGCCGCAGCGAAGTGCAGGTCGGCGTCCTTTCTAGCGCCGATGGCGGTCTCGGCGAAAGCCAGCAACTCCTTGGCGCCTGAGAACACCGACAGACCGAGGGTGAACACACCGACGCACAGCAGGATGACGTCCACGAATTCGCCTACGCCAAAGGCGTGCGAGCCCGCCCAGAAGATCAAGCTGCCGGTGATGATGGCGAGCGATGCCGGGGTGAGCATCTGCTCGATCATCCCGCCCGCGTCGCCTGGCATCAGAGGGATCGACAGGCGCATAGCCCGTTCGATCTTATTCGCGCCGTGGACATTGTGGCCGTTATGTCGCCGCCGCCGTCAGCCACGTCGGCGAGGTCCCTGGCCCAAACGCATCTCCGCTACTCCGCCGCTATGGTCTCCAGGATCGGGTCGCGCGCCTCGGCCGCCGCCTTCTGGGCTTCCAGCTCCGCGGCCTTCTGCTCCACCAGGCCGGCGATGTGGTCGACCATGCCGCCGTTATCGATCTTGTGGTCGATCTTGCCGGCCATGTAGACCATGCCGACCCCCTTGCCCGAGCCGCCGCCGGTGAAGCCGATGTCGGTCATCAGGGCCTCGCCCGGGCCGTTGACCACGCAGCCGATGATCGAGAGCGACAGGGGGGTGGCGATGTGGGCCAGGCGCGCCTCCAGCGCGGTCACCGTCTCGATGACGTTGAAGCCCTGGCGCGCGCACGACGGGCAGGCGATGATGTTCACGCCGCGATGGCGCAGGCCCAGCGACTTCAGGATGTCGAAGCCGACCTTGATCTCCTCCACCGGGTCCGCCGCCAGCGAGATGCGGATGGTGTCGCCGATCCCGGCCCACAGCAGGTTGCCGAGGCCCACCGACGACTTGATGGTGCCGGTGCGCAGCGGCCCGGCCTCGGTGACGCCCAGGTGCAGGGGGCAGTCGATGGCCTCGGCCAGCTGCTGGTAGGCGGCGACGGTCAGGAAGACGTCGGACGCCTTCACGCTGATCTTGAACTCGTGGAAGTCGAGGTCGCGCAGGATGTCGGCGTGGAACAGGGCCGACTCCACCATCGCCTCGGGACAGGGCTCGCCGTACTTCTCCAGCAGGTGCGGCTCAAGCGACCCGGCGTTGACGCCGATGCGCATGGAGCAGCCGTAGTCGCGCGCGGCCTGGACCACGTCGCGCACCCGGTCCTTGGAGCCGATGTTGCCGGGGTTGATGCGCAGGCACGCCGCGCCGTTCTGCGCCGCCTCGATGCCCCGCTTGTAGTGGAAGTGGATGTCGGCCACGAGCGGGACCTTGGCTTCTCGCGCGATGGTCTTGAAGGCGGTGGTGCTCTCCACGTCGGGGCAGGAAACGCGCACGATGTCAGCGCCGGCCTCCTCCAGCTGACGGATCTGCTCGAGGGTGGCGGCCGCGTCGGAGGTGACCGTGTTGGTCATGGACTGGACGCTGATTGGCGCGTCGCCGCCCACCTCCACCTTGCCGACCCTGATCTTACGGGAGACGCGGCGGTCGATCATGCGCCAGGGGCGGACGTGGCGGTGGTCTTCGGTGTTCATGGCTTGGCCGGTTGTGAACTCGCGCGCGCATGACGGCGCTTTGAGCAGAAGATAGGCCATCGGCCGGCGAGGCGCTATCGCAGGGATGTAACGGTCAGCGCGGCGCAGCCCCTCCACCACGCTTCGCGTGGCGCCCCTCCCCCCACTGGAGGAGCTGGCCGCGAAGCGGACTGAGGGGGCTACCGCGCCGCCGTCGGTTGCGGTTGCGCCACCTTGTCCAGCGGGGTCTGGGGCTCGCTGAGCGGGCCGGCGAGCCTGCCGCCGACATAGAGCAGGAAGGCGTTGGGATCGCTGACGTCGGCCGTCAGCCCGCGCCCGAGCGGCGCGCGGTAGGCCTCGCCGGTCTCCAGCTCCCGCGCGAAGTAGATCTGGCCGGCGGGGCCGCGCACGATCAGGGAGGCAGGGGCCTTGGCCTGGCCCAGCACCCCACCTTCCTTGGC
>CALMGB010000044.1:0-279 GCA_937863535.1 uncultured Caulobacteraceae bacterium
CACCCGCCCCGAGAACGGCGGGGTCACAGCCACGCTCGCATCCTCGTCCAGCGCGATCCGCCCGCTCGTCGACACCTGGTCGGCGAACCCCATCGTCCGCACCTGCGCAAACCCCAACCCCCGCCACTGTCCCTGCGTCGGCTCAAACGTCCCAGCCGCCAACGCCGGCGCAACAACCTCCGGCTTCGATCCCGCAGCGCGCAGCGCAGCAGGCGCAACCACCAGAACGAGCAGCAGGAGCACCCCTGCCGCGGCGACCACCGCCGCCTGCACGGCGAT
>CALMGB010000044.1:289-28133 GCA_937863535.1 uncultured Caulobacteraceae bacterium
CAAATCCCACAGTCCCCAGCTGAACGCGCCAGGGAAGGGAGCTCGCCCTTCCGACGGGTGGAGGCGCTACAGACAAGTCGATGTTCCCCTAAATTCAGCCACAGCTACTCAAGGCGGTTATACTGGAAGGGCCGCCACGAAGTGCGGGGAGAGTGAGCCTCCGAAGAAGGCCCACAATGCCGATCGCTCAGAAGTGGACGATGATATCGCCCGAGGCCACGAGTTCGTAGGACTTATTGGGAGCGATCCCGGCGTTGGAATCCCCATTAAAAGCTGGATGGTCAAGTGAACTATAATAGGCAATTTCCGGGCGCACTTCGATCTGCGGGGAAAACCAATGCTGAACGCCCACCGCAAAGTCAACGTACTGAGTCGGTGTGCCTGTCCGCTGTCCCTGCATGTCGTTATAGTATTCAGTGCGGAAGGTGAGGTTGTCCAAGGGCGTGAATTGATAGTTCAAGTAGGCAAGCGCCGACTGAGCCGTCGCCGTGCACTTGAGCGTGGCCGCATCCTTGCAGTAAGCGCCATCCGGAGCGTTAAAGCGGAAGGTCGATGTGCTGAACGGCGTGCCTCCCATGGCGATGGCGTTCAAAGCGATCGGGTTGTTCAAGTTTGGAACGTCATCCTGATGTAGATTGTAGGTCTCGAATGAAAGATGCCACTTGTCAGAGAACTTATGATAATAGGTTATGCCGTACCACTGAAGGTTGTTGTAGCCATAAACGCCATTATTTATAGCGTCAGCGCAGAAGTAAATATTATCTTTCGCGCTATTGGTTTGATAACGAAAACAACCCGTAACCGAAGCCCGCGCTCCCGGGTCTTTCAGGAAGGTTGTGCCCGGATAGAGGGGGTTTGGATATGGATTAGTCACGTGCTTGCCCGCGTTCCAAGCCGCCGTGTCGCTGCCAACAGTTACCCCCAACTGCAGGAAGAGGTTCTTGTTCAACGCGAGAGTGCCCTGCACGCCGGTGTTCGTGAAGTTATCGAATGTATATGTAATCGAATGCGAGTACATGTAATTATTGGGGGCGAGCTGAGCTTCGATATCCGGAAGAGATATGAACCGGCCGGCGCGGATTAGCAGGCCACCAGCGACCTGGGGAATGTATAACTCCAGATATTCCATGGGCGCATCGTACCCATACTTCCGGTTGTACTTTAGAAGCTGGTAGCTGAACAGGCCATATGACGTCGTGAACCTGTAATCCGTTCCATAGATCCCCGACAGCCGGAAGCCCCAGTCGATGTGGTCCGTCTGAACCGTATCGGGGGTGCGCTCTATGTAGAGAACGGCCTGATCTAACTGGACGGTGTTGGGGTTGTAATCGTAAGCCGCAGGCTCATTGCCCTGCTTGACGCTGCTTGTGCTGAGATTGCCGCCGGCATCCACCCAGCCGTAGATTTGAATGTGGGCGTCGTTCAGAAGTTGACCTATGCTGGACGGGGCCAGCGCCACCATAAGGGGGCTGTCCACAGACGAGGGCCGGTTCACGCCGAGGCTAGTGGTTCCACCGTAGGACCACTCGGTGAAGGGATACGGGGGGCTGTTGACCGGCTGCGGAGTCCATCCGTCGCGACGGGACGCGGGCGCACTCGGGTCGCTTATCGGCGAACTCGTCTTGCCCCATTCCGCCGCCTGATAGTTGAAGAAGCGTTTGAAGAAGTTATCGCCGAAGCTTTGAGGCGTGACGACGGACGCCGCCGGAGCAGGCGTTGCAGGCGTTGCACCCGCTGTCGACCCTGCAACCGCAGCCGTTGGCTCCGCCGCATCGGGCGCAGTGGCGGGCGGCGGTTGGGCGGCTTGATCTTGCCCGGTCTGGGAGGCGGTGCTCTGGCCCCCGCTCGGACCGCCTTTGCCGGCTTGGGCGCAGGCCGCATGGGCCATCGTCAACAGCCCGACCCCGGCCAGAAGTGAAACGACTATCTTGCTCATACGTCCCCGCAACGGGCCGGTCTCGACGCAAGGCGATGTCGGCGGGCACGTCGGCCCCGCCACACAACCAGATACACGAAACACGCCCCTGATCCTCACACGGCTGACGATTAAGACGAACCTCTGCCGGATTACTTTTTCGGCGAGGCCAGTAATAACGCCAACGGCTTCGTAGTAGCAGAGGAAGCATAAACTTGTAATGTCGATTTTTACTTCTTTACATAAGCGCGATATAAGTATTTGGATCAACCCTCATTATAGCGGCGAACCAACCCTAACCGCTTTACACCGGCTTTACGCAGAGAGGAGAAAATCCAGCGAGACTCTTTACGGCTGTCGCATATAGGATTTGTCGTACGACGGGAGGCTCGACGTGCAAGATCTAACATTTCTGGCGTTAGGCGCGGGGCTGTTCGCAGTCTTTGGCGCCTATGCGCATGCGTTGCGGAGGCTCTGAGGTGATCGTCGGCTTGATCTACGCCGCTGCGGCGCTGGGTATCGCCATCTATATGGTCGTGGCGCTACTGCGTCCCGAGAGCTTCTAACGGGACGTTTCCGATGACTTGGCAAGGTTGGGCGGAGATCGCCCTCACCATCGCGCTATCTGTCGCCCTCGCGTGGCCGCTGGGCGCATATTTGGCGCGCGTGTTCCAGGGCGGCCGCACCTGGCTGGATCCGCTGCTAAAGCCGGTTGAGGCCCTGTTCTACCGCTCGGCTGGCATTGACGAGCACAAGAGCCAAGGCTGGCTCGGCTACACGGGCGCGTTGCTGGCCTTCAACGCGGCGGGCTTCTTCCTGCTGTATTTCATATTGCGGATACAGGGCTTGCTGCCGTTAAACCCGCTGAAGTTTGCAGGCTTCAGCCCGCACCTGGCGTTCAACACCGCCATCAGTTTCGTCACCAACACCAACTGGCAGTCCTATTCGGGCGAAAGCGCGTTATCCAATTTCAGCCAGATGTTCGGATTGGTGGTGCAGAACTTCGCTTCCGCCGCGACAGGGATCGTGGTGGTGGCCGTTGTCGCCCGCGCCTTCGCCGCCCACAAGGGTGAGGGGCTCGGAAACTTCTGGCGCGACCTGACGCGGGTCACCCTCTACCTGCTGCTGCCCTTCTCCATCGTCATGGCCATCGCCCTGGTGATCCAGGGCGTGCCGCAGACCCTCACCCAGCACGTGGACGCGACCACGCTGGAAGGCGCCAAGCAGACCCTGGCCATGGGCCCTATCGCCAGCCAGGAAGCCATTAAGCAGATCGGCACCAACGGGGGCGGCTTCTTCAACGCCAACTCTTCACACCCGTATGAGAACCCCACGCCGATCACCAACCTGATCGCGATGGTCGCGATGAACTGCCTGGGCTTCGCCTGCGTGATCGCCTTCGGCATCATCGTCGGAGCACGCAAGGAGGCCCGGGCGCTGGTGGCCGCCATGGTCATCCTGCTCAGCGCCGCGGCGGCGATCATCTACGGGGCCGAAACCGGGGCGGTTCCGGCCCTGCAACACGCCCTTCATGTGGCGCCGGCGCCGAACCTGGAGGGCAAGGAGGTCCGCTTCGGGGCCGCCGCAACGTCGGTCTTCGCCGCGATGACCACCGGCGCGTCCTGCGGCGCGATCAACGGCTGGCACGAAAGCTTCACGCCCATGGGCGGCGGGATCGCGCTCTTCCTGATCCAGCTCGGCGAAATCCTGCCAGGTGGCGTAGGCTCCGGCCTTTACGGCATCATCGTCATGGCCTTGTTCTCGGTGTTCATCGCGGGCCTGATGGTGGGCCGCACTCCGGAATACCTCGGCAAGAAGGTGGACGCCCGGGAGATCAAGTTCGCCATGCTGGCGGTCCTGATCCTGCCCTTGTTCATCAAGGGGTTCGCCGCAGTCGCTGCGGTCCTGCCGCTGGCGCTGAAGGGCGTGTCCGCCAGCGGCCCGCACGGGCTGACGGAAATCCTCTACGCCTACTCCTCGGCGGCAGGGAACAACGGCTCGGCCTTCGCCGGCCTGACGGCCAACGCGCCCTGGTGGGACACCACGCTCGGCATCACCATGGCCATGGGCCGCTTCGCCTACCTGGTCCCGGTGATGGCCATTGCGGGCGCACTGGCAGTCAAGCCGAAGCTGACGCCCACCGCCGGCACCCTGCCCACCGACAACGGACTGTTCATCGGCCTCTTGATCGGGGTGATCCTGATCCTAGGCGGGCTGCAGTTCTTCCCCGCCATGGCGCTCGGTCCGATCGTCGAGCACTTCCAAATGCTCCAGGCCCTCGCCCGTTGATCGCACGTTACCGGAAAGTCTGAGACACAATGGCTTCGGCTATCTCCTCGACGGGCTCGCAAGGCGCGCTCCTGTCCCGGGCCGGGCGTGACGCCCTCGTCAAGCTCGACCCCCGCAAGCTGACCGGAAACCCGGTCATCCTGGCGACCGAAGTGGTGGCGGTGCTGGCCACCGTCTCGACCATCGCCGCATTCGCCAGCCATGCGAGCCCCTGGTTCGCGGTGCAGATCGCGCTGTGGCTCTGGGCCACGGTGCTGTTCGCCAACTTCGCCGAGAGCGTGGCGGAGGGCCGCGGCAAGGCCGCCGCCGACAGCCTGCGGGCGGCGCGCGTCGACACCATGGCCAAGCTGATCGTCGATCCGGCCACCGGGACCACGGTCCCGACCTCCGCCCACAAGCTGGCCGTGGGCGACGTGATCCTGGTGGAAGCCGGCGACATGATGCCCGCCGACGGCGAGATCGTCGAGGGCGTCGCCTCGGTCAACGAGGCCGCCATTACCGGGGAGAGCGCGCCGGTGATCCGCGAGAGCGGTGGCGACCGCTCCGCCGTCACCGGCGGCACCACGGTGGTGTCCGACTGGCTGAAGGTGCGTGTCACCGCCGCCCAGGGCTCCAGCTTCCTCGACCGGATGATCGCCATGGTCGAGGGCGCCGACCGCCGGAAGACCCCCAACGAGATCGCGCTCGCCGTGCTGCTGGCGGGCCTGACCCTGATCTTCGAGATCGCCGTGGTGACCCTGCTGGGCCTCGGCAAGTATTCCGGGGTGAACCTCGACCCGCTGGTGCTCGGCGCCCTGTTCATCTGCCTCATCCCGACCACGATCGGCGGGCTGCTTTCGGCGGTGGGTATCGCCGGCATGGACCGGCTTCTGAAGTTCAACGTGCTGGCCACCTCCGGCCGGGCGGTGGAGGCGGCGGGCGACGTGGACACCCTGCTGCTCGACAAGACCGGCACCATCACCTTCGGCAACCGCATGGCCACCGAGGTCATCGCCGCCCCCGGCCTGCCGCCGCAGGCGGCCATGCGCGCCGCCCTGATGGCCAGCCTCGCCGATGAGACGCCCGAGGGCCGCTCCATCGTGGACCTGGCGCACGAGGCCGGCGTCCACGCCGAGATGCCGGCCGACGCCAAGCCGATCCCCTTCAGCGCCACCACCCGCCAGTCGGGCCTCGAGATCGGGACCCTGTCCTGGCGCAAGGGAGCGGTGGACGCGGTGCTGAAGTCGCTGGAACTCGACCGCTCGCGCATGCCGGTGGAGCTCGGCGCGGCGGTGGATCGCATCGCCCGTTCCGGCGGCACGCCGCTGGCGGTGACCGAAGGCGACCGGCTAGTGGGCGTCATCCACCTGAAGGACGTGGTGAAGCCTAACGTGAAGGCTCGCTTCGCCGACCTGCGGCGGATGGGCCTGCGCACCGTGATGATCACCGGCGACAACCCCGTCACCGCCGCGGCGATCGCCTCGGAGGCCGGGGTGGACGACTTCCTGGCCGAGGCGACGCCCGAAGACAAGCTGCGGCTGATCCGCGACGAGCAGGCCAAGGGCCGCCTGGTCGCCATGTGCGGCGATGGCGCCAACGACGCCCCGGCGCTGGCTCAGGCCGACGTCGGCGTGGCCATGCAGACCGGCGCCCAAGCCGCCCGCGAAGCCGGCAACATGGTGGACCTCGACAGCGACCCCACCAAGGTCATCGAGATCGTGGAGACCGGCAAGCAGCTGCTGATCACCCGCGGCGCCCTGACCACCTTCAGCATCGCCAACGACGTGGCCAAGTATTTCGCCATCATCCCGGCGATCTTCGTGGTCTCGCTGCCGGCTCTCGGCGCGCTGAACGTCATGCACCTGTCCAGCCCGCAGAGCGCGATCCTGTCGGCGGTGATCTTCAACGCCCTGGTGATCGTGGCGCTGATCCCGCTGGCCCTGAAGGGCGTGAAGTACCGGGCCATCGGGGCCGGAGCGCTGCTCCAACGCAACCTGCTGATCTATGGCCTGGGAGGCGTGGTGGCGCCTTTCATCGGCATCAAGGCGATCGACCTGATCGTCTCGACCCTCCACCTGGCCTGAGGCCCCGCAATGCTCACCCATCTCCGGCCCGCGATCGTGATGATCGCTTTGTTCACCCTGCTGACAGGCCTGCTCTATCCCTTGGCCATGACGGGTTTTGCACAGGTCCTGCTCAGCGGCCCAGCCAACGGCAGCCTGCTTCGCGACGGCGCCGGCCACGTCATGGGCTCGGCCCTCATCGCCCAGGACTTCGCCAAGCCGCAGTATCTGCATCCGCGCCCGTCAGCGGCCGGGAACGGCTATGACCCGACGGCGTCGGGCGGGTCCAACTACGGTCCGCTCGACCCCAAGCTGGCGCAGCGGATCGCCGGCGACGCGGCGACGCTCTCCAAGGAGGCGCCCGGCTATCGCATACCGGTCGATGCGGTGACCGCCTCCGCCTCGGGCCTGGACCCCGACATTTCGCCGGAGAACGCACGCCTGCAGGCCCCGCGCATCGCCGCCGCGCGCAAGTCCACCGTGCCCGATGTCCAGACAGTGCTCGACAGGCTCACGAAGGGCCGAGCCTTATTGATCTTCGGTGAGCCCCGCGTGAACGTCCTGGAGGCGAACCTGGCTTTGGATCAGGCGGCGCCTGCACGAAAATGATTGCTTTGAGGGAGGGGAAAGGACCACCCTCCCCTCCGCCACCGATTGCGCAGCGAAAGCCGGGACCCGGACCCCCGATACCTCCGGGTAGGCCCGGATCCCGCCTGGCGGGAACGGGCGGCGAGTAGATTTAGGGGGTCCTGACGGTTCAAGGCGTTCAAGCGCCGGCCGCCTGCTGCCCTACGGAGCCCGGATCCTCGTGCCAGACGCCTCGCACCAGAGGAACGGCGAGTTCAACCGCCCCGATCCCGACGCCCTGCTGGCTCAGGCGCGGCGGGAGGGGCGTGGCCGGCTCCGGGTCTATCTCGGCATGTCGCCCGGCGTGGGCAAGACCTACGAGATGCTGAGCGCCGCCGCCCGCCGCAAGGCCGACGGCGTGGACGTGGCCGTGGGCCTGGTGGAGACCCACGGCCGCAAGGAGACCGAGGCCCTGCTGGCGGACCTGGAGGTGCTTCCGCGGCAGCCCGTCGACCACAAGGGGCGCACCCTGATGGAGTTCGACCTGGACGCCGCCCTGGCCCGCCGGCCGGGCCTACTGCTGGTGGACGAGTACGCCCACTCCAACGCGCCGGGCTCGCGCCATCCCAAGCGGTGGCAAGACGTGGAGGAGCTGCTGTCCGCGGGGATCAACGTCTGGACCACGCTTAACGTCCAGCACCTGGAGAGCCTGGTGGACGTTGTCTGGCGGATCACGGGCGTGCGCCAGCGCGAGACGGTGCCGGACTCCGCTCTTTCCAACGCCGACGACATCGAGGTGGTGGACATCACGCCGGAGGAGCTGCGCGCCCGGCTCGACTCCGGTCGGGTCTACGTCCCCGAGACTGCGCGTCTGGCCGCTGACCGCTTCTTCAAGCTGGAAAACCTGACGGCCCTGCGCGAACTGGCGCTGCGACGCGCCGCCCAGACGGTGGACGACCACCTGAACGCCGCCATGAAGCGCCAGGGCATAGAAGGGCCTTGGGCCGCAGGAGAACGCATCCTGGTGCTCATCGGCGGCGACGCCATGTCCACCGCCTTGGTCCGCGCCGGCCGGCGGCTAGCCGAAGTCATGGATGGCCCATGGACTGTGGCCCACATAGAGCAGACCAACCGCTCGGCTCCGAACCTGGATCGCGGGCGGCGTGTCACCGAGGCCCTGAAACTCGCCGAGCAGCTTGGAGGCTCAACCCTGGTTCTGTCCGGCACGGATCTGCCCGGCGCCGTGCTGGACTATGCCAAGCGTAACAACGTCACTCAGATCGTGCTCGGCAAGTCACGAGCGCATCGCGCCGGCCGCCTATTCGGACGCGATCTCGCCCAGGCCCTGCTTCGCCGTTCGGGAGGCGCGGCGCTCCACTTCATAACCGAGGGCGCTCCGGAAAGCGGCGTAAGCCCTCCGTCAGCCCGGACGATGACGGCCAGTCCTGAATGGCGAGGCTACATCTACGCCGTCGGGCTGGTGGGCGCGGCGACCCTGATATCTGCGGGACTGGACCGCCTTTCATCCAGCACCAATCTCGCCATGATCTATCTGCTGAGTGTCCTGGTCAGCGGTGTCCTGAACGGCTTGAGGCCGGCCCTGACGGCCGCAGCCCTCTCCATCCTGGCCTATAACTTCCTCTTCCTCTCACCGCGCTTTTCCCTGGTCATCGGCCACGTCGAAGACGTGATCACCTTCGCTATCTTCTTCGCTGTCGCGGGGGTGACGGGCTGGCTCTCAGGCCGGGTGCGGGACCAGGCGAAGCTGAGCGCGCGCCGGGCCTCCATCGTCACCACCCTGCTGGCCGCGAGTCGCAGGCTCTCCGGCGCCGCGGACCGCGATGGCGCAGCCCATGCCCTGGCCGAACAGGCGTCGGCCGCCTCCGGCTCAACCGCCGTCGTGCTGCTGCAACACGGCGCCGACTTGGCGCTTGCCGCCAGCTCTCCCGATCCAACGACCCTTTCCACGGCCGCCATGAGCGCCGCTCGCTGGGCATGGGACCGCCGCGAGGCCGCGGGCGCGGGTACCGGCACCCTTCCTCAGGTAGGCTGGACGTTCCGTCCCCTTGTGGGGGTGCGTGGGCCGGCAGGCGTTGCGGGGTACGGGGCTGCAGCAGACCGATCCTCCGACGAGGAGCGGTTGCTGAGTGCGCTGCTCGACCAGGGAGCCGTCGCCATCGAGCGCGCGGCTCTGGCGGCGGAACAAGCCGAGACCGAGGCCTCGCGGCGTTCCGACCGACTCCGCGCAGCCTTGCTGAATTCGATCAGCCACGACCTTCGCACACCCTTGGCCACCGTGATGGGAGCCGCAACCACGCTGATCGATTATGGACCTCAGCTAAAGGGTGAAGTCCACACGGACCTGTTGGAGAGCATCCGAGAAGAGGCGGAGCGCCTGAACCGCTACATCGGCAACCTCTTGGACATGACGAAGCTCGAGGGCGACGCCCTCAATCCACGCAGTCAGCTCATCGACGTTCGCGAGGTGCTTACAGCAGCGATCGAACGCGTCGATCGTCGGTTGGCGGATCGCCCTATGACGCGAGACTTTCCATCGGAGCTGACCTGCGTCGAGCTCGACCCCGCCTTGCTTGAGCAGGCCATCGTAAACGTTCTGGAGAACGCGATCGCCTATAGTCCTCCCGAAAGCCCCATCGAGGTCGCCGCTTACGAGGACCGGCACAACGTGGTCATCAGCATCGAGGATGAGGGCAAGGGCATCCCGGCCCCCGAGCTGGAACGTGTGTTCGACCGCTTCCGCCGCATCGAGGAGAACAGCGACCGCGCGGGAAGTGAGCGCGGCAAGGGCGTGGGCTTGGGCCTGTCGATCTCCAAAGGCTTCGTCGAAGCTATGGGCGGCCGCATTGCAGCCGCCAGCCCGATCCATGGCGACGCCATCGTCGGAATGCGGGGCACGCGCATCCTGATCAGCCTTCCCAAGACCGTGTCGACCAGCCATCTCCTGCTCTGAGTTCCGCCATGTCTATCAAGCCGCGTATCCTGGTCGTCGACGACGAACCTCAGATCCACCGCTTTCTTGGACCTGCGCTGGAGGCGGCCGGATATGAACCTGTTCCGGCGCTGCTCGGCGAGGAAGGGCTGGCGCTCCTGGCGACCCAGCCGCCGGACGCCTTGATCCTGGATCTCGGCCTGCCAGATGTGGACGGCAAGATCGTCCTTTCCCGAGCACGATCCTTTTACAACGGACCAGTTCTGATCCTCTCGGCGCGAGATCGGGAGATGGAAAAAATCAATGCCTTGGACCTGGGCGCCGACGACTATGTCCAGAAACCATTCGCAGTGGGAGAACTGTTGGCACGGTTGCGCGCCGCGATGCGCAACAAACTAGGCCTTGGAGGCGTCCAGGCGAGCGTCAAGGTGCAAGACTTAGAGATCGACCTCATCCATCATACCGTGAAGCGAGCGGGCATCTTCGTAAGGCTGACTTCCAAGGAGTACGACGTCCTCGCTCAACTTGCGAAAGCGGCGGGGCGGGTCGTGACTCATCGGCAGCTGCTTATCAACACCTGGGGGCCCGCCCACGCCGAGGACGTGCACTACTTGCGCATCGTCATGCAGCATCTGCGCCAGAAACTGGAAGCCGATCCCGCCAATCCCCAGCTCCTCCTCACCTCGGTAAGCGCCGGCTACATCTTTGCTGGCTAGCTCCACGCCTCCACCCTGAGTGCTCACCCGCGGGTACAACGGCTCTCGAGCGGATCACTCTAGAGGCTCACTACCGCGTACGTCTGGTAGCGCCGCAATCTATCGCCCAGAGAGCCCGAGCCCCATCGACTTTGGCCCGACATCACCAAGACGTCCGGATCAAACCCGTTCAGATAGTCGTCTGTCGTCTCGGCGGGATCACAGGCGCGTTCATGAACGATCTGTACTGGAAGGTCCCTGATCTTGAGGCCTCGTTCCAAGTCGCTAAGCGCTTGCGTCGCCGACGCCAGGTAGCTTTGCTTGACCGGCAGAATGACGACGTATTCCGCCTTGGATAGCAGCGGCAAGGCCGCGCTGATGGCGCGGCAGCAGGCCGCGCTCTGATCCCAGAGTATCAAAGCGCGTTTGAGCGCCAGTCGACGTCCTGAGTGCGTGCGGACGAGGACAGCCCGTTGGCTCTTCTTTAGGATCGCCGTAAGCTCTCCGGGCCGGGTCGCATCTTCCGACCGGCCATTCAGGTCGACCATGAGCAGGTCGGCAGCCCATGCCAAACCTAACAACGCGCGCGTCGGCGTGGCTGCCACCTTGCGCCAGACGACCCCTGCATGAACTTGGGATGCCGCAGCCTTGAAGCGTTCGCCAGCGGCGTCGACGATGATGTTGACCGCCTCTTCCTCGGCCGCGCTCAGGTCCGCCGCCCCTACGCAAGGCGTGCTCACTCCAACCAGGCGCGCGCCGAATGCGTTGGCCAGGAAAACCGCATCCCGTGTGAGGCTGTCGTCGTCGGATCGGCTGCCGGTATGAACGAGGACCGAACTGTAGCGCGGGGCGCTGCGAGCGACATTTATCCCCATGGCCTTAGAGACTCCGCTTGGTTGGAAGCCACGTCGGCATCCTGGCCGCCTGAGGCCGTCGCCTATTTTTCTTGATCAATGATGTGTTGATCGTGTCCGAATACTCGCGACCGACAGTCGTAAGCGCTGAAGATCGGATTAGACCCGCTCCGATAAACCACGCCAAGGCGGCTCCTCTTAGCCAAGACTCGGTCGATTGATAAAAACTGCCAGCCAGAAAGGCCGAGGAAGCCGCTCACTTCTACTAGATACGGGAGCAACTCGTGCTTTCATATGTATCTCAAGGGCCTGACCCTCTCCAACGCGAAAGCCTCTGGTGCTGACTCGAACTCAAGCGCTTGCCTGAGCACGGCGGGCTAGGCGGCGATCAAGTAGCGGTCCGGTTGGCAGAGACGGTGGGTCGCCAGGACGCTCCCAGAGCCATCGAATACCGGCCGAAGTTCGAAGAGGCCGGCGCCTTTCAATGCTTGGGAGATCACCTGATCTTGGCTAGCCTCTCGCAACTGCACGACGATAGCGCCACCACGACGAAGGCGGGGCCCGATCGAGCCAACTAGAAGCGCCAGTTGATCGTCCCTCATGCCGCCGCAGACAAACAGATGGTCGATCGGCTCACCCCAGCACTGTGGGCTATCGGTCAAAACGCATGCCGCGCAATCGAACCCCGAACGCAATAGCGCGACGAGGTATTCGAGGCTCTGAGGACCGACGACGGCAATGCTGTCGCATGCCTTGGCTGAGGCGAGCGCGACCATACGTTTCACCTCCTTCAAACCTCGGAGATCGTCGATCTTGTCAAGCTCGTGCATGTCTTGCGCCAAGTTCTATAGGCGTCAGATGTAGTGCGGCTAGCGTATACTCTCCATGTCGATTCATTCAGCCCTGCATAAAGACTTATAAAGACCGTTCGTTGTTTCTACCTTTTTCATGTTAGTCCGGGCGCAATACGCCTGATTTTATCGAACAGCCCTTGGGCGTCGGACAATGGAGGTCTTGGCGGCCCGAACGGAGGCACCTTGACGTCGTGAACGGCCGCTTCAGATGAGGCGGTCGGGACGACCTGGACGGGCCGCGTTCAAGCCGCAATCAGCTCGGTCCGTTTTAGCCGTTGATATGCGCGGCGACGGCGGGACGCCTCCTTCGTCCCGGACTTCACTCCGCGCCACCCCCGATGTGCAGTGGAGGATCTTGAAAACTAGACTACGTCGCGCCGGGGATGCCGGCCTCCGGCCGGTAGGCCGCCATGATCACCGCCAGCGCGGCGTCCACCGTCTCGCCGACCAGAGCCTCGCTAGGCGGCCCGATCACGTTCATCAGGCGCTGGCGGTAGAGCGGGCTCAGGCACATCTCGCAATACTGGTCGATCATCCGGTCGGCGTCGCCGATCCGGAGCCGACCAGCCCGCATCTGCCTGCGGACATAGGCGGCGAGGCGCACCCGGCTGCGCTTGGGTCCCGCCTCGTAGAGCACCTGGCCGAGTTCGGGCAGGCGAGTCGTTTCCGCGATCACCATACGGCTCAGTAAAACGGTCTGCTCGCTCAGCACCATCAGCGTATATCGCCGGCCGGCTTCGCGCAGCGCCGCCTCCACGTCCTCGCCCTCGGCCTCCAGGCTGTCGAACATGGCGGCCTGCTTCAGGTCGCACTCGTTGCGGATCACCGCCTCGAACAACTCCTGTTTGGACGGGAAGTAGTTGTAGAGCGTGCCCTTGGAGCCGCCCACCCGGCTGGCGATCGAGGACATCGAGGCCGCCGCGTAGCCGTCCTCCATAAAGACCTGGTACGCCACCTCCAGGATCGCCTGGCGGCGGGTGTCGCGCGCCAGGGTCTTGGCGCATCCCTCATCCATGGTCTGACCGATCCGTACGGTTAGGGCTTGACGCAGTGCAGCAGAGGCGTATGTCTCGGCCACTGACCATACCGTACGGTAAAATAAGTTTGGTGTCGAGGTGACGATGCTCTTTCGGAGCGAGCATTATCGGAGGGTCGGCCGTCTGAGCGTCGGGCGGCCGCCGAGGCCGAAGAACCGGACCAAGCTGATGGCCGGGCTGTCGCTCTGCGCGGCGGCGCTGTGCGCCTGTGCGCCGACACTCGGACCCCAGCCCAAGCTCTCCCAGGCTGCGGATTACATGGCGGCCAGCAGTCTCGCCGCCCCGCCTGTGGACTGGCCGAGCGACCGGTGGTGGGCGGCCTATGGTGACTCCCAGCTCGACGCGCTGGAGGCCGAGGCGCTGCAGGGCGCGCCGAACCTGAAGGCGGCGGAGGCGCGGGTACGCTCGGCCCAGGCCTCGGTTGAGGCCTCGCGTGCGGCGCTCCTGCCCCAGCTGAGCGGCGAGGGCGGCATACAAACCACCAAGCAGAGCCTGAACGAGGGCTATCCGGCCATTTTCCAGCAGTTCCTGCCGGCCGGCTACCACACCCAGACCCGTATCGCCGCGGACCTGGACTGGCAGCTCGACTTCTTCGGCCGCAACCAGGCGGCCCTCGCCGCCGCGACCTCGACGGAGCAGGCCGCGCAGGCGGACGCGGCGGCCGCGCGGCTGCAGCTCACGGTCGCGGTGGCCAGCGCCTACGCCGACCTGATCAGGCTCTATGCCGACCGGGCCGAGCTGGCGGATGCACTGCGCGTGCGTCGCCAGACGCTGCAGCTCGTTTCTCAACGACTGCAGAACGGGCTGGAAACCCGCGGCGAGCTGAGCCAGCAGGCTGAGTTCGTGCCCGCCGCCCAAGGCGACATCGACGCTGTGGACCGCCAGATCCTCGTCAGCCGCCATCAGATCGCCGCCCTGATCGGCGCTGGCCCGGATCGCGGCCTGCAGCTCGCGCCCCCGGGTGCGGCCCGGCTCCACGCCTTCGGCCTGCCCGAGCACCTCGCGGTCGATCTCGTCGGCCGACGCCCGGACCTCGTCGCAGCGCGGCTGCGGGCGGAGGCGGCGTCCAAGCAGATCAAGGCGGCCCACGCGGACTTCTATCCGAACATCGACCTGACGGCGCTCTACGGCGTGCAATCGCTGGGGATCAACACGCTGTTCAATTACGGCTCGGTCATCGGCGCGATCGGGCCGGCCATCCGGCTGCCGATCTTCTCCGAGGGCCGGCTGGAGGGCGCCTATCGCAACGCCCGCGCGGAGTACGACCTGGCCGCCGCCAGCTACGACCAGACGCTCGCCAACGCGCTCCGCGATGTGGCCGACGCCATTACTGCGGAGCGCGCTTTGGCCAGCCAGCTGAAGGACGCCCAGGCCCAGGTGGTCTCGGCCAACGACGCCTTCCACATCGCCACGCTACGCTACCAGGGCGGCCTCTCACCCTACCTGAACGTGCTGACGGCGGAGAACGGGGCCCTTGTGGCGCGCCGCAACGTCGCCGACCTACAGGCGCAGGCTGTCTCCCTGGACGTGGCCCTGGTGCAGGCGCTCGGCGGCGGCTTCGTCGTCCCGGACGCCGACGCTCACGCGCATCTGGCCGCCCGCTGACTTCGAGGATCATCCCATGGCCGATGACCAGAGCCTGCCCAACCGCCCGGCCGCCCAGGTGCGCAGCCCCGAGCCGCCCCCGGCCGCTCCCCAGGTGAGCGCGCCTTCCAAGTCCAACCGGAAGCGGCTGTTCGGCTTGCTCGGCGCGGTGGTCCTAGTCGCGGCGGTCGGCTACATCCTTTACGACGTGCTGGTGCTTTCGCACTCGGTGTCCACCGACGACGCCTATGTCGGCGCGGACATGGCGCAGATCACGCCCCAGGTGAACGGCCAGGTGCTGCAGGTGAACGTCGCCGACACCCAGCCCGTCAAGGCGGGGCAGGTTCTCGTGGTGATCGATCCGGCCGACGCCAGGCTGGCCCTGGCCCAGGCCCAGGCCGACTATGGCCGCGCCGTGCGACGGGTGCAGCAGTACATGGCCAACGACCAAGCCGCTGGCGCCCAAATCCAGGCCCGAGACGCCGATCTGCTGCGCGCCAAGGCCCAGCTCGCCTCCGCCCAGAGCGATGTGGACCGCACGAGCCTGGACTTGAAGCGCCGGGAGGCGCTCTCCGCCTCCGGCGCGGTGTCGGGGGAGGAGCTGAGCACCGCGCGCAACGCTTACCAGACCTCCGTCGCCAACCTGGACGGCGTGAAGGCCGCCGGCGCCCAGGACGTGGCCAACAAGACCGTGGCCCAGGGCCAGCTCGCCTCCTCCCTGGCCCTGACCCAGGGCTCAAGCCTGGACGACAATCCCGAGGTCGCCGCCGCCAAGGCCGCCGTGGACGTGGCCAGGCTGAACCTGTCGCGCACCGTTCTGCGCGCGCCCTTCGACGGCGTGATATCCCAGCGCAACGTGCAGCTCGGCCAGCGCGTGGCTGTCGGCGCTCCACTGATGAGCGTGGTGCCGATCTCCCAGGTCTACGTGGACGCCAACTTCAAGGAGGTGCAGCTGCGCAAGGTGGAGGTCGGACAGCCGGTCGAACTCACCGCCGACCGCTACGGCAAGGGCGTGGTTTTCCACGGCCGGGTGGAGGGGCTGTCCGGCGGCACGGGCTCGGCCATGGCGCTGATCCCGGCCCAGAACGCTACGGGTAACTGGATCAAGGTGGTCCAGCGCCTGCCCGTGCGCATCCGGCTGGATCCGCGCGAGCTGGAGCGTCATCCCCTGCGCGTGGGCCTGTCCATGGACGTGAAGGTCGACGTGGCCCGGCCTAATGCTCCGCCGCGGGCGCCGGGGCGACTTGGCGCGGCGCCCGCCGCCACAGACCTCTGAGCGCCCGGCCATGGCCGATCTTCCGATCGCGGCCCAAGGCTCTGGCGAGGGCATGGCGCCGGTCGTCGCCCGCGGCGAGAGCGCCGCCCGGGCCATGCGCGAGGCCAAGACGAACGAGGCCATCCAGCCGCCCAAGCCCCTAGTGGGTGCAGCACTCTGGGGTGGCTGCCTCCTGCTCTCGCTCGCCAACTTCATCGTGCTGCTCGACACCACCATCGCCAACGTCTCGGTGCCCACCATCGCCGGCGGGCTAGGCGTCTCGGCCAACGAGGGCACCTGGGTCATCACCTCCTACGCGGTGGCGGAGGCCATCACGGTGCCGCTGACCGGCTGGCTCTCGCAGCGGTTCGGGTCGGTGCGGGTCTTCGTCACCGCCATGGCCCTGTTCGGCCTGTTCTCGGCGCTGTGCGGCTTTGCGCCATCGCTGGGCGTGCTGGTGGTCTGCCGGGTGCTGCAGGGCCTGTCTGGCGGCCCGATGATCCCGCTGTCTCAGACCCTGCTGCTGCGCATCTTCTCCAAGGAGCAGGCGGGCCAGGCGCTGGGCTTCTGGGCCATGACCACTGTGGTGGCCCCGATCGCCGGCCCGATCCTCGGCGGCCTGATCTGCGACAACGCTCACTGGTCCTGGATATTTTTCATCAACGTGCCGGTGGCGCTGATCACCGCCGCGCTGGCTTGGCGGCTGCTCCGCGCGCAGGAGGATGCGCGGGTGAAGCGGCCGCTGGACCTGGTGGGTCTGGGGCTGATGGTGGTCTGGATCGCCGCCCTGCAGATCCTGCTCGACAAAGGCGAGGACGAGGACTGGTTCAACTCAGCCTTCATCGTGCGGCTCGCCCTCGTGGCGGCGGTGGGCTTCGTCGCCTTCCTGATCTGGGAGCTGACCGACGCCAACCCCGTCATCAACCTTCGGGTGTTCCGCTCCCGCAGCTACACCATCTGCCTGGGCGTGCTGTGCCTGTGCTACGGCGCCTATTTCGCCGCCACGGTGATCCAGCCGCTCTGGCTGCAGACCAACCTCGGCTACACCGCGACCTGGGCGGGCTATGCGGTGGCGCCGCTGGGTTTCCTCGCCATCGTCATGTCGCCCATCGTGGGGCGGCTGATGAGGAGTTCGGACCCGCGGCTGCTGGTCTTTATCGGCGTGATGGGCATAGCCGCCATGATGTTCTGGCGCAGCCACTTCAACTCCAACATCAACTACGGCCAGATCGTACTGCCGCAGATGCTGCAGGGCGCCTGCATGCCGATGTTCTTCGTGCCCGTGTTCAGCCTGGGCCTGTCGTCGGTCAGGCCTCAGGAGATGGCGGGGGCGGCCGGCATCCTCAGCTTCGCGCGCACCATGGCTGGCGCCTTCGCCACCTCGCTGGCCACCACGGCCTGGGCCAACGGGGGGCGCGCCACCCGGGTCGACCTGCTGAACCAGACCGATACCGGACGCGCAGTACAGAGCCTGATGCACACCGGCCTGAGCCAGGGTCAGGCGCTGCGCCAGTTCGAGGCCTTGATCCAGGGTCAGGCCGTCATGATCGCCACAGACAAGCTGTTCCTGACCATCTCCGTCCTGCTGGCCATCGCCGCCTGCAGCATCTGGCTAGTCGCCAAGCCCGCCAGACGAGTCGCGTCGAGCAACGCCCATTGATACTAAAGGTGCCGGGAATCTCTATTTCTCTCCGCGGTTGGGCGGGCGCCCACGTCCATCGCCTTCGGTCGGTAAGGATTATCGAAGTGCTCTGGCCTTCTTCGACTTCCCTGTTGAGCATTGGGAACCCTACCCTTGCGAACATCGAACCCGACAGCCAAAGGGTATCCGTTGTGCCAACGCCGTCTTCTTCAAGCTCTCGCCAACTGCGTTCAGCCCATGCTGAAGCGGCCGGTAGCGAAGTCGATGCTGATCGAGAGCGTACCTTCGTTGACGAGCCAAGGACGGACGGTGAAGGTGCGTGCGCCGCTTAAGTGCATGGGATCCTGCGCGGCGATCTCGCGTGCGTGCGCGCACGAGTTCGCCCGGTAGACGATCATTCCGTCGCCCTCCCAGGATTGTTCGTTGTCAGTCCAATTGGGGCCGGCGGCGAACATCACGCCTTCTCGCTCCAGCTTCTCTTGATAGGAGAGATGATCCTCCAAAGCGGCCATCACGGGATCGATGCCGTTGCTGGCCCGTGTGAATATTACGTAAAGCTGTTTAGCAAGATAGCCTCGCTTCTTCGACTCCGCGGTCAAGGCCGCGGCCGGCACCGACGTATCGGCCATGGTGCTCTCCTTCCCAAGACTCTTTGAGAGTGCTGGCGATAGCGATGCATTGCCCGAGCACCGGCAAATTCTCAAGCGCCATGCCGCTATGCCCCGCGGTCATGTAAGCGGCGCCGGCAATCCGGGCGGATCGTTCTGAAGACCGTCACAATGAGGCTGGTGGGTGCTCCTCGCGGCATGGAGCCGCCGGCTCAAGCCGCCTCTTCCCGAGCGCGGAGAAGTGGCCGAACAGGAGCTTGCCGGCGAGCGCCCGACTATAGTTCTGCGCACAGGTCTCATAGTTGAAGTGCGCGCGCACGGTCGCCACGGAGGCGCCGCGGGCGTAGCGCTGCGTCGGATTCGCCTCGTGGATAGTCGAGGCGCCGCTGCCGCGGTGCAGGATTTCGACCGCCTCGCAACAGTTGCGGACCGAGATGGCGACGTCGAACTTCAGCCGCGTCTGGAACAGGTCGTCGTCGGAATGCCCGCGGCGGCCGCGACGATCGAGCTCCTGGCCGTCAGCGGAGAGCAGCTGCCCGGCGGCGCGATGCGCACGGTGGCCTCCGCTAGAGTCGTTTCGCTCATGTAGCATCGTAGCCGGCGTGGGCGATGTAGTTGGCGCACCCGGCCAGGGTGAAGGCGTCGAGCAGCTTGCCGATGGTGGTCCAAAGGCCTTCGACGCTGCGTTCGGCGACTTTCCGGAGCTGCCATGCCGCGCTTGCCCGCGTTCATGAGGACATGCTCAACTTTCTTTCGGAGCCTTCGCGCTCAGCCAGTCGGTGATGCGGCGCGTGGTTGCAGGATAGTCCGCCTTGCCGTTCGGCCCCCGGCCGATGGTCTCGACGGGCATGAGGATGCGCGGGACTTTATGGCCAGTCAGGCGAACTCAGACGTGGGCGAGCAGGGCCGCCTGGTCGAGCGCGCCGCCCTCGGCCAGCTCGACCGCGGCGGCGACCATCTGGCCGAAGCGCGGTCCGCAACGCCCACGACCACCGCGTCGCGCAGGGGCCGAAGGTCTTGGGCGACGCGGTCGGCGGCCGCCTTTGCGACGGTCTCCCACACGGTCGCGAAGTTCCAAGCCTCTGACACACCTAGGTCTGGCGCTCTATACGGACGAGCGCGGCGCCTTCCGTCACCTGGTCGCCGGACGCGACCGCCACCGCGGCCACCAGACCGTCGAACGGAGCGACCAGGACGTGCTCCATCTTCATGGCCTCCACGGATAAGAGAGGCTGACCCTTGGCGATCACCTGACCGACGGAGACCTGCACGCCCACGACGCGGCCCGGCATGGGCGAGGCGACCTCGTCGTCGGCGGCGACCTCGCCCGCATGGACGTCCGGCCGTTGGTCATGGAAAGCGAAGGCCTCGCCATGCTCGAAGGCCACCAACTCGTCACCCGACTGCAGGACGGCGACTAGGTGTCCCGCTGTGCGCGGCTCGACCGCGATCGTCTGCACCACGCCGGCCCGCTCCAGCCTGACGGCACAGGGGGGCGACGCGTTGACCCGCAGGCCCTCCAGCGCCCACCAGGGACCGTCGGGCCTGTCGGTCGTCTCCGCCGTCAACCGAGCCCGCGCGACAGCCTTCAGCGCGGCGGCGCTCGGCATGGCCTCGGGAGCGAGCCGATCCAGGTGACCGGCGATGAAACCCGTATCCACGCGAGCAGCGACGAAATCAGGCTCGGCGAGGCAGCGGGCGAGGAAGGCGGCGTTGGTCTTCACCGGCCAGACCTCCACCTCGCGGCAGGCTTGCGCGAGCTTCGCCGCCGCTGCCTCGCGGGTGTCGGCGTGGGCGATCAGCTTGGCGATCATGGGGTCGTAGAAGGGGGTGACCTCGGAGCCTTCCTCAACCGCGCTGTCGACACGGATGCCGGTGGGCAGGCGGAAGTGCTCCAATCGGCCGGTGGACGGCAGGAAGCCCGAAGCGGGGTTCTCGGCGTAGAGCCGCGCCTCCATGGCGTGGCCGCTGATCGCCAGCTCGTCCTGGCGCTTGGGCAGCGGCTCGCCGCAGGCGATGCGGAGCTGCCATTCCACCAAGTCCTGGCCGGTGATCGCCTCGGTGACGGGGTGCTCGACCTGCAGGCGCGTGTTCATCTCCATGAACCAGATGCGATCGGCGCGCAGGCCATCGCTGGCGTCGGCGATGAACTCGATGGTGCCTGCGCCTTCGTAACCCACCGCCAGCGCCGCTTTCACGGCGGAGGCGCACACGGATTGGCGTGTGGCGGCGTCCATGCCCGGCGCCGGCGCCTCCTCGATCACCTTCTGGTGGCGGCGCTGGAGCGAGCAATCGCGCTCGAACAGGTGGACCGCATTGCCGTGGGTGTCGGCGAAGACCTGCACCTCGATATGGCGGGGGCGGGTGACGTAGGTCTCGATCAGCACCCGGTCGTCGCCGAAGCTGGACGCCGCCTCGCGCCGGCAGGAGGCCAGGGCCGCGGCGAACTCGCCGGCAGCGTCCACCTTGCGCATGCCCTTGCCGCCGCCGCCGGCCACGGCCTTGATCAGCACGGGGTAGCCGATGCGGTCGGCCTCGGCCTGGAGGCGGCTTTCCGATTGACTCTCGCCCTGGTAGCCGGGCGTGACTGGCACGCCCGCCGCCTGCATGCGCGCCTTGGCGGCGTCCTTCAGCCCCATGGCGCGGATGGCCGAGGCCGGCGGCCCGACCCAGACGAGACCGGCCGCGATCACCGCCTCGGCGAACTCGGCGTTTTCCGACAGGAAGCCGTAGCCGGGGTGGACGCTGTCCGCGCCGCTCTCACGGGCGACGGCCAGCACCTTGCCGGCGTCCAGATAGCTGTCGCGCGCCGGCGCCGGGCCGAGGCGCACGGCCTGGTCCGCCTCGGCCACGAAGGGCGCTTCCAGGTCAGCGTTGGAATAGACCGCCACCGTCTCCACGCCCAGCCGGCGGCAGGTGCGGATGATCCGGCGGGCGATCTCGCCCCGGTTGGCGATGAGCAGGCGCTTCAGCATGAAAGGAGCCCGTTCACATCCGGAACACGCCGAAGCGTGGCTCCGGGATTGGCGCGTTGAGGCTGGCGGCGAGCGCCAGGCCGAGCACGTCGCGGGTCTGGGCGGGGTCGATGATCCCGTCGTCCCAGAGGCGCGCAGTGGCGAAGTAGGGGTCGCCCTCGGTCTCGTAGCGCTCGCGGATCGGCGCCTTGAAGGCGGCCTCCTCCTCCACCGGCCATGCGCCGCCTCGGCCTTCGATCCCGTCACGCTTGACGGTGGCGAGCACGCTGGCCGCCTGCTCGCCGCCCATGACGCTGATGCGCGCATTGGGCCAGCTCCACAGGAACCGCGGCTGGTAGGCGCGTCCGCACATGCCGTAGTTGCCGGCTCCGAAGCTGCCGCCGATCAGCACGGTGAACTTAGGAACACTCGCGGTGGCGACGGCGGTGACCATCTTGGCGCCGTCCTTGGCGATGCCGCCCGCCTCGTACTTGCCCCCCACCATGAAGCCGGAGATGTTCTGCAGGAAGACGAGCGGGATGGTGCGCTGGCAGGCCAGCTCGATGAAGTGCGCCGCCTTCTGCGCGCTCTCGCTGAACAACACGCCCTGGTTGGCCAGGATGGCGACGGGACAGCCCCAGATGTGGGCGAAGCCGGTGACCAGGGTGGTCCCGTAGAGCGCCTTGAACTCGTCGAACTCGCCCGCGTCCACCAGTCGCGCGATCACCTCACGCACGTCGTAGGGCGTTCGCAGGTCAGGCGGAACCACCCCGTAAAGCTCAGCCTGATCGAAGGCGGGAGGACGCGACGCACGACGATTGACCGGCGCGGTCGTCACAGGGCCGAGCCGCGCCACGATGGAGCGCACGATCTGCAGCGCATGGTCGTCGTCCACCGCCACATGATCCACCACGCCGGAGCGCCGCCCGTGCGTGTCGGCCCCGCCGAGTTCGGTGGCGGAAATCACCTCGCCCGTGGCTGCCTTCACCAGCGGCGGCCCGGCCAGGAAGATGGCGCCCTGGCTTTCCTCGCCGCGACCTCGAACGATCACTGTCTCGTCGCTCATGGCCGGGACGTAGGCGCCGCCGGCGGTGGACAGCCCCATGACGCAGGCGATCTGGGCGATGCCCTTGGCGCTCATGTTGGCCTGATTGTAGAAGATTCGGCCGAAGTGCTCGCGGTCGGGAAAGACCTCGGCCTGGTGCGGCAGGTTGGCCCCGCCGCTGTCCACCAGGTAGAGGCAGGGGAGCCGGTTTTCCAGGGCGATCTCCTGAGCGCGCAGGTGCTTCTTCACCGTCATGGGGAAGTAGACCCCGCCCTTCACCGTGGCGTCGTTGGCCACGATCATCACCTCGCGCCCGGACACCCGCCCGATCCCGGTGATCAGGCCCGCGCCCGGCGCCTCGCCGTCGTAAAGACCGTGGGCCGCCAAGGGCGCGACCTCCAGGAACGGCGCGCCGGGGTCGAGCAGCCGCGTCACCCGCTCGCGCGCCAGCAGCTTACCGCGGCCCGTATGGCGCGTGCGGATGGCGTCGGGGCCGCCCAACGCCGTCTGGGCCGTGCGCTCGCGCAGCTGGGCTACTAGAGCGCGGTTGTGGGCGGCGTTGGCCTGGAAGGCCTGCGACGTCGGGGTCAGCTTGGAAACGAGTTTGGGCATCAGCCCTGCACCACGACGTCAGGCTCGCCCACCAGCTCGCGCCCGATCAGGAAGCGCCGGATCTCGTTGGTGCCCGCGCCGATGTCGTAGAGCTTGGCGTCGCGGGCGAAGCGCTCCACCGGAAAGTCCTTCAGGTAACCCGCACCGCCAAGCGCCTGGATCGCCTCAAGCGACACCTTCACCGCGTTCTCGCTGGCCAGAAGGATGGCGCCGGCCGCGTCGAAGCGGGTCGTTCGGCCGGCGTCGGCCGCGCGCGCCACCGCATAGACGTAGGCGCGGGCGGAGTTCAGGGCCACGTACATGTCGGCCACCTTGGCCTGCATCAGCTGGAAGTGGCCGATGGCGCGGCCGAACTGCTTCCGCTCGCGAACGTACGGCAGCACCACGTCCAGGCAGGCCTGCATGATGCCCAGCGGGCCCGCCGCCAGCACCGCCCGCTCGTAGTCCAGCCCGCTCATCAGCACGCCCGCGCCCTTGTTCAGCGGGCCCATGACGTTGTCAGCCGGGACCTCGCAGTCCTCAAACACCAGCTCGCCCGTGTCGGAACCACGCATGCCCATCTTGTCCAGCTTTCGGCTGACCCGGAAGCCCGCGAAGTCCTTCTCGATCAAGAAGGCGGTGATCCCGCGCGAGCCGGCCGCGGGATCGGTCTTGGCGTAGACCACCAGGGTGTCGGCATGGGGGGCGTTGGTGATCCAGAACTTGGTCCCGTTCAGCACGTAGGCGTCGCCGCGCTTGTCGGCCCGCAGCTTCATGGACACCACGTCGGAGCCGGCCTCGGCCTCGCTCATGGCCAGCGCGCCGACATGCTCGCCGCTGATCAGCCTGGGCAGGTAGCGGCGCTTCTGCGCCTCCGACCCCCAGCGCCTGATCTGGTTCACGCACAAGTTGGAGTGGGCGCCGTAGCTGAGGCCGATGGAGGCCGACGCACGGCTCACCTCCGCCATGGCCACCACATGCTCCAGATAGCCGAGCCCCAGGCCGCCGTAATCCTCCTCCACCGTGATGCCGTGCAGGCCGAGATCGCCCATCTGCGGCCACAGCTCGCGCGGGAAGACGTTGCCCTCGTCGATCTCCGCGGCCCGGGGCGCGATCACGTCGGCCGCAAAGCGCGCCGTGGTCTCGCGGATCGCGTCTGCCGTCTCGCCGAGGCCGAAGTCGAGCCATTCCGAACTATTGCTGAGCAAAGAGCGTCTCCTAATCCGCGCGATCGGCTTCAGGAGCCGGGATCGAGCGTCCTATATGCACCCTCGCCGCCCTTTCCGCCGTCGCCGTGTTCTCGGCGAGGCGGGCGTCGATGATGTCCCGGGCGTCTTGCTGTCGGTGGCGGGCGGCGTTCATCACTGCAGCGCCAGCCGCATCTCGGGCGCCACAGGATCGCCGGCGCGGGCGATCTCGGTGGCGATCTGGGTCAGGCAGCCCGCGCAGGCGAAGCGGCGCAGCACCATGGAATCGTCGATGAAGCGCCGGGTCGGGCGCGCTCGGGATGGAGGTGACCGCCTCCTCGCACATCAGCGCGCCGTGCTTGTAGCTGCCGGCATAGCCGGTCAGGCCTACCCCGCAGCGGGCGCAGGCGAGGATGCGCTCGCCGCCCTCGTCGCGGACGATCACGTATTCTTGGACCTACGGTCGGGGTCACCGCGCGCGGACGCCGCGTCGTAGGGGGGGACATCGTGAGCTGCCGCATCTGAGACCGGGCTCCAGCTCCGCCGCGCCTCCAACAGCGCCTTGCAGCGGTCTTGGGTGGCGCCGGCGTCGTCCGGGATGACGCCGTAGATGCGATAGGCTGCGTCCTGCGAGATCGCGCCGTCGGTCAGGTCGCGCTCGATCAGGGCGGGATCGCGCTGCAGCGGATCGCCGTGGGATTTCTGCAGTGCCAGTTTAACCCAGCTTGGTGCTAGGATATTAATCCTACTGAGTCGAAAAGCCGCGACCGAGTTGTCCGGAGGTTTTGCTAGACTGACAGACTCGTTGGTCTGTTGAGAAACGCCGAAGGCGGATGACTGGCCCCAGGCCAGTGAAGCCGCGTTTTCGGTTTAGGTCGAGGGGCTGATCGAAGTTATCGGTCATGCCGATCGTGCGATTCCCCTGGAGGATTATTGCGTAGGGCTGCTGATGCCGCTGGAGCGCAAGAGTGTGGAGCCTTTGGCGGCGGTGACCGAGCCTAGCCGGCTGGTGGCTAAGCACCAGTCTCTTGCTGCACTTCGTTAGCCAGGCGCCCTGGTCGGACGAAGCCTTGGTCAGGCGGGTGCGAGACAGACCTTGTCTTTGACGAAGGGCCATGGGCAAGTCCGGGCCCGGATTTGGGCAAGTCCGGGCCCGGATTGTCGATGATATTGGCATAACGAAGAAAGAATTTCACTCCGTTGAGTCTGCTCGGCAGTATTGTAGCCAGCTCGGCAAGCATAACAACTGCCAAGTCACCGCGAGCCTGTCGGTCGCTACCGATCATGCCAGCCTGCCAATCGCACAGGCGCCTAGGAGAAGACCTCCACCGCTTCGGTTGGAGCGTTGGCACAGGGTCGGAGTCGCCCCACCAAAAGACAAATCAAGCCGCGTTTCGTTATAACGTTGTGAGACGTTGGCTGCGACGTTACGCGTCGCGCCCCACCAGGGCGGAACCGAGCGGCCTCCTCTACTTGCTGCAGCTTCTGCACAGGCCGCGGACCTCGAGTGTGGCGGCATGAGGTTCGAACCCCCGCCTTGAGCCCGCCCGTGCGATCATCGGCCCCAGATCGGGCGTAATCTCCTCTGCTGATCCGCAGCACTTGCAGATCAGGAAGGACGCCGCGTGCGTGGGGCCGCCGTCACGGCAGGCCGTGAAGGCGCTGAGGCTCGGGATACGGTGGGCGAGGCCCAGATTCTCAAGGAATTCCAAGGCCCGGTAGATCGTCGGCGGCTTTGTGGTTTTATCATCAGAATAGGTGGGCATCAGGTCGTAGGCCTTGACGGGGCCGCCGGCCCGCAAAAGCAGTTCGTAGACACGCGCACGAGACGGCGTCCATTTCTCCCCTTCCCGCGCGGCGATCTCCTCCGCCCGCCTCAGCGACGCATGAAGCGTTTCCTCGCTGACGTGCGTGCCGGCGCCGTGAGCGCATGTGCTGTCCATGCCACTAGGGTGGGCAAGCGGGTCCATTCACGCAAGAGGGATCGCGCCGGGGGCTTGACCGAATGATATAATATCACGTACCGCAGCGATGAACGGAAATGGACCTCGGTCGCGAGCCGGTGTGGTCCGCCTGGGACGGGGATTTCATGATTTCGAAGTTAGCTTTACTTGCGGCTGCGAGCGCTTTCGCGGCGGTCGCCACGACGGCGGGCGCCCAGGTCGATCCCGGGGCGCTCCAGGCCAGCAACGTCGGACGCGGCGTGATCACGCCAGCGGTGGGCACGTCGGCCCCGGACGGTTCGGTCTCGGAGGTCGTCGTCACGGCCCAGCGCCTGAACACGGCGCGCCAGTCCATCGAACCGGCGCTCGGGGCGTCAACCTACACCATCAACAGCGCCACCATCCGGGCGCAGCCGGGCGGCGAGAACCAGCAGCTGAACCAGGTCATCCTGCAGCTTCCGGGGGTGGTGCAGGACAGCTACGGCCAGATCCATGTCCGCGATGACCACAACGGCATCCAGTATCGCCTGAATGGCACCATCCTGCCCGAAGGCATCTCGGTGTTCGGCCAGACGTTGAGCCCGCGGCTGATCGACAGCCTGAGCCTGATCACCGGAGCGCTTCCCGCCCAGTACGGCCTGCAGACCGCCGGCATCATCGACATCACCACAAAGAGCGGTCTGGAGAACGGCGGCTCGATGTCACTCTACGGCGGCAGCCACGGGACCTATGAGCCCAGCGTCGAGTACGGCGGCCATAGTGGAAACACCAACTTCTTCATCTCCGGCGAGTTCCGCCGCACCCAGCTCGGCATCGAGAGCCCCGACGAGACCTCGACCCCCGCTCATGACCGTGCGGACGAGGGCAACCTTTTCGTCTACGTGGATCACACCCTGGGCCAGCAGGACCGGCTGTCCTTCATCGGCGGCTACTCCAACGACCGCTTCCAGATCCCCAACACGCCGGGCCTGGAACCCGACCTGGGGCTGAACGTCAAAGGCGTCGCCAGTTCGCCGAGCGTCCTGCTCAACGAGACCCAGCGCGAGGTCACCGGTTACGCGATCGGCAGCTGGCTGCATGATGGCGGCCAGTACAGCGTGCAGACGTCGCTGTTCAGCCGCTACTCGACCCTCGACTTCCGTCCCTCCGCCGACCTGGGCGATCTGCTGTTCACCGGCATCTCACAGAACGCGCTCAAGCGCGACACCGCCTTCGGCCTACAGAGCGAGGGCGTCTACAAGCTGACCTCCGACCATACGCTGCGCGGGGGCGTCATCATCCAGGGCGAACGCGCCACCAGCGACACCTCTTCTCAGGTGCTCCCGGTGGACGACACCGGCGCCCAGACCTCCAACACCCCCGAGACCATCCTGGACGCCAGCGGCAAAACCCAGTTCACCTACAGCGTCTACCTTCAGGATGAATGGAAGCTGCTTAACAACCTGACCCTGAACTACGGCCTACGCGGCGACGTGCTGAACAGCTACCGCAACGAGAAGCAGCTGTCCCCGCGGGTGAACCTGGTCTGGCTGCCGACCCCGGACACCACGCTGCACGCCGGCTACGCCCGATACTTCAACCCGCCGCCCTTCGAACTGGTGGCCAATCCCACGGTGCTGAAGTTCAACGGCACCTCCGCCGCCTCCGAAGTCACGCAGGACACCGTCCCCGAGGCCGAACGGCAAAGCTACTATGACATCGGCGCCGAGCAGCGGCTGCTCAACCGACGCCTGACCCTCGGCGTCGACGTCTTCTACCGCAAATCACACGAGCTGATCGACGAGGGGCAGTTTGGCGCTCCGATCATCCTTACCCCCTTCAACTACCAGAAC
>CALMGB010000044.1:28143-49621 GCA_937863535.1 uncultured Caulobacteraceae bacterium
TTCGGCCAGGAGTTCACTGCAAACTACGTCCAGGGTCCCCTGACCGCCTACGCCAACTTCATCCATCAGCGGGCGCAGGGTAAGGACATCAACTCCAGCCAGTTTAACTTCAGCGCCGACGATCTGGCGTATATCTCGCGCAACTACATCTATCTGGACCATGACCAGACCTATTCGGCCTCGGCGGGCGGTTCATACCTGATCCGGGACGGGCTGATCGGCGGGACGCGGGCGGGCTTCGACCTGCTCTACGGCTCGGGCTTGCGCAGCGACCAAGTCCTGCTGGACGGCTCCACCGTGCCCAACGGCGCTCACGTGCCGGACTATGTGACCTTGAACCTGACGGTGGCGCACCACTTCAACCTGCCCTACGCCGGCCACGTCGACGTGCGGTTTGACATTATCAACGTAGCTGACAAGGAATACGAGATCCGCGACGGGACAGGCGTGGGTGTGGGCGCGCCGCAGTTCGGGGCTCGGCGCGGCTTCTTCGGCGGCATCACCAAATCGTTCTGATCTCGGCGATTGACAACGGCAAATTGGCGGCGCCCGCTATTTGGGGCGTCTCCAAACAGCTTCATTAGCTTGGCATGTCTACGTGCTTGGGGCAAAGCGAAACGGCGCCACTAGGCAATGGGGCAATCTCAGGGCTTAAGATCAGGTCGACAGTCGCACAACTCCATAGATCGCCATCATCCCGACCCCAGTTGTCGCGCTCGTCCAAAGGCTAGGAAAGCCGCTGTGGCTTTGGGGGAGCAGTTCGCTTGCCCCGATGTAAAGGAATACGCCTGCAAACATGGCTGAAAGCGGAGCTAGCACTTCGGGACTAATGGGTATGAGGGTCGAGGCGGCGATACCGACCAGCGGAGCGAGGGCGTTCACGCCCAACCATCGTTTTGCCGCCGCGCGATGGAAAGCGTCTTTGCCGCCGAGGGCCACGGTCACCACGTTGACGCCGTCACAGAGATCGTGGGCAAGCACCGCTATAGCGACGGCCTGCCCGACCTGCGGCGAGACTTTAAACGCCAGTCCAATTCCGAGGCCGTCCAACAGGCTATGGAAAGCGAGACTGGCTGCGTTGAGGTGTGTTCCGGCGTGCAAGCCGTCCAGCCGCTCGAGTCCTCGGTGGAAAAGCATGTAGACCGCGAAGCCGACCCCCACCGAAAGCATCACGGCCTCGATCTTGAACGCCCCCTCCCCGATCTTGAAGGATTCCGGCACGAGATCGAACAGGGCCACGCCCACGACGGCCCCAGCGGACAGGCCCGTTATCAGACGTATCCGAGCATGAAGTCGAAGCGCGAGCATCCCGCCAGCTAGGGTGGACCCGACCGCGGCAAGCCCGAGAAGCCAGACGCTGGGGTTCAAAGCCCGCCTCCCGCCCAACCAGTACGCCTTCCTGTCATTCCAACCTCTTCTCGAGCACAGTCCAAGAGTTATATTATAGCTTGAGTCCATACATGTCCTGAGCCGATGAGGCATCCGTTTTTCGGAAACGCCTTACTCTCCCGGTCTACGCGTCGCGCCTCGTCGCGGGTCCGCAATCGATGGCCGCAGAAAAGATATGTTGTAACGTCGCTTGCTGTGGCTATAACCCGCTTAGCGTTCGCTCCGCTGGGTCCCGATGTCGCCGCTTTGTGCGAACAAGATCAAGGCTTGGCAAAGCCGCTCCTGCTCGGCTCATGCCTCAGGTCGGCGCCTCGGCTGCGGCCAAGTGGGGGTCGGCGTGTTAGCGGCCCCTTTCTTTTCCGCCGCGCTGACCGCCTGGGTCGTTTCCCAGGGAGTGGCGTAGCTCGACGGTAGCGGAGCCGCTCGTGAAGCGCGCCTTCCACATGGCGCCGTAAGCCGAGCGGGCGGTTCTGCGGGGTGGTCATCCGCGTCTTCGGTAGGGTCGGGTTGCTGGACTCGACTTGGACCGAAGGACCGAAGATGACCGACGAGAGCATGGACCTGCGCGTGCGGCTGGAGAGGCGCCGGACGCCGATTTCCTGCGTGAGATGATCGGATTTGCCGCCCAGCGGCTGATGGAGCTGGAGATGGGCGGGCTCACCGGCGGGGCGCACGGCGAGACTCGAAGGGCGGCGAAGTCAACAGCTCCGAGCGGCTGGTGCAGCGTAACGGCTACCGCGACCGGGCCTGGGAGACCCGCGCCGGCTCGGTCGAGCTGCGCCCGGCTGCGCAAGGGGAGCTACTTCCCGGCTTCCTGGAGCCCCGGAGGCTGGCTGAGAAGGCGCTGACAGCGGTGGTCCAGGAGCCAGATATCCAAGGCGTTTCCACCCGCTCGGTGGACGAGCTGGTCAAGGCCATGGTGGGAGCGGCGTCTCCAAGTCTCAGGTCAGCCGGCTCTGCGAAGAGATCGACGGTCGCGTCCAGACCTTCCTGAACCGACCGCTGGAAGGTGAGTAGCCCTACATCTGGATCGACGCCACGTATCTGAAGGTCCGCTAGAACGGCCGCATCGTCTCGTAGCGGTGATCATCGCGGTCGGCGTGAACAACGACGGCCGGTGCGAGATCCTGGGCATGGACATCGGCATGTCGGAGGCCGCTCACTTCTGGACTAAGTTCCTCCGAAAGCTTGCACGGCGTGGCCTCCGGGGCGTCAAGCTTGTGATCTTCGACGCCCGCGAGGGCATCAAGGCCGCGGTGTCCCGGGTGCTGAGCGCGACCTGGCAGCGCTGCCGGGTGGGCTGTTGAAGAACCCCTCAAGCACTGATTCGCTGGAGGAAGCGGTGAGGCGCGGTGGGAGATTGCGCGATGCTAGGCCGGAAGAAGCGGGATCAGCTTCAGGGGACTCTGATTCTATTCATTTTGCTCGAACTTTGGTGAGCGTTTGAGGTGGACGTTCCTTGCCGACAGGCGAGGCTTCTCCTTTTATTTCTAAGCCTTCGACCTCGATGTAATTTAGTATCCTCTTCGTCGGCAGACGTTGGTCTAAGCGCAACCTTGCTACAGGGAAACCGGGGCCAGGCGGTCGACCTTTGCGCGCTGCTTCATCTGGCTCGAACGGACCAGGCGGCAAAAACCACAACCGCCGAGTCGTCCATGGGTCGAAGCGATCCCGAGTCCATTCCTGCGGCCTAACGGCCGCTTTCCCCGATGCCCTTCGGTGTTTGTGATCCGGCTATCCCCAATATCGCGTGGCTGGCGTCGGAGACCGGAGCCCTCGTAGGGCTGGCTTTAGAGGCATATAGACAGATGCCCAGGTGCGACACACAGTCCGTCGTCCCCTGAGATGCGCCAGTCCCACAGCCTTTGAGGCTCTCGGCCGCTCTCAATCAAACCAGCTTAGTTGCTGGGGTAAATGCTGGGATAGAGTGGGCATCTACCATAAAAGCTAAGTATTACAATGCTTTGCAGTGATCCGTGGCGGAGAGGGTGGGAAACCCTTCACCGCTTACAAAAACAAGGACTTAGCGCACCATGCCTGTAGCAGTTGTGAGGCTCAGGTGTAGCATTTAGAACGGCCGCTGTCGCGCCCAGAGTGGCCGCTGAGTCACCTTCTAGGCAGGTGTCTCTTATCGTTGGGTGCGGGGACTCGCACCCTGCCGTGCGTTCCACCCTACGTTCATGCTCGATGGTCACCCATAGCCTTTCAGCCACAACGCCTCAGCCGTTCCCCGTAGGCGTCCATCTACCCACGCGTTTAGCGAGACGCCGGGTCCATCACATCGGTCCGCAGAGCTCGCGTAACAAAGACCACGAGCCTGTGGTCGTTTAGGCCTGTAAGCGCACAATTGTCGCCAGTCGCTCGCACACCCCTCGTTGGACGCAAAGCCAGCCCACATCCGTCCGCACGCCTTAGACGCTGCAATTCCCTTTTTTATTTAGACAAAGTTTTGTTTGTCTTTAATAAGATAGTTCTTACCAGAAACGAACTTACTCCTAATGTATGCTTTGGCACGGTGACGCACGTGCTTGACGGGCCGCTGCGATTTGGTTACATGCAATCGGACAGACGCGCGCCGGCCCTTACCAGTGATGCTTTGGCATCGCAGACAAAAAAATCAGCCGCTCATCCAAGTGGATTGCGGCATGGAGAACTGGCGTGTCCAAGGAAGCTACAGTCAACAAGGGCGGACGGAAGTCCGATAGCAATAACAAGCCGACGCCAGTGTCCAAGGTCGTTAAACCAAAGACCAAGCGTTACAAGGCTTTGATCAATAAGCAGGAGGGGTGGACCCAATGTTTTTTTGATAAGGAGACGTTCGAGCCAAAGCATGTAATTCCGGTCAAGGCTCGTGCTTGGACGTTGCAATACGGCATGTCCGTGAAAGCTGCCGAGTGGCATTCACAGGCTGGCACGAAGCAAGAACTTGAGGAAAGGCTCATCCAGTGGGGAGCAAAATATAATCAGACTTACCTGAAACAGAATGTGTACACGGAAGTCATAAAGAGTTCGGCTAAAAAGGCCGCTGACCTACAATTCAAGGGAAAGAACTTGTGGTATAAGAATGCGGTGCACCATGAAGACGAACGGGTACTGTCCTTCTTCTTTCGACATACGTACAATCTCGATCGATACTGATTGAGTCGCGGTGGTATGTAAGTAACGTTAGTATCGACCTCCTTCTATGCGTGGCATAGTCTTATCGACCTATTACCGCAATCAGGAATTAGGACAGCATGAGGAGGGATGATGGGGCTAGTGGGGCCGCCAGCCATGAACCGATGAATAGGACGGTTAGCGTGACGAAGCAGCCCATCCTCAAGCCGCCTTGCGATGGTGGTGGCGCTTCAACGTAGTCTGGGGAGACACCGCACCTTCGGAGCCGATAGCCTGGGCCAACTCCGCAGCCGCACCGAGCTTGAGGGCCTGAGCACGGTCGAAGTCCTGTCGATAGTCTTCTATGTCTGAAGGTCGAACATTCCCATTGTTGGCAAAACTTTTCAGGCGTTCCATGAGACTACGCTCGTCCGAGTAGACCTCGAATAAGTTACCGACAGCATCGCGAATCTTAGCTTGCACTTCATTTGAGGCGTGCGGTGGGATTGTAACTTCCCGAACAGACTCCGCCGCACGTTGACATTGATCGACCCCAACCTCCGCGTTCCTATACAGGTATTGGATATTTGATGCAGCGATAGCCGCGTTTGTGAAATGGAAGGCACGATCACAAAGATTGCCCACCTTGCTGACCTCCTGGATCAGAGCCTGTCCCTCGGCAACATCGATTTTGTGTCCTTCGGGTGTCTTGGGATCAACGGCGGCTGCAACACGTGCGGTCGAGCTACCGTCTGTCGGCTTCATGTTAGAGCCGACCACCCCCATGTTGTGGAAGGCGCTGCTACAGTAATAAAGGGTCGCACATAGAAGTATGACATTTAAAGCGATAAAAACCTTGTTGGTCCAACGTAGTCGGTTCAGTGATTGCGAGTTCATAGCTTACCTCACACCGGCATGAATGCGTCTCACATCTTGCGCCGTACTCTTTGCACAGGAATATGAGCAACTTGACGCCAATGTGAGACACACAGCAAGCACTAGGTTGAGTTTTAACCATCCTTTCAGGTGGATCGCCTCTTCCATTCGGCGATGATCGGCGTGCAGGATGTTGGTCTGTTGCGCATACCAGGGGTCTCGCGCCACCCGCGGTTCGCTAGTCGCTTCTTCCTCAGCATAAGCCCGGCGAACGCTAGCCAGCTCTTCCTTCGTAGCGGTTGAGCGCCAAGCGCTTGGATCAAAGGTGCCCTCATTCTGTGACTCGGACATGCAAGTTGCCTCAGCGCGTGACGGTGACAACCTGAGCTACGCCGCGGTCCCTGAGGCAGGTGAACTCCACGTAGCCATTGGACACCTCTGAATGGGTGACCCGCTTGGAAGGCGTGTTGACGATGTTGTGGATGGTGGCTCCGGTCGTCTGCGCAGCGCCGTCGATACGAGCACTGCACTCGGCAAAGCTCATCCGCTCCGTCTTCCGAGACACGTGCCTAGCTTGGGACACGCTAAACCCGGCGAGAGCCATCGCCACGCCTAAGCCGATTGCACGCAGGATCATCATCCCTCCCCACAGTAACCTGTTCTGGGATAGTCGATCTTGGGTTCTAGGGAAAGTGCCGTCGCCACCTGAGGCTGCGGTTCAATGGCCGGTGCTGTTTTCTCCACGGCTTACAGGACGTTCCTGGGTTGCCTCATCGAAGCGCGTCGGAACGCAGGCGTCACACAGGTCGAGGTCGCCAGTCGGCTCGGGAAGCCGCAGTCATACGTGTCCAAAGTGGAGCGAGGCGAACGGCGTCTGGACGTGGTGGAATTTACGGAGTGGGCTCGGGCGCTCAGGGTTGATCCCAGCGACCTCTACGCCAGCTATCTAAAGCGAATGAACGGCAGTGAAACTTTGACTCCAAGGCCATGAAGCGAAAACGCGCTCTGACCTCATGGGATACCGGGAACGTGGTCCAGGCGTGCGCCTGTAGGTAGCTACGCTTTCCTGCACGTCGCGGTTGTCAGCCTGCACGTTTTGACCGAAAATGACCAAATAGGAGTCGCCCGGAGTGCTGTGCGACCTGACGGAGACGGAATCGATTGATCGACGTTGACACTCTCCTCAATCCCGCCTTCCAAGACTCTGAATTACGCGCTTACGCCTACCTAAGTACTCAATTTCAGAGTGGCGTACGCTCACCCTTAGACTGCCTAAGGCCATTCGTTATCTAAGCCATATCGGAGAGCAAAGGGGCGCAACTAGACTGGTCCTCAGTTAGGTCGTACCTTTCTACTAGGTACAGACTAAACGTACCGTTCTATATGCTGGAACGTATGCAAACTGACCTACTTCAGGTCGGTGCGCTTCGCGATAGCGGTGTGTCTCGCTTACTGGTGTGCGATGATGCGCGACCAAAGGTATCAACGAACACTGTCGATTTCGCTGTCTCTGAGATCGACGAAGCCGCTGCAGGACTCACGGCCTTCGCAACAGCTAGAGGAAATGCAAAGCCGCTCACCGCGGATAGCTGGGCCGATCTTCTTATCCCATTCTTCCTATACCGTTCACCGCCGAAGGATCGTGCAATGGCAACGGTCAGAGGAGTGATGATCCACGATCCAAAAACGTATGATTTTAACACAGTCGCAGAGTTTATAGTTGCTCAACACCGCAGTAGGACGAGCGTTTAAAAAGCTATAGAACGCATCTATTATGGGTCTTTAGTTGCTGACTTTCTCACTCAGTTTGAGCGGGCAGGCGACAAGGCGGCATTTAAGGGCTTGTCGATCTTCTACGACGGTCCCGTTATCTTGCGTATGCTGGGTTGTTCTGGAAAGGTGTTGGCTGATGCCACTAAGGAACTGCACCAGACCCTCCAGGAACTTGGGTGTAGAGCCTTCTACTTCAAGCACACGTATGATGAAGTTTCAGAGTCCATTGAAGCTATTCTCAGATGTTACGAGAACGCCCAGCCGATGTTTAGAGAAACCCAGGAGGCAATTTCTCGTGGCGAGGTAACGGTCGCTGAGATGTACAGACTTAAGGCTGAACTCGACGTGGCTTTGTATGAACGTTTAAAGCTTACCGAGCATTCCGCAGGTTATGGGCAACGCCAGGCGGATGAGCATCAGATAGATGAGTCTGCATTCAAAGACTATCTAAATCGTCGAGGTTCGTGGGGCCGCAAGGATTCACTCGCAGCTGAGCGAGATGTATCCAGTCTTGCTCTCATTCTCCGTTTGAGAGGGTCGGGTTCCGTTCGCGATGTGGCAAAGGCTGGATTCATATTTGTAACGCATAACGTCAAGCTTACCTTAATGGCCAAGGACTTCCTCCGGGAGGAGAGGCAGCTTCCTGAGGGTTCCGTCTGGCCGTTTATGACCGTGGGTCAATTATCAACGATTTCCTGGGTGGCCAACGAGAGCTTTAACAATGACAGCAAAGGTTACCAAAGAACTCATCGCTAACTGCTACTCTGCAACCCTTCCTGACGATGACTTTAATGCGCGTCTGAAAGAGGTTCTCGCAAAGACTGATCCCAAGCGAGTCCATGAACTTTACCAGAATGCCTTTGTAGTGCAATCAATTAGACAAGTAGCCCTCGCGCAAACGGCGGGATTTTCAGCGCTAGTAAAGACTCTCAACACTGCGGAAGTGCTAGCAGAGGCTGAGAGGGTCAGGTTGAGAGAGATCAACCGTGCTAGGGAAGAGGAGCAGAGGAACACCCGCCAACTGGTCGCAAGTGAACAACTAGACTCAAGATATCGCAAAGCAGCTAGGTTTGCGGAGGGCGCGACTAAAGTAATCCTACTTTTTCTATGTATCTTATGCACATCCTACATCCTTCACGATTATGGCATTTTAGGAAAGCCGCCCGCTGAACGTAGCATAGCTGCAGAGGTAATCCTGGCTGGCGCAACTATTTACGGCGTCGTCGATGTGTTCGGAGTTATCCCCGCCGCGTCGGTGCGAGGGGCTCTTGAACAGCAAGTGCTCCGACTGATGAAATGGCTCCAGCAGCAGCTTGTCTAGTGACCCGCGTGAAGGGCTACCTCTCACCTGGGTGGGCCGCCTGTTGCACCATCAGGTACACCCCAGAGCGACACCATCCGTTTGACAGGATCAGACCGCCAGGCCCGTCACATTGGGTAGCGCATTGCACCGTTTGCAATGAAAGCTTCAGGGTCTCTGATCCTGATGTGACAAGGGACAGGAGCCCTACCCTGCCGTGGCTTCGCTCAGGATGCGGTAGACGCTGGCGCGTCCGATGTTCAGCTTCTTGGCAATCTCGGTTCGCCTCACACCGGCTTGGTCCAACGCCATCACCTGATCAGCTTGACGACGAGCCGTGGGGGCGCGGCCTTTGTATTTCCCAGCCGCTTGGGCCGCCGCAACTCCGGCCCTCTGGCGTTCAAGCATCAGGTCGCGCTCAAAGGCGGCGACGCTAGCCAGGATAGAGAGCATGAGCTTCCCAGTGGCCGTGCTGGTGTCGACGTTCATGCTGAGGATGCGCACGACCACGCCCCTGGTGGTCAGGTCCTGGACGATTTGCAGGAGGTTGGCCGTTGAGCGACCCAACCGATCCGGCTTGGTTACAACGAACGTATCGCCTTCACGTAGGTAGTGGAGCGCCGCTTCAAGCTGCGGTCGCTTGGTGTCCACCCCGCTTAGCTGTTCTGAGTACAGCTTGGTGCAGCCAGCGGCCTCCAACTCGCGAAGCTGGTCAGCCAATCCCGCCTTCTGTTCGACGGTGGAGGTTCTACCGTATCCAACGACCGCCATAGCCGCAGTCCTGTCTCACAAGGTCCGAGGCATTGTGGGCCAGACTGTCTCAATGGGCAAGCTGAATGTGTGTGAGACGCCAAAAGCTGGGCTGAGCCTTGTCCCGCATGGGCGAGGTCAGGTGAGACACAAAGCGATGGGAGACAGAAGCTGAAAGAATGAACCACCTTTCGTGAGTGAAGGGTTCGGAGCTACCATCCTGGCTAAGCCGAGTGCGCAGCAAACAGGAAGGGGAAACATGACGCAAAGACGATACGGTGAGGCATGCAGTTCGCCGTCAGATCGCGTCTCAATGACTTCAGTGTGTGAGACCGCCGCACTTCCTGTGTGACGGCTAGCGCCATCTTGAAAAGCATCAAACTCGTTCAACATAGCGGGGACACCAAGTCATTCTGATAATCAACGTAATGGAATATTATGGCTTAATCGATCCAACATAAACCTCTTATTTGTGGCGCCTAAACGTCAGGCAAGGAATACAGACCAGTCCTCCGGAGACGCTCGTCGGGCCTTGGCAAGTACGGACGAGTGTTTGCTGAACCAGGCTGGACAACATGCCGCAAGTGTGCTAGTCAGAACGTACGCGCGGAATTTTAGAGCCAGGCCGTCTCTTCGATGAGTGCATAAGCACCTTTCAAATTTTTGGAATTTTTTGTAACGCCGCTTTTTGCCGGAATGACACTACCGCTGCACGATTTGCAGCATTTAACTGAGTACAAGACTAATGACCCTTGACAACATCCAGGATCACCAACTTCTAGATATCCCCAACAGGCAGCAAGACATCGACATGCTCACGGAGAGAATGTGCTGTGAGGCCGCTGAAGGACGCGCACACGAAGTCAGTCTATCCGAGCGAACACCTAGACAGAAGAAGCGGAAACGGGATCGTAGCTTCAAGCCCTGCCTCACTTTACCTGATGAGAAGCTGGATCGGCTCCTTCCTGTCCTAGACAGCCTGACCGATGGGGATCGCGGTCCCCGAAGCTTAAAGGAAGCGTCACATCACCGACGGAGAGTCGGTGCAATCATTGCAAGCCTTCTCAAGGCAGGCGTCGCCCACAAGGCATGCCACTACAGCCGCGACCAGGCGACATACCGAGGCCATTCGATCTACAAGCCAGACTGCTGACCTCAAAGGCGCTGCTCAAAGACATCAAGGCACTTGAAGCCGCCGGGCTTCTGGAGTGCAAGGTTGGTGACTTTGGCGGACCCAAGATGAGGGGGAAGCGCCGCTCAACAATGAAGGCGACACCGCTCCTGGAACAAACACTCCAAGAATGCGGGATCAGCGCCGATGACGTGCTCACCAGCCTAGATGATTACATTCCCGTGATAGTCAAAGAGCCAAACGGAAAACTGTACGAGTACAATCCCGCTGATCCCACGATTGCAGACATTGCAATGAATCTGCACTCCTACAATCGTTTCATGGAAGCGGTTTGCATCACCTACATAGACGAAGACGGCGTCCGCCAGGAAATGCCGTTCACTTGGCTAGATCGCACCTTCAACTCACCGACACTGCTCCAAGGAGGAAGGTTTTTCAACGGCTGGTGGGAAAATATCAGGAGGGATTTCCGCCCCTCCATCGAAATAAATGGATCACCTACTGTTGAGATCGACTTCGCAGGCATGCACATTCGCATGCTCTATCACCGCCGCGATATCGACTACCCGCACGATCCCTATGACATCCCTTTTCTCAAGGCGTTGGCCAAACAGCAAGGCGTCAAGTGGAAGAAGGTCAGGAAGAAGATCAAGCGCCTTACGAACACCTTGCTGAACGCAAAGGAGGAGTTTGACGGATGGCCTTGGGACTTTTACCCTCTGAAAGGCATCTCCTACGAAAAAGTCGGCAGCATCATCCGCGAGCATCACGCTCAGCTAGAGGGCGACTTCTTCCAAGGCCTCGGTTTGGACTGTATGCAGATTGAATCGAGCATCATGGAAGCTGTCATGAAGCGGGCCGTTGAAGCCGACATCGCCGTCTTGCCAATTCACGACTCTGTAAGGGTGGCCGTAGAGGAAGAGGAAATCGTGAAGTTTTGGTTAATAGAGGAATACAGAATTAGGTTAAGTTATAATCCTGTTCTCTCTGCATCATGATCTACAATACTAATACATCTAATATAATCTTGTTGGTTGGAAATTATTCCCTGTAACTACCCTAGACTAGAAGCCAGAGCAGGAAGATGCAGTGCACGTTCACTTCAATAGCAAGACCGCCACAGCCCATATTCTTGTTCAAGCTACCCACATAGCCGACACCTACGCGAAAGAGCTGTGGCACGTCTCCAGGGCTTAGCAAATGGCATCTATGATGGACACGGTCTAATCGCCATATTTATAGGTCAAGTCATTGCCTCGCAGAGAACAGTTACAGCCTCGCAGCAGGATAGTAGGTGCTTCAGAAACGATAGCTTTCAGGAAGCCCTAACTTCAGTTTGGTCTAGCTTAACTGCACATCATCTTAAAAGCCCTCAGAAGCCCGTGTTGTAGCTTAGGCTACCTACCTAGCCGACACCTCTACAAGAGGGCTGTAGTCGCCCTCCAGGCTCGCTACAGGGGTACACGCAACAGCTAGGGAAGCGAACACGCAACGGGGATACTGTGTTGAGCGCACTGAGAGTTGACATGTTCTTTCTTTATACTATAGTACTGCTTCTTCTGACACCATTAACGAATGGCCGCATCCCCTCGCAGTAGGGTTGGCCTGCAAGCCGCTCCCTCGTGGAGCGGTTCTTACTTCTAGAAGCCTTTATGAACTCCAACAGACCCTGGTTTCCGAACCAAAGCTACGACGACAACAGCCTAAACATCACCACTCAACCTTTAGACGATCTTCTGCCCTCTCCCGTGCCAGAGACACCCTCACCTATCTCCAAGTCGCTTCCGCCATTGCAATATATTCGCTATGGCCACTCCATTCTGATCACAGGTGATACGACTCCCCATAAAGCCCGACTGAAAGCTTATGGCGCGTGCTGGAATGGAAAGTTGAAAGGCTGGATTCTACAGCAAGGCTATGAGAAAGCCTTCGCTGCCTCGTTCGCAGACCTACTCTGAGGAGACAGTGTCAGCGCTCATGGCTTCGTCGGTCAGGTGGTCAATCCAATCTTCTATAAACCGGCGGAAGCCAGGTCGGACCTTGAGATACAGGTCGAATGCGCGCTTCAGCAGGATCAAGGTTTCTGGATGGAGCACACCGACCGCTACCCACAGCCGTATGCGGCATCCACTATCTTTAGGTTGAGCGCTTAGCCAACTCTCTCAGCGAGTAATGATCCTGTTTGCAATCCTTGCAATAGCGCCTCCTCAGGTTCGCCCATCAGCCACGCCCTCCAGTCCGCCTTCCTCAGGACCACGATCTGGCGGCTGTGATAGGGAGCCACGTCAGGTCCAGGATCGGTGGTGAGCATCGTGAACGCCTCGCCCGCAGGAGAAGGTCGCCACAAGCCCGCGATACAGAACCATGGCTCATCCGCCAACGTGAAGGCCCACTTGATCTTCTTAGCTCGCTTCGGTGCAGGAGGCTCAGGGTCCGTGAACTCGTAGAAGGCGTCTGCAGGGATCAGACAGCGGCCGGAGGCGAACTGCCTACCCTCTGAGCGAAAGTTGTAGACTGGCTTACCACCGGGGCCAGGCCACGACCAACGTAGCTGTACAAGCTCAGCCTCACCGGCCGCGTTCAGCCTTACCACAGGGGCAGTGTCGGTGATCCTGATGTCCTCGCGAGGCTCACGGTTGGGAACGCCAGAGGGAAACGTCAGAGGAAGCCGTATCTCGCTGAATGCCGTGGCGATCTGATCAGCCGTAAGCTGGTTTCTGTAGTCGTTACACATGACAGGAGACTAGCCTAGCAGTTTTTCGGCAACTCTAAGACCATTCTCATCTTTAACGTTTATCCAGGCCGAGTCCTTCTGGGATCTGAGCATTTCACTTTGACGGACCTGCTCCCTCATGCTGTTCGGAAAGCCGACGCAGAGATGATCATTCTTCGGATGCAATCTCAATATTCTATCTCCACGCTCATCCCAATAGCCTCGTCCGGGTCCACTTTCCTCAACAACCTTCGCAGCCTGCGCCATGATCCTCGCCTCCAAGGCCAGAAAACGCTCACGCACGACCGACTGCACCATGGGCAGCTTCTCCTCCAGGGTGTCGCGTCTCGCCATTCCAGTCTCCTCCCTGCCAAGGCTGCAACGATAAACGCGGTTCAACGAGGGTCAAAGTCGACCTCCCGACTCGGCAGATTGCTCGATGCGTACGTTCTACACCCCAGCCGACGGCACAGCGACTCGACTCGGCTACACGATCATGTTCCTATTCCGTTCTGATGGGGGCAGGCATGGAAGCATGGCAGGCGGAGTGGGCAGGGGTGCGGTTTTGGTCCCTCTTCATGGGTGACGCGCACTTCCATAGGCGGCCTGGCGTGTACGCCTTCGTCCAGCGGATCGGCCATCACAGGACCATCCTGTTCGTGGATCATGCTGACAACATTGCAACAGCTTTGGACGGCCACCACGACAGGTGGGTTGATGCGCAACGACTCGGCTTCAACGAACTCAACCTGAATCTAGAAGCTGTGGAGCGAACAGACAGGCTCTTGCTTCGCGGTCACATCATCAAACGCTGTAGTCCCATCCTGAACGTCATCGACCAGCAGTGTAACCAGGAAGAGTGGAGCAGAAAGGCAGGATGATATTTTGGCCATACTAGGGGGCTGAATCTTACAAGGGTGGCCTCTAAGCTAAGAGAGGCAATGCTCAGTAAAATTTGTACCGAAAACGTAACGTCGGTCAGGTAAACTCAGGAATACCTCTGTATGAGTCTACAAGCGCCGTACAGAGGTTTTGTGAGAGTGGCGCTATCCCACCAGCCTCACGCAACGAAGGGCCTTGTACGGTCACGTGCGGGCTTGAATGAGGGTCCGCTCTCCGGCCGGCCGCCAACGGAAAGAACGACCCTAAGCGGACGTACCGCATCTGATTAGATCAACGCCCCACAATTGGTCAGTCAATTAGATGCGCCGATAATGCAACACGAGGGCCCACAAGCAGCGTTCTTATCGCCAAGCTTGAACCTTTATGACGCAGTCACCTTTCGACTAGGTGCAGAATACGGGTTGAAATGTGTGTCACGTCTTGATCATCGAAGATGAAATTCTTGTAGCTATGCATCTAGAAGCGTTGTTATCGGACTGTGGTGCGACCTCGTTCGATTTCGCTGAGACGGAGACTGAAGCTGTTGCCGCCGCTCGCCGCACAACTCCGGGGCTAATTACGTCCGACGTTCGGCTCCGAGAGGGGCTTGGCCCCCGCGCGGTCGCCGTCATCCTGCAAGAGCTTGGGCCTTTGCCGGTGATCTTCATCACAGCCACCCCAGAGAGTTGCGTTCCGTGTGAAGCCCCATCCCGCATCTTTTCCAAACCGCTCCATGAGCCGAGCATCACCCTAGCTTTCCGATCAATGGCGTTCGTCTCGTAAGTCAGTGAGCAGACAGCCTGCCACAGACGGCCTCGACAGCGCTAAACCATGGGCCCGACAAGCTCTCGGTAAACGGCCTCAGGCTTACCGTATGCGTCGCCAGCGAATTGCTCCAGAGCGCCACGATTGCGGACGGTTACGCACCCACGCCCCGCTCGAATAAGGCCGTTGCCCTCCAGAACGTGAAGCGCAGTGGTCACCCCTGGGCGGCGCACGGCCAGCATGACAGACATGAACTCGTGGGTGAGCGGTACCTCAGAGCCGTCGAGACGGTCATCGCACATGAGGATCCAACGTGCGAGACGTTCGTCGATGGGATGGACGGCGTTGGACAGGGCGGTGAAGCTGGTCTGAACGGCTAGTGTCTGGGCGTAGCGGAGCAGCAGATTGCGCAGAGACGCGCTCTCATCGAGCGCCGCCAGGAAGGGGGCTTTGGCGATGCGCCAGCTTTCGTCCTCGATCTGGAAGAGGATGCGATTGGTGACCTTGGCTGCACCCATCAGCAAAGGCGTAGGGGCCATACCGTCACGTCCGAACAAGCCCGCCTCGGCTTCCAGCCCCTCCGGCGAAGAGGCGATGATGGAACCCACGCCGCCTTCCGGGAAGATAGCGTGTTCAATGGCGGCGTCCGCTTCCAGAAACACTGCTCCTCGAGGATAACAGGCGAACTCCAGGTGAGGTGCAAGCCGGTCGAAGTCCGCCGCGGTCATTAGCGCCAGAAGACGGTTGCGAACGGAACTCTGGCTGGGAGGGGGCATGCTGACCTCGACACCGTGAGGGTCAGACGCCGTCCGGGCCGAGCCCGCCTTCACATAGATTACTGACTGGGTACGATTTCGGACAGACGCCCTCCCGGCTCGAATTACAGCGTAGTGAAGACATCGAAAGAGACGCTCTTCCGGGTTAGTCCCAGAATTCCGAGGGTTTCTGCCCACCGGTGATTGGATGCAGGGCGACAGCAACGGTTCAAGCGCTGGCATCGCGACAAACGGGCTTCCCGACCCTAATGCCCATGGTTTTGAAGACCGGCTAGGTCACGCCGAACGCCTGCTTAGGCTTGGTTTGGTGGACGAAGACGTTGAGCACCTTGCAGGCGTCACCTTGGCTGAAATCGTTGTTCTTCGCGCCGTCTCTGCCGCCGCCGCGCCTTCCATCTAGAACACGAGCAAACTCGAGGATAGCATATCTTGAACCTTCAGCCGCCGATGCCCTTAGAGGCGGGTTACATTGCCCTCGCGACGCGTTATCCCAGCGCTCCGACAGTCTGGTGGAGTAACCTGATAAACCTTCAATCCGCTCAGCGGGCCTGGGAAGGCCACGAGTTTACGCCAACAACCTACTTCATTGTCAGCGGTGTCGCATGCCGTGTAAGGCTGCTGCCGCATGGACACAGACAAGTCGTTGAGTTGCTTCTGCCAGGAGACAGTACGTCAGAAGATCAAATCGACATCTGCTCAAACATGGTTATAGCTCCATTAGGCCGTTGTGAAGTGTTCAAGGTAGCTGGCGTGGACCTGTCGGAAGCCGTTGATCGTTCGAAGAGCCTTCAGTTACAATTGAATAAAGCAGAACGTCGTCGTCGAGCCATCCTTGACGAACGGCTTTTCGGTCTAGGGACGAGGAGTGCCTGCATGCGCATGGCGCATTTCTACTGCGAGCTGCTTACGCGCTGCGGAGAGCACAAATACTTAGCCGCCTCCTGCAACCACCCTTTCGCTTATGCCGACCTGGGAGACCTTCTGGGCTTGAGTGCTGTCTTTGCCAATCGGACTTTGTCGCTTCTGCAAAATAGGGTTTCAATTGACATAGTTGATGGCCAACTTACGGTTCACGACTACGAAGCGCTAAAGCACTTTGCAAGCTTTGAAGACGCTTATCTTTGCTGATTGTCAGGAATCCGATGCCGCGGTTCTATATAGACACATCCGACGAAAATGTCTTCCATCGCGATGAGCAAGGCCTCGTACTTCCTGATGTTCAGGCAGCCAAAGAGGCTGCCGTTGACGCCTTGCCAGACATGGCCCGAGACGTGTTGCCGGACGGAGATCACCGAATGTTCTTTTCCATCGTACGCGGCGAGGATGGTAGTCCCATCTTGCAGGCCAGTCTGGCGCTGAACGTTGTTTCGCTTATACCAACCAGCAGCGAATAGTCCGCTCACCACCCTCAGCACGCATTTCCAAGGTCCGCTTTGGGCGCTAGTCATGGTACTCAGGATCGTAGATCAGAAGCAGCGTCTCAGCCCTTCCCTTCTCTGATCGACTGAGCGTTGGGCTCTGGCGCGGCTCTCGGCACCGGAAAAGCGCCTCGTTTGAAGATGGCTTCAAACCCTCGCCTCAGAAGCGCTGCAGCTTGCACCAAAAGGCTACGCTAAGGCCCCTGGCCAGTCACACCGCCGACACTTCAACTGCACCCTGCAGCCGTTCTCGTAGGCCGCCTCAGGTGTGACGGTCAGAGAGGCCAGTGCCCTGCGCACGTGCATACCGGCCACCCGCGTCCGCGCCAGCAGTAGGAACGAAAGTGGAACTGGAGTTCTGCCTGCTTCGGGATCGGACCTGTGGGGAATGTTGGGCGGATCGTCGCTCTAAGCCGCCAACGAGGTGAGAGGCTGAAGCGGCGGCGGATTTGGCCGCGTTGCAATCTTTGCAGCGATCCCTGGGTTAGCGCTCGCCTGGCCCTAGACCTGACCCTCAGACATAGATGTCCCTGGAAGCTCGCAGGATCGTCATAGAGCGGCTTCCTGAGTGTGGGTGCCACCTATCTAGCCGGAGACGTCCGATAGGCTTCTACGGCTCTGATTTCAAAGACCGTTTGCAGGCGGTGGAAGAGCAAGGCCAGGAACACGGTATAGCTTCATGGCCTCAACGAGGGGCCTCAAAGGATATGACGGGCCGCCGTAGGTGTCAGCGACGTCACCTGTCTCGTGTCCGGTGATAGCGTTGTGCACCTCCGCTTGGATGCCCGAGAGACGCGCGTAGTGCTTGAACGCGTGTCGGAACGAATGGAACGGGGTGTCCTTCCCCGCCACACCCAGGCTCCGCCGATATCGCCCAAACCACTTTGACCAAGCCGCCATAAGATCGCCTACCGCTGGTCCCTTGATCCCTGAGAAGAGACGCTTGTGGCCCGCTTGCTTAGCTGCCTTGACAAAGCTAATGAAGCCAAGACTTTGTAAGTCGCTATGAACAGGAACCCGACGCTCGCTTCCTTCCGTCTTCAGGCGCTGGCCACGCTCTTGGTTTTCTACTATTCTGATTACCCAAGTCTGTTGTTCTTTGTCACTGTCCGCGATATAGCTCTCTTGAACAACATCGTCTGCGTGCAATTGTCCAAGCTCGGTGAGCCTGGCTCCCGTATACAGAGCAAGAAGCGGCAGCCAATAAGCCGCTTCGCCGCCTCCCGCTTCAGGTCTATCACCTTTCTGATGGACAGGACCAGCAAAGAGCCTGGCAAGCTCTTCATCGCTAAATGCCCGCCTCTTGTCCCTTGCTTTCCGTTTATCTGCTACTGAGATGCCTTGAACAGGATTCTTCTCCACAATGTCATTCCGAAGGGCGTAAGCGAACGGGAGAGAAAGGAGGGACAGCTTGACATTGATGTTGCTGGCCGTCTGCCCCTTCGCGAGAAGGTGATCCTTGTAGGCGATCACGTTGGCTCTCTCTATCTTCGCAGCTGGCTTCCGCCCAACGAACGCCTCGAACTCTTCGACCACGGTAGACGTACGCTTCACGGTACGCAGGATTGGCTTTGACTCTTGCGCCCATCTTGAAACCAGGACTGTAAGCTCAGGCCCCGATTGCAACCGTTTGTCGCGGTCAACGGCTTCTCGCGCCTGACGTGCTGCCGCGATGTAGTGAGCACCTTCACCATTCAGCACGGAGGTGAGAGCGTTTCTGACGCCTTCCAATTCCGCCAATGGATGGGATGGCTCCATGTCCCCATCCAGCATCGCCTGAGTCAGGCGGAGCGTGTCCCGACATCGCCGCGTGAAGTCCTGTAGCTTGCCGCTTGCGGCAGCTTCTTGCCTTTGACGTCTTAAACGATCGACTTCGACAACCGATATCCGTGTCGGACTGATTTCCTCTAGCGGTGTTGGACGGGCATCGTTCGGGCCGTGATCGTCATCGTCGGGCGCTGGCCCTGGGGCGGCCTTCTGCCGTGCTGCGTCAAACTCCCGATCTAGCTTCAGCCACTCTTCTATGCAGCGCCGCTTGGCCTCCGGGTATGATGAAGTTTTAAGCGCTCGGGTGATCACCTGACGGCCGTAGAGGCCCTGAAGGTCCTTAGGGATGATCCGCCGTATGGAGTAGCGGCCGTCTCGCTTCAGCAGCCCCGCCGGCATATCGCGCTTTGCACCAGATGTAGCAGACATGTAGCACTACGCCGACGCTAAGGCCTTGTTCCGGGTCAATTTCTCGCTCAGTCAGCGACTTAGACCCAAGTGGCGGAGAGGGTGGGACATGGAGCTAAACGGCTCCAAGACCCTTGCGGGGCAAGGAGTCCTTGCCAGACAAAGCTTTAGAAGCCATGACTGCGACACAAAGCGCGACACATCGGCTCCAGTGATGCCCCGCCCCAACACCAGCGCTAAGACTCACTACTTCCGCCGGGGGAACACCTACGTTTATCGACGCCGCGTTCCCCTAGACGTCCGCTCCGACCCCGTCTTCGGTGGCAAGGAGCATCACCAGGAGTCGCTGAAGACGGTCCATCCAACCCAGGCTGCCCGAGCAGCAGCTAAGGTGACCGATTGGTTTGACACTGAAGTTCGTCGTGTAAGAGGGACTTCTGATCCGGAGAGCCTCGCGCCCGCGCCCCTGCCAAATCGCAGAGACGTGCTCAGCAAAGACGATCTGGAAGGCATATCTGCGCGATGGTTAAAGAACTCTGTCGATACCGACCTGAGGAACCGACTCGTTGCTCGATCCGATCCTGACGGCGTGTTCGCGGAGATGGTGGATCAGAGAGACAGCTACGCTCATGGGATCATAGCATCTTTCAATGATCCGGTTCATGGAACACGCAACCGCCAAAGGTACATCGAGGATGTAATAACACCTGAGGTCGCACCAATCGTTCGCGGTAAGTGTAAGCGGATGGGCATCGCTGACCAGTCACCAGATTACTTCGGGTATCTCGATGCGATTGTTGAAGCAGAGATCTTGGTACTCGAGCATCGCTTTGCACGTCAGGATGGATCACCCTCTACTGAGGTGAGGTCAGACGCACTACAACGCGGCTTGAAGATGGAGGAACGCCGCCCTGAAGCGGCTTGGTCTATAACGGAGCTAGCCCAGCACTGCCTCGCTATCAGGGCCGGAAAACCGTCTTGGAGCCACAAGGTCGAGACTGCTGCCAAGCAATTTGACGAGTTTCTTGGCGGCGGCGGTCGACCGATCTCTTCCATCAAGAGCGTGGACGTCAAGGCCTTCGTTCAGACGCTGTTGAACTGTCCGGTTCGGGCCGACCTTCGGTTCCCCGGAGTCGACATAAAAGCGGCAGGAGAGCTTAACCGAGCGCGTGGTGGGGATAGGCTTCCAACGATTTCTCCAAATACCATCAAGAATACCCAGGTTGCGGTGCTCAGGTGGCTCCTGAGCTACGCTCATCAAGAGCTAGAAGCTATCCCCACCAATCCGGCGGCCAATATCAAAATAGCCGGCTCATCAAAGCTAGGCGGGACGCGCACCCGTTTCGAGACCGAGGAATTACAGAAGCTTTTTCAACTGCCGGTATTTACCGGCTGTCTGAATACATCCAGACCGGGCAAGCCGGGACACTTCATTATCAACGATCATCGGTTCTGGGCTCCTCTGGTTCTCCTTTTCACCGGCGCGCGACCCAGTGAAGTGGCGCAACTTGCAGTGTCCGATGTGAAGCTCGGGATCACGCACCCCTACCTTAGCATCCTCACGGAATATGACCCAAGTGATCCGGAAGACCGTCCCTTCGTAAAGTCAGGCAAGACCATCAATGCAACGCGCGTCATACCCATACACCCCGAGCTCGTTAGACTTGGCTTCGCCGAATATGTCTTCGAGATGCGCAGGCAAGCTCTGGTGCGCTTGTTCCCGGAATGGAAGCTGTCAAGCGATGCGCGGAAGCTGTACTCACAGGCGAGTTGGATAAGAGCTTTCAACGAGAAATACATACCTCTTGTATCAACCCGCCATCCTAGACCAACCTTCTATTCCTTCCGACACACCTTCAAAAGCCGTCTAATTGCTGCCGGAGTACCCACGCAAATCCAAAACCAAGTTCTCGGACATGCCCAAACCGGCATGGACGGTAGCTACTTCGCAGACGGAGCAGACCTAGCCGATGTCGCGTCGGCGGTCGCTAAGATCAACCACGAAGGTTTGAGCCTGGAACATCTAATCCGCAGGCACCACCCATACTCCGTCTAGGGAGACACAGCTGAGTTCGTCGATCCCTGTGCAAATTCAGTTCATCCAGAGAGCGATGCTCGACTAGGCCAACTCAGATCGCAATGGTCTCACGAGGTTTGTCGGCGACCTGAGGAGACGTTGTCGATACGTCGACGATGCATCGACGATACAAAGAACTGACCTCATCAACCTTCCAACAGCTCATGGGGCTGGAGTGGACGGACATAATGACCATTTGAACTAGACACGCGCAGACACCTCCGTTGATGCGGCCGGCGTTGACAAGCCTAGTCGGGAGTTTCCGCGGAGTTGTCATCGAGTTGACGGAAAGGCACTCATTACAGGTCGTGTCCCAACGCGTGGTGTAGCTTGAGCGAGCCGCCACCGTGATCTCC
>CALMGB010000045.1 GCA_937863535.1 uncultured Caulobacteraceae bacterium
CCTTACAAGCCATGGGCGGCGATCGCCCTCATAGGCCTGACGGCGCTCGCCGAACCGGCCTTCGCCCACAAGACGGCGAAGAGCGCCGCCGCGCCTGCCATACGTCGCCAGATTGTGGTCCAGACCTCTCCGGTCAGCCCGGTTCCAGACGCAGGGGAGTCCTTCGACTCGGATTACGGGCTGGAGGCTCGCGAGGCCATGGGGGTCCAGGCCAACGCGCCCACGTCCGGCGCACCGGCGGGCGAGCAGGCCGCGGCGCCTGTCGCCACCTTGAACGCCCAGTACGCCCTGCTGCGGGCCTCGACCGCCCCGCAGGCGCCCGTCATGATCCGGGCGGAGACGGCGCCGGCCCACGCCGGTCCGTCCGTGGCGCTGGCGCGGGTGGTGGTGGAATCTGCGCAGGGGTTCGCCGACTACATGCAGCGCGCCTCGGCCACGCACCCGGACTATGTGGACGCCGCAGGGGTGTCGCGGGCGCTCAGGTCGGGCGGCGTCTATGAGGCCGGCCAGCTGCAGGAAGGCGCCGTGGCCTATGTGGCTCTGGCCGCGCTGCAGGACCGCGCCTTCGTGCAGGCGGTGGGCGAGCTGGGCCGCGATCCGCAGGTCCGGCCGGCCCTGGCGCTGACGCTTTCGGCCGATCCGCGGGCGGTGCTGCAGACGCCAGGGGCGAGTGCGGCGGCCAAGCGGGCCGCGGCGGCGCTGGGACAGCTTGGCGGAGCGCTTTACAGCTCGGGGGCGTCGGGGAAACAGTCGGCTTACGACATCCAGCACAGCACCTGGGCCAAGGTCTTTGTCGTGGCGCCGGAAGCCACCCTGGCGGACATCAAGACCCGCTCCACGGTGCGCGAGGTCCTTGCGGCCGACGGCGGCCAAACCCTGCTCACCTCGCTGGTGCAGTTGCGGCAGGGCGCCGATGTGGGGGGCGCGGCCAAGATCACGCCGGTGGTGGCGCGGGGCCTGACCCTGGCCGCCCTGGCGGTGCTGGGCGAAGCCGGGGAGGAACACGCCGACCGGGTACAGGCGCTGCTGACCGAGGCGTCCAGCGCCCAGTGCCTGAAGATGGCGCGGCTGAACCTTTACCAGTGCCTCTCGGTCGCCGGCCCCAACTACGAGGACGTCTTCTGCCTGGGCCAGCACGCCATGATGGAGACGGCCCGCTGCGTCGCCGACGCCTCCGGCTGGAGCCCCGCGACGGCCGAGCCGACGCGTTCGGTCGACGTCCCGGTGTTGCGGGCGGCGTCGATCATGGTGCCGATAGCCTTTACGCCTGGGGACGCCGCCGCTCCCGACGCCGGGCCGGTGGTCGTTGGAGAACCGGTCCCCTCCGATGCGCCCGCGCCCGTCGCGCCGGCTGCGGCCGCCACGACGCTGCAGATAGCCTCGGCCGGCATGGGCTGAAGGGCTAGCGGTCGGGGGCGGGGCGACCCGCTCCGCCCCCACTTGCGACCTAGTAGCCGTGATAGTGACGGAAGTGGCGTCGCGTCGGGTAGTTGGGAACGTAGTACAGGTCCAACCCTCCGATGCCTGCGGCCACATTCACCCCCGTGCTGCCCTCGATGCTGAACGGCTGCAGGGAGAACGCGTGGTTGGACCCGCCAATCAGGGCGTTGCCGCCGATGCCGACGCCGAGGGTTGCACTGGCCGTCACCCCGCCATAGCTGCCGCGAAGGTCGCCGTGGCCGAGATAGTCGGTCGGCGAGAACACGCCCCAGACGATCGTACCTGAGCGGCGGTAGCCGAGGTCCAGGCCGATCTTGGTGATGTGGCCGGTGTATCGCTCCGGGGTGTGGTGGGTCGGCGAGAAGGTGCAGCTCACCCGGCGTGAGGAGCCGATCACCTTGCCCCAGCCGCCGGCGACGCTGCAGGTCAGGTCGCCGATCTTCACGCCGCCCTCACGGGCCTGCGCCGGGGCCTGTGCAGCCAGGCTTAAGCCCAGCAGGGCCGCCAGGCCGAGAGCCGTCTTGCTCATCTCAAAAATCCTTCAGATTAGCCCGCCCGGCGGCTTAAGGCGCCGAAGGCTTGACGGTTCCGGCCCCCGGCCGCGCAGCTAGTGCTGCTCGACGGTGTGGGTGTGGGTGACGCGGCGCACCAGGTGGCGACGGTGGTAATGGCGGTGATGAAGGATTCGGCCATGACGGATGTCGCGGGTGGTGCGGCGGGCGGCTGTGGCGTCGTGATGGTACTGGTCGGTGACCGCCTTGCCGGTGCCGTTGACGATCTGCTTGGTCCCGCGCGCGATGCCGTGGAACGTGTCGGGGATCACCGTGGCGGGTGAAGCCTGGGCGGCGGCGGCGGTGAGCGACAGAACGGCGCCGGCAAGGGCGATGATGTTGAACTTCATGGCGGGTGAACCCTCGATCCCAGGCGCGCCCATTCGGCGACGCAGATGACCCATGTAGCTGCGGTGCGAGGGCCCGACCACCCGGTGAAGTCCCGAAAATCTGTAAGGTGAGCGAGTCCGGCTCCGCGCCATCATCCAGCGTCTCCGCCTCGTCCCCTTGCGGACCCTGTTGGCGGGTGGGCAAAGGCCTTGGCTTCCCCGTGATGCCAAGGTTATAGCTCACCCTTGATCCGGGCTGACCGTGCGCGCCATCGCGCGGTCCGTAGCCCCCCGGGGCGAAACGTTTGGGGTTGTTGAGCGACCATGGCCGACCACGCCGTTCACCACGACTATCACTTGGTCAAGCCGAGCCCATGGCCTTTGGTCGGCTCCATCTTCGGCGCGATGACCGCCATCGGTCTGGTCATGCTGCTGAAGGGCATTCTGGGCGTGCCCAAGGGTACGCCCTGGGTGCTCTGCATGGGCCTGGCCGGTCTGCTCTTCACCATGGGGGCCTGGTGGGCCGACGTGGTGAAGGAGGCCAACGAGGGCGACCACACGCCCGTGGTGTCGCTCGGCCTGCGCTACGGCATGATCCTGTTCATCGCCTCGGAGATCATGTTCTTCGTGGCGTGGTTCTGGATGTTCTTCGAGATGGCGCTGTTCCACCATGTGCGCACCTTCTCGCCCATCGACGAGGTCCGCACCGCCTGGGCCGCCTGGCCGCCCAAGGGCGTTGAGACGATCGACCCCTGGCACTTCCCCCTGATCAACACCCTGACCCTGCTGCTGTCGGGCACCACCATCACTTGGGCCCACCACGCGCTGCAGCACGGCGACCGCAAGAACGCCCGCAACGGGCTGATCCTGACAGTGATCCTGGGCGCGATGTTCTCCTGCATCCAGGCCTACGAATACCGCGAGATCATCATCGAGAAGCTGTTCTTCAACGAGACATCCACCAGCGGCGGCCTTTACGGCTCCAGCTTCTTCATGGCCACGGGCTTCCACGGCTTCCACGTGATGATCGGGACCATATTCCTGCTGGTCTGCCTGATCCGGCTGCTGAACGGCGCCTTCACGCCGCGCCAGCACTTCGGCTTCGAGGCGGCGGCCTGGTACTGGCACTTCGTGGACGTGGTGTGGCTGTTCCTGTTCGCCTTCATCTACGTCGTGTTCCAGGGCCACGCGGCCACCTGACCCCCTTAGAGGCGTCGATATGGCGGGCGTGAACCCGGTCGTCGCGGGACTCGTCTGCCGTTGCCCCAACTGCGGACGCAGCCCGCTGTTCGCTGGCTTTCTGAAGCTGGCGCGGGGTTGTCCCGCCTGCGGCCAGGACTTCTCTAGGTTCCAGAGCGGCGACGGGCCGGCGGTGTTCATCATCCTGATCGTCGGCTTCCTCTGCTGCTTCGGAGCGCTGTTCACCGACCTGTCGATGCACCCGCCGATCTGGGTCACCTTGCTGTTCTGGATGCCGGTGGCGGGGGTCGCCTCGGTGGCGTTGATACGGCCGCTGAAGGGCCTAATGATCTCGCTGCAGTTCCACAACAAAGCCTCCGAGGCCCGCCGTGGCGGCGTCTAGCGCCACGCTGGCCGGCGCAGGGTCGGACCGCCGCTTGCACCTCTTTCCGCTGATCGCCGTCAGTCTCTGCGTGGCGATCCTGCTGGGGCTCGGCACGTGGCAAGTGCAGCGCCTGACCTGGAAGACCGCCCTGCTGGCCCAGATCGCCGCCCTGCAGTCCGCTCCGCCGGAGCCGCTGGACGTGGTGCTGAACCGCCTCGGCCGCCCCGGCCAGCCCGCCCAGGGTCAGGTGGACTTTGTGCGCGTCCAGGCCAACTGCCCCACCCTGCAGCAGACGCCGACCCTGCACCTCTACGCCCTGCTGGACGGTGTGCTGGGCGACCGGCTGATCACCGCCTGCCCATTGCAGGATGGCGGTTACCGCTCCCTGTTGGTGGATCGCGGCTTCGTCGATCGCGACCACCTGGGCGACGTCGGCCCGGGGCCGCCGCTAAACGGGCCCATCGTGGGCGTGCTGCGTCGGCCCGAGCCCGCGACCTGGCTCAGCCTGCCCAATACGGCGGCCAAGAAC
>CALMGB010000046.1 GCA_937863535.1 uncultured Caulobacteraceae bacterium
CTGTCCTGCTGTTTGGCGAAGGCGTCCAGCGACATCTCAAGGTACCCGGGTACGAAGGCCTGGATCTGGTGGCCGTAGAGCTTGATCAGCTGACGCAGGAACTGGATCGGCAGCATGTTCTGGCCGGAATTCTCGGCCTCGAAGATGATCTGGGTCAGCACTTGGCGGGTGATGTCATCGTTGGTGCGCGCGTCGTAGACGACGAAGTCCACGCCCTGCTTCACCAACTCGGCCAGATGTTCCAGCGTGACGTAGGAACTGGAGCCGGTGTTGTAGAGCCGCCGGTTAGCGTACTTCTTGATGACGATCTGGCCGCCATTGACCTTGGGCTGGGGTGGCGGAGCCGGTTGGTCCAGCCTGTCTACGCCCGGGCCGGTTTCCGCCACGCTCACTCTCCCATTACGTCGCCGTCTGCTCTGAAGCGGCGCTGGCGCCACTATAGTGACCAGACCGGCCTTTCCGCCAGCGCTCTGAAGGGTGCAGATGCGGGTCTCATTCCACCAGGGACTTTCAGCGATAGACGTGGCTGTGGGAACGAGCGGCGGCAGCCGATCGCGACTCCGGTAAACGCCTCGACGGAGCCTAACGCCGCCGCTCGACCTGCACGGCCATGAACGCCACCGGCTGCACCCGGCCGGCCGCCATCTTCTTGCTGAAGGCGGCGGCGTTCGCGATCGTGGATGCGATGGCATGCTCCTCGTCTGGGCTGTCCACAGGCAGCACGAAGAGTTGGCCGCCCGCGGCGCCCTGTGTGGGGTCGAAACGCCGGATGGTGACGCTGTAATGTTTCAGGTCGGCCGGCGAGCCGACCATCTGGGCGGAGGCCGCCAGCGGCAGCGTCGCGCTCAGGGCGACGGCGATGAAGGGTAGAACTGGGCGCATGGCCAACTCCGATTCGGGAAAGGGATCATTCCCGCCGTAAGATTGTCGTCTGTAGCCCCGGCGCGACGGCTAGGCTCAACATCTCCGATGTACGCTTGCTCGACAGGCGGTTCGCACTCCACCTTCACCCCGCCCGGCGCCGCCCTTGGCTTCAGGCTATTTGGCGGCCAGTCGGCATCCAGATCACGCCGAAAGTCATCGTGGTTTGCACGAGGGTCTTGCCCTGCCCGTCGCGAACGATGGCGATGAAGGTACGGTTTTCCCCGCCGGGCAGTGCGTCATGGGCCATGTCGGACAGACCTTGGGCGGCCGCGTTCATGGCGGCCTCGACGTCCTCGAACTCAAGGCCATCCTCATCCCGCACAAAACGGTCCTGGTCTGAGGTGTCGATGAAAAAGCGAGGCACGAAGGGCATCCGGTGAACCGCCGTGGGTAGGCGGTCCAGCCGGATTGCGCCATTACCTATGAGGCGACGATCAACAATAGTTGACATATGTTGCGGTCGGCACGACCGCCTGCGTTGGAAATACGCTCACCCTCAGGCGATCGGCTTGGCTGGTGGAGGTTGGGGACGGTGTCGAGGGTCCGCATCTGCCGGGATGCCGCAGCGGGAAGACACGTTCCTCGCGCTCTATCGATCCTGCAGCTGCCGACTAGTGGACGAAAAAGTTGATCATCTCCACCTCTTTTATCCCAAGGTTGGTGACGGTCGCCCCACAAAATATTCGGGAGATACCGGCCGCGCTTCGAAAGATAGTACAAAGGCCTTCGTCCACCTCCTCGGATACCCGGGGCTTTGATACGCTGGTCACGACCAGACGATCCGCATCGCTGAGTTCTCCATCGAACGATACGATCGGATCGTGCTGAGACTCGTAGTTCGAGAAGCCGATAAGCAGCCGGTTGCTGTCATTCTTGTATTCTATGATCGTTGCTGCATCACAGAAGAAGCGTGCTTGCCGTTGCGTAAGGTCCGTGTTCGCGGGGCCACTGACCGTATGGCTATCTGCGCTGCAGCTTCCATGCAGCACAAGGGGATCACCGGCGAAGGGCGACTCCGCTGCTGGCGACACGTCGGCGGTGACAACGGCCAGCACCACCGCACTGGTAATCAGCCCGCGCATGTCGCTCCTCCAGCGTGGCCCCTGAACGCCCGGCGGCGCTCACCACCGCCTCGTTCCATGCGCCTTCATAGCAGGCTTCGTCAGATGCGCCCGATATGCTCGGCGCGATTGTCCGACGAGGAGAGCCGAATGCTTAGCCGAATAGAAGCTGGTAAAAGCCTGCAATCGGGCCCATAGATCACTTATCGGTAGCCGATTTGGCGCTGCCGGCTGAGAGATGCCACGCGCTCCCGCCCCCCAGCAGGAGCCCTGATGCCGCGGTATTTCTTCAATGTGTATGATGGCTATTCTCAACTCGATCTTGTCGGCACCCCGCTGCCCGATATTTATACGGCTCAAGACGCGGCTATACGGCTGAGCGGAGAGCTTCTGCGGGAGTCGGGCCATAGGTTTTGGAACGAGGTCGAGTGGCGGCTGGAAGTCGTTGACGAGGCCGGTCGCGTCCTGTTCGTTCTCCGCTTTTCCGCCGAAGAACGGAATGCCGGATTAAACCCTTCCACCGGCCAGCCCTGATTAGGGCGTATGCTCCTGTAAATCGAGACGGGCGTGCAAATGCAGGTAGTTCGAGTTGAAGCCGGCCAGCTTTCTGAGCTTGTCAAAGTCTAGAATGACAAGCCTTTTTTGCTTGAGCGTTATCAAGTTCCGGGCGCGCAGGTTTTGGATGACGCGATTTATGTGGACGTTGGTCAGCCCCATGGTTTCGCCCAATTCTGCCTGCGTGATCGGAAGTTCGTAGGCTTCCTCGTCGGCCAGTCCCACCGTTTGGAGACGTAGGAGCAACTCACAGAGGAGGTGGGCGACGCGCTCCTCGGCCGAACGCGCGCCGATATTGACCAGCCATTCACGTAGCGTGGCCTCATCGACGAGCGCCGTCCACCAGAGCGCGCGGGCGAGCGTGGGGCTTTCCGTCAAGGACAGGATCCGCGCCCGAGGGACGCTGACGACCTTGCAGCGCGAGAGCGTGGCGATGCTGTGGTCCATGGTCCTGAGGACAAAGGCGTGGAGATCGCAGAAATCGCCCGGAACCAGGTAGGCCACGATGTGGCGGCGACCGTCGGCCAGTATCTTGTAGCGGCAGGCGAACCCTTCCAGGATGAGGCAGACATCGGTCGGTTTGTCGCCCTCCCTGCAGATGTCCCTGTGGGCGCCGACCTCGCGAACGTCTCGGACCACGTCGGCCAGTAGCGCCTTGTCCGCCTCCGACAGGGGAGCGTAGGCCTCCAGTTTTCTGACGAGCGGATTGGGCACCGAGAGCGGCTCCGAAGCAGGCTGGAAATGGCGAGGTAAGGTCTCGCAGGCGCGTGTTAAGGGCCGATAGCCCATTTGGCGTTCGCCGCCTCAGTGCGCTGCAGCCGTGGAACGGAGGTCGTTCTGCCACGCTTAGAAGCTGGGCGCAGGCGACTTTCGCTGAAGCTGCAAAATTAAACATAGATCAAAAAGTGGTTTCATGGGCGAGGCTATCCTGTTTTCGTCAGCGCAACGTTCCTCTACGCTCGATCAATGGTCCTAGAGGCCTTGGAGCCTTGCCCGTTCCCGTGAGCCGGTCGTCGGCAGCGCTGCTGATAAGGTCCACGTGGTTCGAACCCTGCAGCTATCCCTCGCGACGCAGACAATGGGCTAGCGTACCGCCAAAGCCCATCAGATGACATGTTCGGCATCCAACGGCTTGCCCTAGATGCCTCTTCGCTGTGAAAGGCACTGAAGTTGGCCAATGCGCTCATCTCCAAGCTGGAAAGGGGAGCCGATCTCACCGCCGAAGACCGTACCAGGCTGGAGGCGGTTGTCCGGTACCCACGCGAGGTCGGGCGGCGCCAGGACCTGATCCACGAAGGGGATGCGCCAAGCGACGTCCAACTCGTGATGGAGGGCTTCGCCTGCCGCTACAAGGTGCTTGCGAACGGCCGCCGCCAGATCATGGCCTTCCTCATCCCAGGGGATTTCTGCGACTTCCATGTCGCGATCCTCGGGACGATGGACCACGCTATCGCGACACTCACGCCCTGCACCATGGTGAGCATTCCGCGCGAGACGATCACCGATCTGACCATGCATCATCCACGGATTTCGCGCGCCCTATGGTGGTGCACCCTTGTGGACGAGGCGATCCTGCGCGAATGGCTGGTAAGCATGGGTCAGAGGCCGGCGGACCAGCAGGTCGCTCACGTCCTCTGCGAACTGCTCGTGCGATTGCAGTCGGTCGGTCGGGCGACCGAGACGGGCTATGACCTTCCTCTGACGCAACAGGAGCTTGGCGACGCCTTGGGGCTGTCGGTGGTGCATACCAACCGTAGCCTCCAGACCCTTCGTCAAGAGGGGTTAATCGAGCTGAGCGCGGGACGGCTCAGCATACGAGATGTAGCGCGGTTGAAGGAGTTTGCTGGTTTCTCGCCCAACTATCTTCACCTGACGAGCCGCCCGAACTGGGACCCTCAGGCGGCGAACTAGCGACGGCTTGGCAACCAGTTGACGCGGAAGGACATGGTCGCCTGCACCAGCGTTCTGCCATGCTCATCCCGCACGATGGCGAGGAAGGTGCGGCTCTCGCCGCCCGGAAAGGCGTCCTGGGCCATGTCGGACATGGCGTCCTCGGCAGCGTTCACGGCCACCTCCACGTCAGCGAACTCCAGACCATCCTCATCCCGAACGAAGCGTTGCTGGTCTGACGTGTCGATGCAAAAGCGCGGCACGGCCGTTTCTCGGGTGAACGACCACCGGCACCCCTGCGCTTAAAGCCGCAATCACCTATGATCCGGCCATCCGTCACCACCATACGGCAAGGTCTCGGCGACGGGCGTTGTCACAGGATGGAGCGGTTTATGGGACGGGCCTGCATGGCCACGCTCAGGGAACGGGGGTCTCCCTCGGAGAGCCGCCGTTGATCGAGCCCGAATTGAGCGGAGAATTCATCTGGGGTTGGCTGAGGCCGATGGCAGAGGGCTTGGTCAAGCTCCAGGCCGTCTTCTTTTCGTTCCAGCATTCTGCAAACCCGGCGTCCGGCTGCGTCGACGGCTGGTCGGCATAGTCACGGCAGGGCGCGCGCAGGTCCGCGACTTCAGCGTTGGACCCATCCGTGTCCATCGCCTGGGCGCTCTGCAGGCGGAGGTCGGAAAAGCTGATCGGCTGGGCCGGCTCCATCGGGAGCGTTGCAGGTGGTAGATTGAGGTCGCTGGAGGACGCGATCACCGGCCCGGCGAGCGCGACGGCAACAGCGACCGCGGCGGGGATGAATAATTGAACTTGAAAGCTCATGGGTAATTTCCTCTCCAGCGGGGCCTATCTTATGAGTGCGGTAAGCAGTCTCTAGTCAGGATTCAGACTGGCGCTTGAATTTACGTCTTCCCGGCCGGTCCGACCGTACGATCGTCTTGCGGCCTGGGAGATCGCCCGTTCCACGGATACGCATCTTCCGGGGTTCGAGGCCGACCGCGCAGACGGCGCGTCGGCGTAATGCTGACAATTATCGTAGGACTGTAAGCGTTCCGACGCCGCGATCCGGCGCCCGACGGCGCACCCGCCTGCTGACAGGCTTAGCAGCACGAGGAGTAGGGCCTTCGCCACGCTTCGTCCCTGTTCACCGACGAACGATCGCGACAGAAACGACGGACCGCTTCGCCCTCAAAAGATCAATCGACGCCTGAATTTCAGAACCCTGGAACATCGGCATGGCGGCGGGCCGCCTCCGATCGATCAAGATCGGCAGCGTTGGGCCTCAACGGTGGTCACGCGCGGCGAAATGCGGACCGTCAAGGTCGCCTCGCGGCCGAACGGCTTGGTACGGCGCGTCGGACACGCCCAGGGGCTTTGCCGGAACGGTCGAGCGGACGGCCGGTTCGAGGAGAGGCGGCCAAGCCGTCGGTGGCGTCGAGGCTGCCGGCGGCGCTGAGGCCGCCAAGGCCGCGATCGACGCCGGAGCAGTCTCGGCGGTCATGACCGCGGAGCTCGCCGCCTCGATCGAGCCTGGGCGGTCCGGGGCGGCTATGTCGAGAAGGCGCGGGGCGGGTCGCCTATCCGGGTTCAGCCCGATCGCCGCCGGCGCCCCCCCTCCTGTCCACCGATAGAAGATGTGGGCGCCAAGGCGGCCCCACTTTGTAAGCCCCGCGCCCCAGTAAGGCGTCACCCAGACGGTGTGGTAGTGGGTGGCGTGACCGATCGCCTTCATCACATCGCCGCCAAGCGCGGCGTCGGCCACCGCTTGCGCCCTCAACCAGGCCGCAGGCGAGGGCGTGCGGCCAAGCGAACCGTCACAGGTGAAGCTGAACTGACAGCCCGTCCGAAGCCCGGACCCTTCGAACACGACGCCACAGACCGTCTTTGGAAATCGCCGGTCGCGAACGCGGTTGAGCACGACCTGGGCGACCGCCCTTTGACCATCGAGGCTTTCCGACGCCGCTTCGTAGTAGACCGCCTGGGCCAGGCAGTGGCTCGACCCTTCGGCGTCCGCGGGCGTGGCCGTGGCCAGATAGAACGGACGCGCCGGCGTGTCGGCGATCTTGGAGTCAGGAATGGCGGCGTTCTTCAGATAAGCGTCCGCAGGCGAGAGCTTGAGAAAGCGCAGGACGGGCGCAGGGCGCGGGCGGGTCGGCTCACCGACCACGACCTGTGACCTGAAGGTGGCGTTGGGATCGGCGATCCGGATCCTGGGGCTCGACGCAGGCGCCGTGTCGCGCGCGAGCCGAACGGCCTCGACCAGGGCGGTCCCGGCGAACAAAGCCGCCAGCAGCGCCGCGCCCAGTCTGGCGGAGAATAGCGGCGTCTGCAGAGCGGACACGGTCGGCTGCCCGGCCATCCTGAACGAGACCGGCATTGCCATCCATCGTCATCAGCGCGCCAGTATCGCGGCGCAAGTCTATCCTTCCGCAATCACGCGCCGCCTGCACTACCATTTGCTGTCTCCGATGATATCCTTAGCAAGAAAGTCCAACAAATTACCTGATGTGAGCGGGTTATTTGCAGTCTCTATGTATATACTGGTATCCGATTGTGGAAGTCAGCTTGGATGGCCCCGCCTATTACGGAACGATGTCTAGATGAAGCGCCTCCGATGGCATGTATCTAACCATTGGTTGGCTTCCCAGCATTCAGCTGCAACGCTTTTGGCGACTATATTGGGGTGCGTCCAGGTGCGACACTGACGGCTGCTAGCGTCCGCCAAAAAGCCGCTGTAACTTTAGCCATGGACGACGAAGCGCTTCGTACCCACCATGTGATCGCGGCCCTCCTCATCGGCCTGGGGTTCGCGGGCTTCAACGTGATCGCGTCTCCGTTCAGGCGGATGCGGCGAGGGCTGTTCAGCTTGAACTTCGCCGCGGTCCATAGCGCCCCGGATCAGAACCGGCGCATCCTGCGGCGCATGGACGAACCCTCGACCTGATCGCGCATCCGCTCCGATGAGCTAAAGCAGTCTTTTTACTTCGCCGCGTCCCTGAACATGCCAACCACTCTTTTTGCGCCGATTGCCCGGCGGGCGATCCTTGTCGACACAATGTCGCGCTTAAGCAAAAACTGATGGTCAATATCTTTTGTATGTGCAGCGAAGCCGCGCGACTCTCATTCCTTCCACCGCCCTCGCCGTGACGAGGAGCGTCCGAGTCAAGGAACCAGGGATGCCGCGCTACTTCTTCGACCTCGCAGGCGAGATCGATTCGCTCGACGAGGAGGGTACGAATTGCCCCAATCTTGACAGTGCGAAAATCGAGGCGATCCGCCTGATGGGAGAGATACTTTGCGAAGATCCCAAAGCCATCTTCACCACCCGGGATTGCGAAGTGATTGTGCGGGACGACTACGGGCGACGGCTCGCACGCGTCCAGACCACTGTCGCCTCGCCACTTGGCGCCACGGCGTCCGCCCTTCAGCGCGCGGAGCGACGCCATGCCTAAATCGGCTTAGCGCCGGAGTTCGAGCAGGCCGCGGCCCCTGCCGAGCCGGTCACGCACCGGTGATGCCGATATACCTGATCGTCGTGTCCGCGCCCGTGTTCGAAGCGGTCAGCGAGCCTAGACGCGCGCCGGTCGCCGAGCGCACCACCAGACTGATGTTGTAGTTGCTGCACTCTTCCAACTGCACCAGGTCGGTCATGGAAGACCCCGGGATCGTGTCCCAGACCTCACCCTTGACGGTCAGCCCCGCGCAGCGGATGGCGCGCAGGAACTGCCCCTGCAAGCGGCCACGCAGTGTCAGGCCGGTGAGCGTGACGTTGCTGACGTCGGTCAGATAGGCCGTGGGCCCGGCCTGCGTCGCCGCCCCGAAGTTCAGGTCCGCATTGGTGATGGTGATGTCGTCAATGCTGCATCCCTGCGCCACCCCCACATTCTCCATCATCAGCGGACACCCGGTCGGTCCCTGGGTGATCGTGCCGGTGATGTTGGAGAGCTGGATATTGGTGATCCGCGCCACACCCGTCGTGGTGCTGGTGTAGAACTTGATGCACGAGAAGGCGTCGCTGTTCAGCGTCAGTCCGGCCAGGCTGATCCGCTGCATCAGAGCGTTGGTCGACTCGCTGTTCTCGCTGGTGAACGACAGCGCGTCGTCTCCGCTGGAGACGCTGATCGAAGAGCCGGTGACCTGTGAGCAGGCGCCGAAGAAATGCAGCCCGTCCGCCCCGGCCACGTTGGCGCCGCTGAAGAGCTTCAGGCCCTGCAGCACGCCCCGGGTGGAGTTCTTCACCTCCATCCCGAAGCCGGTCAGCGGACCGTCCGTCTCCACCGCGTCGACGGTGAAGCCGTCGGTTGCGACGATGCCCAGCCCCTTGCGAGTGGCGGCGTCGGGGGCGGAGGTGGAGCCCACGAAGGCGCCGCCCTGGCCCTGGATGGTGACGTTGCTGAGCCGGCCCGTGGTCCGGTTGGTCAGGCAGTACAGCGTGCCGACCAGGGGACCATGATCGTTGTAGAGGTCGCCCTGAAGATAGATCCGGGCGTTGCTGCTGTAGCCCAGGCCGGTGCTTAGCAGCCTGTAGCCACCCGGCTTGATGGTCACCGATGTCTTGGCGGCGGCGGCGGCGTCCAGCAGCGCCTGCAGCGTAGCGGTCTGGTCGGTCGAGCCCATGGGATAGGTCATCGGGTACGCTTTTACTGCGCCCGGATACGTCCGGGACCCGGACAGGGTCGCAGGGTCGCCCCGTAAACCAATGCGACACAAAGCCACCTTATGTTTGTTTTCGGCAGCGGCGAGGTTCGGTCCGGGGCGCCATTTATTAGTAACAAAGTGCGTATCGACAATGACGATGAGTGAAGATCGCCGCACCTTCCTTCGCCTTGTAGGCGGCTTGATTACGATCGCAGGCGGTGCGCCGCTCGTCGGATGCAGCGGGCAGCCGCTCGCCAGCGCCTCGGTCTCCGCACAGGCCGCCGCCGCATCGACGGCCTCCGCAGCCTCGACGGCAGCCACCCCCTCCTCGATCGGCGCGGTGAGCGCGGCGGATGCGCCGACGGTGAACTTCGCTCTCAACCTGCAGTATCTCGCAGCGCAGTTCTATACCCACGCCAGCACCAACGCCGGCCTGCCGGCTTCGGCGCTCACCGGGGTGGGCGCACAGGGCGCCTCGACCAACGGCCTCCAGCTCCTGGCCCCCGCCCCCGCCCCCGCCCGCTACGCCTCGGAGATCGCAACGGATAAGACCAGTCGGCTCGCCGAGGTGCGTACGGCGTTGTCGAGCGCCGCGGTCGGCCAGCCCGCAATGGAGCTGTCGGCCAGCGTCGCGCCGGCCACGGCGGGCGACTCCCAGACGACCGTCGCGGCCATGGTAGGCGCAGCCACCAACGCGTTCAGCAGCGACCGGGCCTTCCTGCTCGCCGCCCTGCTGTTCGAAGACGTCAGCGGCGCGGCTTTCCGCGGCGCCCTGACACAGGTCACGAGCGCCGCGGGACAGACCGTCCTGACCGATCTGCTGGCCGACTCGACCTACCACGCCGGCCTGCTGCGCTCGACGCTGGTTGCGGAAGGCGCTTCCGAGGCAAGCCTGACGAACCTGTCGACCATCCGCCGGAGCCTCGATGGCGTCACCCCGCCGGACGCCGACGCCGCCACCGACGGACAGGACATCGTCACCAGCAATGGCTATGTCGCCGCCTTCACCCGCACTCCGGCCCAGGCCCTGAACGTGCTCTACCTGACCCCCTCCGCGGCCTCGGCGGGAGGGTTCTTCCCGCAAGGGCTGAACGGCGCGATCCGCCTCGCAGCCTGAGGGCGCGTCCGCGGGACAGGCGGCTCGTTTAACATATGTAGTGATGAGCCTGGTCCGGCCGTGGCCATAGATCGCCATGACCTACCCCATGGGCATGACCGACAGCGTGACGACCCTCCAGGCCGCGCTGGATGCAGCCCAGGCCAAGGGCGCGGTCTTCACGCTCCCCGCCGGGGGCTATCGTCTGGCCAGCACGGGCCTGGGCTACGGCGACAACGCCAGGATCGTCCTGGCCGGCGACCTCTACAATGATCATGGTCCCCAGGTCGGCACGCTCTACTGCCTGACCAACAGGTCTCGCCGCCGGTTGTCGAACCTGGCGATCTCAGGCCGGGGCGGGGCCTTCGTCGGGTCCTCGTCGCCGCCGAACGGCGCCACGCGCAAAGGACTCGGGATCGTCGACACGGACGGCTTTTCGGTCAAGGACGTGCGTACCCGAGGACCCCTGACGGGCTTCGGCCTGGAGGTGAAGAACGCCACCAACGGGTCGCTCGAGCGGCTGCAGCTCCTGTCGGGCGCCAACGTGCCGGGCGCGGACGGTCTGCATTTCTTCGGCGCCTGTTCCAAGATCATGGGCGCCGGAATCGAGATATCGAGCGGCGACGACGCCGTCTCGTTCACCTGCGAAAACCGGGAGTCGCTCAATGCGACGATGCGCGGGATCAGCCTGTCGGGCCTTACCCTGAACAGCGCCGCCTTCTCGTGCATCAAGCTGTTCACCAGCAAGACGACGGGACGCGCCAGGATCAGCGGCATCCGTCTCGCCCACGTCAAGGGCCGGATCACCCAGGGGCCGACCGGCTGTCCGCTGATGATGCAGAACGACGGCGTGGGCCAAGGCTGCACGATCGAGGACGTCGCCATCGACGACGCCGACCTCGACTTCGGCGCGGCGACCCTGGACGGCCCGACGGCCTATCTCACCGACATCAACAACGTCCGCCTGACCGACATGCGGCTCCGCGGACGCCGCAACGGCCAGTTTTTCCGCGCTGTCCGGTGCCGGGGCCTGGTCCTTCGCGGCGAGGCCTGGGAGACGATCCCGGGATCCTCAGCGAGCGACATGGTGCAGCTGGAGCGATGCGGAGACTACATCATCGACCTCGTCGTGCGATCGGCGACGGGCGCGAGACTCGGCTCGATCCGGGCGGCCAACATCGGCGTGGACCAGGCGACGCGGTATCTCGGGATCACCGGCGCCTGAGTGACGAAGCGTTGGAACGGCCGGCGTCAGGCCCCTTGGCAGCGTGTCCAGCACGCGACGGAGCACGCTCGGCACGCAGCAGGCGTAAGGGATCATGCCCTGGCCGGCGGCCGTCCCCATCCGGTTCAGATAGAGCGGCGTGGCGCCTCAAGCGGCCCGCGAGGATGGCGTCCAAGCCGGCTCAGCTGGTCGGAACAGGCGAAGTGGGCGGCGGTAAGCAGGCGCTTCAGCGGGGGAAAGCGCGCTGTGGCCTCGGACCGGCGCCGTAGACCCAGCCCGCAGGCTCAGCCGCCGGCACGCTCGAAGCCGTCGACCCAGACGCCGGCGAGGACCAGGCCATGGACGATGCGCCAGCGCCCCGAGCATCGCGGCCACGGCTCCGGCGCGTCGGCCTCTCGGCTCGGGCTGACGATGAACGCGCCGCCTTGCGGTGTCTGGCCCCGCGCAAAGGAGACGGTCGCAGCGTCGAAGTTCAGGAAGCGCCGGGTCAGAGGGTACTGGCACTTATAGAAGGCCTCCTTGATGCTGAAGATCACCTTGGGCCATGCGACCTCCTGCAGGTCGGTCCCACCGGCGCAGGGCGGATAGTCGCCCGAACTGCAGACTAGACGTTCGACCTCTGGCGTCAGGGGCTCGGCGGACTCCGCATCCAGACCCAGGCCGGCCGCGTCGGTGACACGAGCGGTCACCGCCGCGCAGAAGTCGTCTGTGTGGGTGATGCTTCCTATGAACCCTTCCGGCCAGACAGGGGCCCGACCAGGGCCGACGGGCAGCGCCACCGCCGGTCCGCCGAGGGTACGCAGGGCGTGGCGGGCGCTGGCGCGCCCGGCGGCGAACTCGCTGCGCCGCGCGGGGCGCGCCTTCGCTACGGCTTCCCACTCCTCTGCAAACAGCGGGGCCTCATGCATTGCGTCGTCGGCGACGCAGGCGGACA
>CALMGB010000047.1 GCA_937863535.1 uncultured Caulobacteraceae bacterium
CCAATTCGCAGAGCGCGGTCTGCAGGCGGCCGCCGGCCAGCAGCCGCTGCTCCGTCCCCGCATCGCGGGCCGCCCCTTCGGCGGCCACATAGGCGTTCGCAAGACGCTGAAGATCGCCCGTGCGGCGGGCCAGCTCACGTTCCAGCACGGCGTGGTCGAGAGCCGCCACAGCGCGAAGGTTCGGGCTCTCCCCCTCGGCCGCCGCCTTCGCCGGCGTGAGATCGATCAGGGCGGCGAGGCTCAGCAGCTCCAGCCGGCCAGGCTCGGCCAGCAGGGCGCCACGCCGCCGTTCCGGCCTCAGACTTCCGGCGATCCGACCCAATCCCATGCCCGCACTCCTCGCCGTCCCAACCCGGCACGCCCGGGAGAAGGTCGCCAGGAGGTGAGCAAGGGCAGGGCCGTTGGCCATCGAGCCAGGATGCAGACCCTCTCCCGTGAAGGAAGAGGGTCGACTAGCGCTCAGCCCCGTTCCTTAGCCTTCTGGAACGCCACTTTGGGATAGCGCTCGGCCACGTAGCCGATCTCCCAGGCGGACTTGGCCAGGAACACGGGCTGCTCGTCGATATCCCGCGCCATGGCGGGACGGTGCTTGGAGGCGAAATCGTCCACGTCCGCCTTGGTCCCGGCCAGCCAGCGCGCCTCGCCGTAGGGGCTGGGCTCGAAGATCACCTCCAGCCCATACTCGTTGCCCAGCCGGTCGGCCATGACCTCGAACTGCAGCTGGCCGACCGCGCCCACGACGAAGTCGGCGCCGAACTCCGGGCGGAAAAGCTGGGTCACACCCTCCTCGGCCAAGCCCTCCAGCGCCTTCTTCAGGTGCTTGGCCTTGAGCGGGTCCTTCACCCGCACGCGGCGCAGGATTTCGGGGGCGAAGTTGGGCAGGCCGGCGTAGCGCACCGCGCCCGTCTCCGACAGGCTGTCGCCCACCCGCAGCACCCCGTGGTTTGGGATGCCCAGCACGTCTCCCGCGAACGCCTCCTCCGCCAGCTCGCGCTCGGCGGCGAGGAAGAGGATGGGGTTGTGCACGCTCATCTGGCGGCCGGTGTTCTGCACCTTCAGCTTCATGGAGCGGGTGAAGCGACCCGAGCACAGCTTTACGAAGGCGATGCGGTCGCGGTGGTTGGGGTCCATGTTCGCCTGGATCTTGAACACGAAGCCCGAGACCTCCGGGTCGCTCGGATGCACCTCGATCGCCTGGCCCCCGCGCTCGGCGGCCCGGTCCTGGGGCGGGGGCGCGAAGGCGGTGAGGGCTGACAGCAGCTCCTCCACCCCGAAGTGGCGCAGCGCCGAGCCGAACAGCACCGGCGTCATGTGGCCTTCCAGAAAGGACTGGCGATCGAACGGCTTGGAGGCGCCCTGGACCAGCTCGGCGCCCTCCGTCGCCTCCTCCAGCTCCTCGGGGTCGAGGACGCGCATGATGGAGTTGGACTTCAGGGCGATGGGCGCGCGGTCCTCCTCGCTTTCCGGATTGCGGACGTAGGGCAGGAAGCGGTCATTGGCGAAGTCGATGACGCCCTTGAACCGATTGCCCGAGCCCGCGGGCCAGAAGAGCGGCGCGGGGTCCAGCGCCAGCTTGGCGCCGATCTCATCCAGGAGCGCGAAAGGATCAAGCGCCTCGCGGTCCATCTTGTTGATGAAGGGGCCGATGGGGATGTCCCGCAGGCGGCAGACCTCGAACAGCTTGAGCGTCTGCGGCTCGATCCCCTTGGCGGCGTCCAGCACCATGACGGCGCAGTCGGCGGCGGTCAGGGTGCGGTAGGTGTCCTCGCTGAAGTCCTCGTGGCCTGGCGTGTCGAGCAGGTTGAACAGCAGATGTTCGTGTTCGAAGGTCATCACCGAGGCGGAGACCGAGATGCCCCGCTCCCGCTCGATCTTCATCCAGTCCGAGCGGGTCCTGCGCTGCTCGCCCCCCGCCCGCACCGCCCCGGCCTGACGGATCGCGCCCCCGGCCAGCAGGATGTGCTCGGTCAGGGTGGTCTTGCCGGCGTCAGGGTGGGAGATGATGGCGAAGGTGCGCCGCCGCGCAGCCTCCGCGCCCAGAGGACCTTGGATCGGGATTTCAGCCATGCGCGCAGATAGGGCGCGCAGGCGCCCGTGTCACGTTCGCTGGCGGGCTGGCCGCTGGCGGCCTGCCGCGCCTAAGCCGCCATCCGCCGCCACACCTCGCAGTCCACGGCGTAGGGGGTCAGGGCGGCGCCAGCCTGCTTGCCGCTGAGGTGAGCCATCACGTCGATCCCGACTTCGGCCAAGCGCGCACCGACCTGGTCCGGCTTGCAATCGCCATGGGGGATTTCGAACAGCGCCGCGTTCACCTTGGGAGCCTTGCACACGATCAGGGCGGCCAGCCGCTTCGCGCGCTCGGGGTCGAGGCGATGCAGCAGGGGCTGCTCGGCATAGAGCTCGCGCCCGAGCTTCAGCACGAACGGCAGGGTCAGGGCGCGGAAGCGGGCGGCGGCGAGCGGGGGCGCCAGGCGGCGCATGTCCACGTCCAGGACCGTATCGTTCATGAGGAAGATCATGCGGCCCGGTCCCTCCGTGACATCGAAGACAGGACGATAGCGGAGCGGGCTTGAGGGCCGGTTTAGGAAGGCGGTTAACGCGCTTCTACCGGCTCGATAAGGAAGTGGCGACCCTTCGGATCGTCGATCTCCACGATCCAGATGTCCGGGTCGAAGCGCACCGCGCGCTCGGCATAGCCGTCCTGGGCCGCCTCGTCCTCGGCCTTCACTGGGCGCATCCACACCCGCTCGCCCTCGCCGCGTACCGCCTCGGCGTAGAGGTCGAAGCGGCCCGCGCGGCGGTCGATCACCTTGACCAGCACCGCGCCCGCCTGGGGGTCGCCCTTCCGAATCACGGCTGGAAAGGCGCCGCCCTGCTCGGCCCGGCGCAGCAGGGCGGAAACCCAGAAGTCGGTGGACAGCCGCATCACCGATCCTCCCACGGCGCGCCGAACGGGTCCACATCCGGCGGAGCTTGCGAGCTTAAGCCGGCCTTAACCAAGTCGACGGGTGGTGGGCCCATGCGTCGCCATCCCCTTCCCGGAAGCCTCTTCGTCCTGGCTCTAACCACCGTCGCCACGGCGGCGAGCGCCGCCCCTAACGCCGCGTCAGGCCTGCTCTACGAGCGTGCGCTGATGGAGGCCGCGGGACGGCGGTGCGCCTTGTTCGCGCCTGGGGTGGCGAGCGCCCTGGAAGCTTCGCGCAACCAGGCCAGGGGAGCGGCGGTCCGGGCCGGCGACACGGCCGAGGTTCTGGATGCGCTGGAAGGCCGGGCGGTCGCCAAGGCCGCCGCCGTGGACTGTCGTGCGCCAGGCCTGCTCACCGCGGCGGAGCGGGTGCGCGCGGCCTTCGCAGACTATGCGCAGCTCAGCGTCATGCGCTTTCCCGGACTGCGCTCGGCCTGGCGGGCCGAGCGGCCGGACCCGCGGCTCCGCGGCGATCGCTGGCGACTGGTGCAGGCCCTGCCCGGGACCGGCGGATGGATCCTGTTCGGCAGCGTGAGCGGACGCCCGGCCCTGCTCGCCGCCCGGCGCGGCGCGAGCCCGGCGGCCAGCGTGCGGCTGGG
>CALMGB010000048.1 GCA_937863535.1 uncultured Caulobacteraceae bacterium
TCGGTGGTGCTCTGGTGGGTGGCGTTGGAGGGCTCTTCGCCATGGAAGTCGCGCTGCGGCCTCTGCTCAATGAGCGAGACACCGCCAGTGGGCTTCATCATGACCTGCAAACCGGCGTGTTCCGCCGTGAGACCGCTTGCGCCCCGGCCTTCCCACAGCACTCGCAAGGCTGTAATGGCCGCCGCCGGCGCGTGTCCAAGACGCAGGGTACTCGGCGCCGAGCACGTCTTTAGACCCCGCGGCTATCGACGCATGCCTCGTCCGCCACTTGGAGCTACTGCGCGCCACCGTAATCTCCATAGCTGTACCTAACGTCAGACCGACTGCCCGTTGACCGCGGCTTCCGCCCCGGAAGGCTTCCGAACGCCACCCCTCCAGCAGACTCCACCCACTGCGCAGGGCTGGCGACCAAAACCCTCAACCATAGCGGTTCTACAGGCCTGTCCGCTTCCAGGCGGTGAGGCTCCGCGGGGTTATGAGGTGACTTACGGGCGGAAGGCTTCCGGCTGTAGGCGACCTAAATGCCGAGTTCGCGTGTGGGGTGTCGCGACTTACACGATTATCATGTAGGTGCACTATGCCTACCTGTCGACCGGCGTGTCCTTCAGGCGTACCAAGGTCTAGCAAACCAGAGCCCGGCGACATTATCTGCTGCGGTTTGTTCCCAGCGCGAGGAAAGCCTTGAGACGTTCAGTGTCCTCCGAGGAAAAGACCCTGGACTTGATCTACGGCGCGGCTATCGAGCCGTCCCTCTGGGTCGACGTCATGCAGCAGCTCGTGTCCCTCATCGGCGGCGAGGGGGCCGTGCTGATGCGCACCGACATCGTCGACGGCAAGGGCGCGGCCACCATCGCCAATGGCGACAACGCGGCGGTGGAAACTTACTTCTCCTACTACTGCGGCATCAATCCGTTTCAGCTGGTTCCCGATCCACTGTCTTACGTCAGCGAATGGACGCCCAAGGTCCTGCTGGATGAGCATTGGTTGCCACGGGCGGACTTTGAACGATCTGAATATTACAACGACTTTCTCCGTCCCCAGTCGGCGGAATGGGGACTGGCGATCCGGCTGTGTCTGCGTGGCTTCGATCTCGCCACCATCAGCATCGGTCGCGGCTATAAGTACGGGCGCTTCGAGAAGCCGGATATCGCTGCGATGGAGCGGCTGCAGCCCCACCTGATCCGCGCCTACGCGTTGAGCGAGCGCTTCGTCTCGTTGCACGGATTGAACACCGGGCTTGTTACCGCGCTCGATGAGTGCCCGTCGGCCATGTTCCTGCTGCGCGAAGACGGGGTCATCCTCCACGCCAACGTAACCGCCCAATACCTCCTGACCTGTGGCGACGCTCTTTTCGCCACAGGCGGCCGGTTGCGCGCGACCGAGGAAAGGGTTGCTGAGGCGCTCGCTACCCTGATCTCGCGGGCGGCGGCGGTCGACTGGCAGCAGCGTAGCGCGGGCTCCTTGGCGTTGCGCGCGAGGGGGCGGCGGCTGCCGCTCACCGTCACGGCCGCTCCCCTTCGCCTGGAACGGGCGTCAGTTTTCGCACGGGGATCGGCGGTGCTCGTCTGCGTGACGGACCCGGTCGCAGAGGCGACCGCCGATGTGAAGCTCGCTGAGCTGTTCGCCCTCACCGCAGCCGAGAGCCGGCTCGCGGTCGCCCTTCAGGAAGGCCTGACGCTGCGCGACGCGTCGCTGCGCCACGGGATCAGCATCAACACGGCGCGGGTCCAACTCTCGAACATCTTCGCCAAGACAAAGACCCACCGCCAGGCCGATCTGGTTAGGCTGATGATGTCCCAAGGCGCGACAGAACCGGCCGGACTCTCCCTTCGATGACGTCGAACATCGCCTCGCGTTCCGCGAGCTTCAGGCCGGCGGCGGCGAAGAGGGTGCAGGCGCTCGCGCGCAGCCTGGGAGCCCGGGACGTGCTGGTGCTCACCCTGTCGGGGCTGTCCCCTACGGCTTCAGTCTACATCACGGGCTCGGCCGTCCTGCACATGGCGGGCACAGGCGCTGCCATGGCGCTGCTGCTGGGCGGAAGCGTTGTCGTGTTGGCCTCGCTGCTCTACGCCGAGTTGGGTGCAGCCTTTCCGCGGGCCGGAGGCGTGTATCCGGGGATCACGGCGGTGCTCGGACCCGGACCGGGACTGGTGGTGGTGACGCTGGGCCTGATCACCGCGCCGGCGACGCTGGCCTTCGCCGCTTCGGGCTTGGCCGACTATCTGCGGGTGTTAGCGCCGGTCCTGCCTCGGCTTCCCCTAGCCTTTGGAGCACTAGGCTCGGCCGCCCTGCTCTGCACCCTAAACATCCGCACCAGCGCTTGGGTCACGGCCGCCTTCCTGGCCGCCGAGATGGGGGCGCTGCTAGTGCTCACCTGCGCGGCTGGGCTGCACCCGGCTCGCGGCCTGGGTGAGGTGCTGGCCCATCCGATGATGCTTGGGCCTCAGCACCGACTAGCCCCCACGCCGAACTGGACCCTTATGCTAGCCACCCTTTCGGGCGCTTACGCATGCGCGGGCTCTGGGTTGGCGATTTACTTCTCCGAGGACATGCGCGGACCGCCCCGACGTATCGGTGGGATGGTCGCCTGGATTGGTTTGATTACTGCGGTGATCGTTATCGTCCCGCTCGTCCTGCTCACCACCGGCATCGCTGATCTAAAGCCGATTCTGGCGGCGGAAGCGCCTATTTCAGCTTACCTGACGGTCACGTTCGGCTACCCGATCGCCTATGCCACCTCTCTGGTTGTCGCCCTGGCAATCTTGAACAACATCATCGCATCGATGTTGGCCTTCAGCCGCTTTCTTTATGCGACGGGGCGAGACGGGGCTTGGCCCCGACCTATCAGCGCTTGGTTGTCTAAGCTCCATGAGCGTTTCGGCTCGCCCTGGTTAGCCTCGCTCGCGCTCGCGCTGACCGCGGGGGTCCTCTGCCTAGTGGGAGAGCGAGGCCTGTTGGTGCTCCTGTCAGGCGAGGTGTTCACCGCGACCTTGGTGGCCGCCTCAGTGCTGGTAGGACGCCAGCGCCACTTAACAGGCACCTCTAGTTTCCGCTCTCCGCTGTTCCCGCTTCTTCCCTTACTTGGCTTTATGATCGTCGCGGCCTTCTTCTCCGCCGACTGGCACGACCGGACAGCCGGCCGACCGAGCCTACTGCTGCTAGCTGGAGTCGCCATGCTCGCCGCCGCCTACCACTACGTCTTCCGTCGCCGGAGAAACTGATGCCTTCGCGCTCTAGCCAGGCGAAGCTCCACGCGGCTTGGCGCTTGCTGCCCCATGACCGGCCGCCTTGGCAGACGGTCTACTGTTATCTGCGCCGCTGGCAGCGGGAAGGCGTTTGGGACCGGGTCCATCACGCCGTGGTGATGGCGGATCGAGAGCGTGTAGGCCGACAGCCTTCGCCCTCTGCAGCTATTCTGGACAGCCGGTCGGTCAGGACTGCAGATCAAGAGGGGCGCCAGGGGCTACGACGCCGGCAAGAAGATCTGGGGCCGCAAGCGCCATATCCTGACCGACGACCTGTGGTCGACTGCTCGCTGTTCACGTCCGTGGCGCCGAGGTCGAGGATCGCGACGGGGCCAAGGGCGTGCTGAAGCGCTCCCGGGCCAGATACCCGTTCGTAGAACACGCCTTTGCAGATGGCGGCTATGCCGGGCGCCTGATCGACTTTACCAAGCAGAAGACCCACATCACCCTGCAGATCGTGCGCCGAAACGCCTCTACGAAGGGCTTCGAGGTCTTGCCGCGCCGTTGGGTGGCGGAGAGGACGTTCGCCTGGATCATCAAGAACCGTCGCTTCGTCCGTGACTATGAACAGCTCACCCCTGTCGCTGAGACCCTCATCCTCATCGCCGCAGCCGCCACCCTCATCCGGCGTTGGCCGTGACACCAAAAACCTTCTCAAACGCTCTCTTAGAACGTGAGGTCCACGAACTGCGGCAGGCCAACGAAATCCTGCGCAAAGCGTCGGCCTACTTTGCCCAGGCGGAGCTCGACCGCCCGTACAAGCGATGATCGCCTTCGTCGACGATCACCGCCAAGCCTACGGGGTCGAGCCGATCTGCAAGGTGCTGCCGATCGCCCCGTCATCCTATCGCGAGCACATGGCACAGCGGCGCGATCCGCCAAGCTGTCGGCGCGGGCCCAGCGCGACCTGAAGCTGAAGCCCAAGATCGCCCGCGTCTTCGCGGAGAACTTCGCCGTCTACGGCGTGCGTAAAGTCTGATGGCAGCTGCTGCGGGAGGGGTTCGCTGTCGCACGTTGCACCGTGGAGCGGCTGATGGGTGAAATGGGCCTCCAAGGGGTCATCCGCGGCAAGACGGTGCGCACGACCGTCAGCGACAAGGCCGCGCCATGCCCGCTGGACCATGCGACCATCAGTTCCATGCGCCCGCGCCTGATCGGCTGTGGCTGTCCGAGTTGGCTTCGCCGCCTTCGGGCCACCTACGTCGCCACCTGGGCGGGCTTCGTCTACGTCGCGTAGGCTTCGCCGCCCTTCGGGTCGTCATCGACGCCTACGCCCGACGCATTGTCGGCTGGCGGGCCAGCCGCACGGCGCACGCAAGCTTTGTCCTGGACGCTCTCGAACAGGCCCTGCACGAGCGGCGCCCGCAGCACCGCGGCGGCCTCATCCACCATTCCGACCTTGGTCTCCTCACGCCGCAGATAACCCTCGTACTGCAGGCGCTCGGCGGCGGTGAGGA
>CALMGB010000049.1 GCA_937863535.1 uncultured Caulobacteraceae bacterium
CTCCAGGGTCTCTTCGACCCGGGGCGCGATGATGCCCTTGAGCAGGCTGCGGGGGGCGACGACGGGGCCGGCGCCGGGATCGTCGCCCCGGGGCGGGGCCTCGATGGTCTCGCGATCCTCGTTGGCGCTGGCGATGGCGGAGCCGTGGAGGGTCTTGATGCGCTCGGCGCCGGCGGTGGTGGTGGAGAGGCCCCGCGCGATGTCGGCGGTGACGTGGGCGCCGCCCACGGCCAGGCTGTCGACGTGGAGCAGGGACCCGTCGCCGAACACGGCCACCGAGGTCGAGCCGCCGCCCATGTCGATGCACACGGCGCCGAGGTCCATCTCGTCGTCCTCCAGCGCGGCGAGCGCCGAGGCGAAGGGCGCGGCGACCACGCCGTCGAACTGCAGGTGCACCAGCTCCAGGCAGTGGCCGAGCGTCTGGAAGGCGCTCTCGTTCATGGTCACCACCAGGAGGTCGAGGTTGAGCTGGCGGCCGAACATGTTGCGGGGGTCGCGGACGCCGCGGGCGCCGTCGACGGACCAGGCGATGGGCAGCAGGTGGATCGGGCGCCGCCCTAGGAAGCGCGCCTGGGCGACGGCGAGCTGGAGCGCGCGCGACAGGTCGTGGTCGCTGATCGGGCGCCCCGAAAGCTGGATGGTGGTGGAGGTGCGGTGGCTGGCGAGCTGGCCGCCGGCGGTGGTGATGACCACGCCGCCGACGTTCACGCCGGCCATGCTTTCGGCCCGCTCCACGGCCTGGGCGATGGCGTGGGCCGCCTCGTCCATGTTGATGATCGCGCCGCCGCGCACGCCCGCGGAGCGCACGTGGGCGACGCCTGTGACGTTGATGGAGCGGGTGTCGCGGTTGGCCCCGTCCGGCTTCATGATGAAGCAGCCGATCTTGGAGGCGCCGATGTCCACCGCCGCCACCAGCGGCTGGCGGCCGCCCGCCAGCACCTTGAGGCCATCGCGGGCGTTTCGGCGGTCCCGAAGCGTCGACATCTTCCAGCTCCCCTAGGTCTTGGTGGTGGCGGCGACCGCAGGCGTCTGCGGCTTGGGCGTAGGTGTTTGCGGCAAGGCGGCGGGCGCGCGGGGGCGCACCACCACCATCTCCGGGTCGCGAAGGTCGATGCGCTCGAAGCCGAGGTCGAGCAGGCGGTCCTTCTGGTCCAACTGGTCGAGCTGGATCAGGGCGGCGTCCTCGCCGATGGCGGGGAGCTGGATCAGGCTTCCGTCCTTCAGGCGCAGGTCCCAGCGGCGGTCGTCCACCCGCACCGCAGCCTCCATCCGGCCCATCAGGCGCGGCCGGGCCTGCAGCTCGGGCAGAATGGAGCCGGCCGCCTGGGGCGCACCGTCGCCGACGACCAGCGGCAGGTCGACGAACAGGCCCGGATCGGCTTCGGGGATCACGTCGCCTTCGGGGTCGATGACGTGGGAGCGGCCATGCGCCTGCCAGACGGCCAGGCGCGGACGCTCGGCGACCGCCAGGACGATGGTGTCGGGCAGCAGGCGAAGGATACGCACCGACTTGACCCAGCCGACCTGCTCCACCCGGTGGCGGACCTGCTCCAGGTTCAGCCCCATCAGGGGCGTCTCGTGGCGGACGGCGGCGGCCTTGACGATGTAAGGGACCGAGAAGCGGGACGCGCCTTCCACCACCACGCTGGAGACGCGGAAGCCCGCATCGGCCAGGCCGTCGGCCACGTCGGATTTCATGCCGATGGCGAGCGCGTGGGCGCGGCCGCCGGTGGCCAGCATCAGGGCGATGCCGCCGCAGAGCACCACCGCAGCGGCCGCCATGGCGACGGCGGGTTGCAGGCCGGTGTCGCCCCGGCCGATCTTGGGCTGGTAGGCGGGCGGCGCGGGCGTCTTCCTGGGCGCAGGTCCGCGCGGACCCTTGGAGCCCCCCTTGGGCTTATCCCGCATCACCGCGGGCATGAGGCGTCCTGCACGATCCAGAGCACGAGGGTCTCGAAGTCCATTCCTGTGTAGGCGGCCTGTTCCGGCGCGAGCGAGGTGGCCGTCATGCCGGGCTGGGTGTTCACCTCGAGTAAGACCAGATCACCGTTAATGTCGTCATAACGCAGGTCCGACCGGGTCAGGCCGCGGCAACCTAGTGCAGTGTGAGCCCGCGCCGACAAGTCCATGGCGCGCCGGGTGATTTCCGCCGGCAGCTCGGCCGGAACGACATGACGCGAGCCGCCCTCGCCGTACTTGGCCGTGTAGTCGTACCAGCCGGTGGTCGCCACGATGTCGGTGACGGCCAGCGCGCGGGGGCCGGACGATTCGCCCAGCACCGCGACGCAAAGTTCACGGCCGGCGATGAAGGGCTCCACCATCACCGCCTCGCCGAAGGTCCAGTCGGGGGCGCCGACCTCCTGGGGCGGGGTGTTGGCGCCCTGCATGACCAGGAAGACGCCGACCGAGGACCCCTGAGCGTTCGGCTTGACCACGTAGGGCGGCGGCAGGACGTGGCGGCTCGCGACCTCGTGGCGGTCGTAGAGACCGCCCCCCGGCACGTTGACGCCCGCGGCCGCCAGCACCGCCTTGTCCCTGGCCTTGTCCATGGCGAGCGCGGAGGCCAGCACGCCGGAATGAGTATAGGGCAGCGCCAACGTCTCCAGCACGCCCTGGACGCAGCCGTCCTCGCCCCAGGCGCCGTGCAGGGCGTTGAAGACGAGGTTCGGCCGGGCGGCGGTCAGCTGGGCGGCGAGGTCGCGGCCGGCGTCAATACGGAGCGTTTCTGCGCCCAGGCGTTCGAGGGCATGGGCGCAGGCCTCGCCGGAGACGAGGCTGACTTCACGCTCCGGACTGAGGCCGCCCAGCAGGACGGCGATGCGGCGGCCGGTGAGGGATAGGGGGTTCGACATGGCCGCAGGTATGGCGAACTTCGGCGGACGGCGGGAGCTGCGTGGGCGAGCTTATCGCCGCAGCACCGGCGACGGCGTGGACGCCCCTACGCCGACAGTCGCCTCATCCTGAGCCTGGCTGAGGAGGGGCGATGCACGCACGGCGGTGGAGCGGCCTCGTCCTTCAAAGGCTCAGGATGAGGCCGAAGGAACTGTCGGTGTAAGGTCGTCAGTCGAGATCAGGCAGCGGTCTACCTAGAGAGATTGTCCGTCTTCCGGATGAACGCCGCCACGTTGTCGTGCAGCTCCTTTAGCGAGGCTTCGTGGGCGTACACCATGTGGCCGGACTGGTAGTAGTGATACTCGATGTTGCTGTTCAGCGCGGCGGGGATCTGCAGGTGGTGGTCCTCGTACCAGCCTTCGTAGAAGGGGGTGGCGAGGTCGTAATAGCCGCCGTTGACCATGACCTTCAGGCCCGTGTTGTACTTCATGGCCGAGGCGAGGTCGGGCATGACGTTCTCGATGCCGGGGATCGGCATGGGCGAGCCGGGCGGCTGGTGGTCGTTGATCCAGCTCTTGTAGACATCGATCTCGGGCTTGTAGGCGCGGCCCTCGCCGAAGCCGAGGTCCTTCCTGACATAGTCGTTGAAGCTGGAGACGTAGGCCGAGCTGATGGCGGCGGACTGAGGGTCGTAGTCGGCTTCCTTGCTGAGCGGATCCATGCTGGGGCCGGAGAAGCGGGTGTCCAGCCGCCCGGTGGTCAAGCCGTCGGCGTCCTGCAGGGTCTTTTCGAACTCGCCCCCGTCGACGCGCAGGTTGGCCTTCAGCACGTAGCCGACGGGCAGCCCCGTATAGCGGGCCAGCTTTTCGGCGACCGCTTGCTTGCGGGCCGGGTCGAGCTCGGAGCCGGCCTGGAGCGCCGAGGCGTACTCACCGTTGGCGAACTGCTCCACCTCGGCCAGGTAGGGCTCCAGCTGCGCCGGGCGGCCCCCGGCCAGGCTGTTGTGGTACCAGGCGGTGGCGGCGTAGGTCGGAAGCGTGACCACATAGGCCTCGTCGGTACCCGGGTTCGACTCAGGGGAGTCGGCGCTGAGGTCGAAGTTCAGGATCTGGGACAGCAGTATCACGCCGTTGAAGTCGATGGCGTCGCCCGTCTCCAGCTCGTTCACCACCACGGCCGAGCGGGGTGTGCCGTAGCTCTCGCCGAACAGGTACTTGGGCGAGTTCCAGCGGCCGTACTTGGACAGGAACCCCTTGATGAACTGGCTGAAGGCGTAGCCGTCGGCGTCCACGCCGTAGAACGCCTTCTCCTTGTCCTTGCCGGCGATGCGGGAAAAGCCGGTGCCCGGCGCGTCGATGAACACCAGGTCGCTGGCGTCCAGCAGGGAGTAGGCGTTCTGCACCAGCCGGTACGGGGCGGCGGGGGTGTGGCTGTCGTCGGCCGTCACCACCCGGCGCGGCCCGAAGGCGCCCATGTGCAGCCACACGGTCGAGGAACCGGGACCGCCGTTGTAGAGAAAGGTGATCGGCCGGTCGGCCGAGGGGACGCCCTTCTTGAAGTAGGCGACGTAGAAGACCGAGGCCTCCGCGTCCGGGTTGGCCTTGTCGTCCAGAGCCTTGGCGGCGTCGGTGCCGGTCTTCTCCCGGGCGGCGGCGTCGTCCCAGCCCTTGGGGTGGACGATCAGGGTGCCGGCTACCGCATGGTAGGCGATCGGCTGGCCCTCCACGTTCACCGAGCCGTTGCTGTCGGCGTGCTCGGAATGGAACAGCACGCCCTCGTCCGGCGAGGAGGCGCCGGTGGCCGAGGGCTTGTCGGATTCCCGGCGGCTGGCGTCGGTGGTCTTGGTCTTAGCCTCGGAGGAGGACTGCGCCAGGACGGGGGCCGCCAGCAGCGAGAGGCAGGCGGTGGCGAGCAGGAACGTTTTCATGCAGGGCGATCTCGGCGAGTCGGAGGAGTTGCAGGCACTCTGCTTAACCGGCTCCGCCGAGCCAGTTAAATCTTGGCCATGCGCCAACTCGTCGGCCGACCGTTCCGTCGCTGTCCTTCAGGCTCAGGATTGAGGGGAGCGTAGGCGGTCGGCCTGCTCAAGCGATCAACGGGCGCCCGATCCGCTTCACCTCCCACTGCAGGTCCAGCCCCAGACTGCTTCGCGCCTCCGCCCGCACCGCCTCGCCCAGACCCTCCAGATCGGCGCCGGAGGCCTCGCCTGTGTTGATCAGGAAGTTGGCATGCTTGGGCGAGAACATGGCGCCGCCAAACGGGCGGCCGCGCCAGCCGAGCTCGTCCACCACCTGCCAGGCGCTTAGTCCCGGCGGGTTCTTGAAGGTGGAGCCCCCGGTCTTCTCGCGGATCGGCTGGGCCGCCTCGCGCCGGGCGGTGATGGAGGCCATGCGCTCGGCGATGGCGACTGGATCGTCGGGCCGGCCCTTGAAGACGGCGGCGGTGAAGATCAGCGGCTGCTCGGCCGCAGCGGCGGAGCAACGATAGCTGAAGCCCATCTGCGCGTTGGAGAGCACGATCTTCTCGCCGGCGCGGGTGAGGGCATGGGCCTCGAGCAAAACGTCCTTGGTTTCAGCGCCGTAGCAGCCAGCGTTCATCACGCATGCCCCGCCGACTGCGCCCGGCACGCCGGTGTAGAACTCCAGGCCGGCGATCCCGGCCTTGGCCGCAGCCTTGGCGAGCTGGGCGTCCAGGGCGCCGGCCCCGGCGGACACGCGCGCACCGTCGAGCGGCTCGACGG
>CALMGB010000050.1:0-8120 GCA_937863535.1 uncultured Caulobacteraceae bacterium
TCCAGCTGATCGTTCAGGGGGAACGCCAAGGGCGGGCCAAGACCGAGCACCTGACCATAGTCGTTCAGGTTCGTCTCGAACAGGTAGAAGGCGCCGGCGGTGTAGTTCAAGCGCGAGCCCAGATCGCCGGTCCACTTGACCTCTTGAGAGTATTGCGAATTACGAAGACCCTGAGCGAGGGCGATCTCGCCGGTCGGGTAGGTGTCACCGGGGTTCAGCGGACCCAGGCTCGCCGCGGGAAAATCGGCGCCCAGATGTTGGGACAGCCCACGCACCCCGGTGATGAAGTTGAGCGTGCCTGCGCTGAAGCTCGCCTTGATGTTGGAGGTGAAGCCGAAGCTGTCCACGAACGCGCCCTGGCCGAACGTCGACTTGGTACCGGCCAGGTACGGCTCGAGCGCGCCGCCCTGGGTGTTGAACCCGGAGTAGGAAATACGCTCGTCGCCGCCGTCGGACGGCTGGTTCAACAAATTGGCGTTGTTGCTGTGCTCGTAATCGCCGGCGATGTCCCAACGGACGTTGGATAGCGCCGCCGGCAGGAACGACACCGCCTCGCGCGCGCCCCAGTTATGCATGGCGTCGAGGCTCTGGCCGGTGGTCACGTCACGCACATAGCCGCTGTCGCCCACGGCATAGACGGACGTGCGGGTGAGGATCTGGCTGTTGATCGGGAGATTGACTGATGCTCGCGCCGTGTACCCGTCATAGGATCCGCCGCCCAGTTGAGCGTCGCCTCCGAAGGTTTCACCGGGCTTCTGCAGGCTGACGACGATGGCGCCGCCGGTCGAGTTTCGTCCGAAAAGTGTCCCTTGAGGGCCGTTAAGCACCTGGATCTGATCGACGCCAAACAGCGCGAAATTATTGGCGTTCTGGCGAGAGATGTAGATGTCGTCGACATAGGTTCCGACCTGGGGCTCAAACGTCGGAAAGGATTGCGTCTGTCCGAGGCCGCGAATGTAGTAGACGTTGGCCGAGCCCTGGCCGACGTTGTTCGCTGCGAACATGTTGGGAACTTCCCGACCTAGATCAAGCGTGCTGCCGATCTGCTGCGCCGCAAGGGCGTCGGCCGAGAAACTGGTGACGGAGATCGGCACGTTCTGAAGATTCTGGCTGCGGCGCTGGGCCGTCACGACCACTTCCTGCAGCGCGGTGGACCCGGCCGCGCTGGCCTCCGGTGCGGGCGTCTGCGTCGGCGTGTTGGCGGGAGGTGGCGCAGTGATCGTACTCTGCGCCTTCGCCATCGATACGGCCGCGAGGACCGCGATCGATACGCCAAGGCACGCCGAAGCTCTGACCGTCATCCTCATGCTGACCCCTCCACTGCAGCTGGTCGGTGAACCCCCACCGCCATTCGGCAACGCCATGTTGGTATATCTTTATACTCTTTGCAATGCAGCCCTGCGTCGGATCGTTGCTTTCCCGAACATGCTTGGTCGTAGGCGCCCCGCCGCCGCTTAGCCCACCTTTTGGGCAAGCCAAGCTGGACTTGGTCGACGTCAGGCTCGGACGGTGGCCCGGCCTGACCTGTTAGCCGGCGCACCGGCTCGGGCGAGGGTGTCGCCATCTCCCTTCCCGGCCGCTCCCAGCCACGCCGCTCGGCGAAGGCGTCGGCATAGTCGGACGCCATGTCCTTGGCTCGCTCGCGGGATGGGGTGCGAACCAGGGCGTTGCGTTGGGCAAAGTCGCCGGAGCATAGCGGAGGTCTAGCCCATTGCAGTGGGGCGACGTGGCGAAATAAGCGGCGTGGCGGTCCATGCCGGGCGTCGCCAGCAATTGGGCACGGTCGACGGTGACGCCTTGCGCCTTTGGACGGAGGCGGCGTAGCCGTAGTCGGAATGGGCGTAGTCCGTCAGGTCGAAGGCGGTCAGGCGGCCATCATCCCGCCACACCAACAACTTTCTTGCTCGAGAGCCGTCTCAGGCTGTCCCAACGCTCTTAGCGCCACCTGGCTGCGCTGCCGGGTGCACTTCATGCGCAACGCCCTGGTCCCGCGCTGGCAAGACCCAGCGGCGGGTGGTGTGCGCCTTTTGGGGGACCGCATTTCGCCCAGGATGACGAGGTCGCAGCGAAAGGCTCAATGGCGCCAGGTGGCCGAACAACTTCGCCCCCGCGTGCCCAAGCTCTCCGCTTTCATGGACGAGGCCGAGGCCGACGTCTGAACCGCCCCGGGTTTGCCGGAGGCCCCAACTCCTGAGAGGACGGGGCTATGACGAGCAAGACGACGAACAAGTTTTCGCCTGAGGTGCGCGAGCGCGCAGTGCGGATGGTGCGGGAGTTTGGCTCATGCACTAACCCGCTCGCGCGGGAGGAGTTTTGGTTGGGCGCTTATAGATAATAGGACTCTCCTGCCTGAGGAGGCGGGGTATCGCCGCCGCCAAGGCGCGGGGCGTCTACGCCGGCAAGGGGCGGAAGGTGACTATCGACGCCGCTAAGGTGCGACGGCTCCGCTACGAGGAGAAACTCGGGCCGGCCGCCATCGCCAAGCGGCTGAAGATTGGACGGGCCAGCGTCTATCGCCTGTTGGGTGGCAAGCCCTTGGAGATGGCGTAATGGAGGGGCCCACTCGCGAGGCGCTGGGAGACCATGGCCGATCAGCTCGAGGCGAGCGGCGATTACCGCGTGGTGCGCAAGTTGGCGGCGCGGCTCCCCTGCCCTCCCGGCGGCCGGTTGGGTCTGGTGGTCGACGTGGAGACGACCGGCATGGACGTGCGGGGCGATGAGGTGATCGAACTCGCCATGGTGCGCTCCTACAGCCCCGAAGGCGAGGTGCTGGGCGTATTGGACGCTGGTATCAGAGGCGTCGCCGTCGCCAGATCGCTCTCAGGTCTTCCATTCCGCTGTCTAGAGCCGGCCCACGCATATTTAGACGGCTGACGCGCAAGCCCGCTTGTCCGTCGTGTTCCCAGACAAGCTCAACCTGGTGAGCGACGCCGCTGTGCATGAGCAGGACGTACTTTACACCGTCATAACAATGAGCGCTCGCCCGCGACAGGCGCAGGCCGAAGCTCGATACATCCATAATATCCGCGTGCCCTATACGGCCACCCGCGTCGAACAGGTAGGCACCGCCCTCTCGAATTGTACGAGGGGATGTGCGACGTTGGCTAGCGGCAACGCTAAAGGAACCTAAGAAATGCTTCTTAAGAGAAGCAGAAGCAGTGCCCGTATTGTGTTCCAGGCTGCAGCGTACGTCAAATTGTTGGAAGACTGATTAAGCCATCGGGATCAGCTTTGCTGCCCTTTCGGTAACCTATGATTCATCGGGGCGGCCCTTTCCAGCCTCTGACCTTCGGTTCCTCGGCACACCCCGAACCCTCCAGTTCTAATCGAGTCACGCATGCGGGTCAGGTCTCTGAAGCGAGGACGTCGGAGACATCTCCAACGGCTTGACCCTGCCGCATCATCCGAATGGGAACAGGAACTCCAGGAGCGCTTTCGCCCGGCGGCTTCCTACAACGAACATCTCGTTTCGGAGCGTCCACCAGCCCCTTCCTCCAAGCGTGTGGCCATCGGTTCCACCCACGCCTTGTCGCAGCACCCCGTCTAGCTCCTCAAGCGTGTGCATCGCGTCGGCCGGTCGAACGAGCTGATCATACGCCTTCAAGGGGCAGAAGTAGAGCCGAACGCCAGGGAAGTTCGCGTCAGCCCAACGATCATACTTAGAGTCTAGCTTCCACACCGGCGATGATCCGAGCCCTACGAAAGCGGGTCGAATGTTGAGAGAAAGCTCAACGGTGCTTAATGGGCGAGCGCAGTCGTTAGCTGGCTTAAAGAAGTGTTCGGGGATGCTTCGGTTTCTTTCCACGATAGATGGTTAGCCGCTCGATGGTAATCAAACCGCAAAACAGCGTAAGAAAGAAAGGGTGTATGATACCTGCCGCCTGAAGCCCTGACTCGCGGCGGGGATTCCCAAGGAGCGCGGAACGTGAGTCGATGAGGCTTCATTGATTCGGAGCGCTTGATGGCGGCGGTTGAGATCACGCGCAGGGATTTGAGCGCCTCGGAGCTGCGGTCGGCGGCGACATCGAGGTGCTTGAGCTCGGTCTTGACCAGGCCATGGCGATGATCGCATCCGGAGAAATCCGGGACGCCAAGACCATCATGCTCCTGCAATTCGCTGCCCTGCACCTATTCGGCGCGGGGTCGGGCCTGGCAGGCGCGAAAGGGCCGTCATGCTGATCCTGATCGCAGGTCCATATCGCTCGGGGACGGCGGATGATCCCGAAAAAATGGCGGCTAACCTTCAGCGATTGGAGGAAGCCTCGTGGCCCCTGTTTCGGGCCGGTCATGTTCCCATGATCGGCGAATGGATTGCACTGCCGGTATGGCGAGCCGCCGGCGGCGCCCAGCTCGGTGACAGCCTTTATGACGAGATCTTCTATCCTGCGGCGTCGCGGCTGCTTCAGCTTTGCGACGCAGTGCTCCGGCTCCCCGGAGATTCGAAGGGAGCGGACAACGACGTGCGTCTGGCGCGAGAGCGGGGCATTCCCGTTTTCACTCGGATCGAAGATGTGCCTGGCTGCTGAGTGGCCCTGCCTGCTGAATTTGGGCGCCAAACTCAGACGTTCCTGCAACGTTCGCCCTTAGCGTTGCTGAGCTAACAAATGTCGCGCTGCCCTCCCCTTCAGAGCATAGCCTGCTAGAAGCCGGCCATGATCCGCAGGCTTGCCATCGTCATCGGCTGGATGGCCGTCACTGTCATCGTGTTCTCGACCCTGAGCCCCATCGGGCTACGGCCCAGGACCGGCCACCCTGATTCGGAACGGTTCCTCGCTTTCTTCGTGGCAGGCGCATGCCTTGCGATCGGCTATCCTCGATACCGGCGCTGGGTTTCTCTGGGCATAGTCATCGGAGGAGCGCTTCTCGAAGCTGGGCAGCTGCTCATCCCTGGTCGCGACGCTCACGTGCATGACGCGGCGGTCAAGATCATCGGCGGCGTTATCGGCATAACGTTGGCGGCGGTTGCCGACCATCTGGCGACCCGCCAGCGCCTGATCTGACCGGCGAATTTTCGGAGCCGAGCTGATACGTGCTCACGACCCCAAGCAGACATCCGCTGCGCATGGCGGACGCGGCCGACATGCTAGACCGCGGCTCCGAACTTCCGTGGAGGGTCACCCTTAGCCGCTATCGCCTGCACTACTTCCCAGAGTCGGGAACAGCTACAAGCTGGCGTTGATGCTCACGCTGTGTGGTGAGACGTCTGAACCCATTTGGATTGATTTCGCCTCCCGCATCACCTGGACGCAGGAGTTGCGGGCCACCGTCAATCCGATGGGTGAAATTCCCGTGCTGGAGGAGGAAAGCCGCAAGCTGACGCAGACCGCTCCCATTCTCCTCCGCCTTTCAGAGCGTTTCGATCGCTTTGGCGGATGGAATGAGGCAGAGCGCTTCGAGGTTCTGCGATGGCTGTTCTGGGATAACCAGAAGCTCTCGGGCTTCATGGCCAGCTACCGCTTCCTGCGGATCTTCTCGAAGGTAGCCGATCCGGCGGTGCTCACATGGCAACGCCGACGAGTGGATGACTTCCTGGGCATCTTGGAGGCGCAGGTGGGAAAGAGACCTTTCATTGTTGGGGAAGAATCCACGATCGCCGACCTATCGCTTTGCGCTTACCTCTCCTTCCCTGCGGACGAGACGGGCTACGACTTTGCAGAGACCCACCCTCACATTGATGCTTGGCTGAGCCGGATCGCTCATCTGCCAAATTGGCAAGCCCCATACGATCTTCTGCCCGGCAAGCGCTTACCTCGTTTTCGCGTAGGGCCGCGTCTCTCAGGCCGATTTTGCCAACCTTCGAAGGGTGGGTTTCTGGAGGTTGGCTCATACGTGCTGACGACCCAAAGCGGTCGGCGGAAGCAGGTAGAGATGTGGGTGTAACCCATCCTCGAAGTTCGTGCGGGTTTCATGTTTTTATCGAAAGTCTTCGCTCGTCGAAATTTCGATGTCTTACTAGCTGAAATTTGACGTCAATCGGGCTTTAATCTTTGATGATACGAGCGAGTATAGCTCTACATCACGAACGTTCCGTTGTCGCAGGACTTTCACCAAGCCGTCCTCAATAGCAGCAGGCCTTGATGAATTGACATTCAAGGCTGCGGCTTGGACCAACTGATTGTGGCCGAATATATTTCCAAAGGCGCGAAAGGATTCCTCGATTGCATCGGTAAGTCCAACGAAAGCAAAGTCCTCTATAAGCCTGGCGGCAATCAGGTCAGGCGACTCTCCTCTATATTCTTCTAAGAAGCCACACATGACCTCAGTTTCAGTATTTTCAAACACCCATTCCTCTATAGTAGGGAACTTGGCCAAAGTCACATCTCGCCCATTGTGCGCCGACGAGGTAGAATAGAAATACTCTGAAATTAATCGATCAATGGGTTCTCTCAAAATAGTTGCATTGCGAAACGCGAGCGACCATCCACATCCGACGATAAGGTCGCGCGTAGTAAAATGCCCAAAGATCAAGTCGAAGCGACCGCGCTCAAGGTCCTCGCGGATGGCTTCAAGAGATTGCCGATAGCTGCCAACAAAAGCGTCCACTTCCTTATAGTATACGCCTGCTGGTACGTGGTGCCAGCGCAGGCCATAACCATTGATGTGTGCGACTAGAGACGACCCAGCGGTCTTAGGAATGTGAATGTAGGCGATCGTCGCCATCTGACGCCGCTCTCGTGGTTCACGCATGATCTTTGATACCGCCGTAGTCGCCAAGCGCTCGCGGAGAGTTCGAGAGCGAATGCCAGCCTAAAATGGCCAAGCACACCCGTATAGCCCTGATCGTCCGATCACAACCCCCTACGGTCATCCCGGAGGTCCGCTCTTCAGCGGAAAACCCGCCATCTTGAAAACGTCCGTTATCGAGAACCTCACTGGCAAGATAGCTGTCGCCACGCTGGTTGGATGCCTTCGTCTCGAAAGGCTCTCTCGTTTGGGGTGTCCCGTCCTGCCGCTGTTGACGACTTCCGAGACGCCTTAAGGACTCCGCCCCACTCCGGACGGAAGGTCCGCTTTGCGGCCCAGGCCGATGGGCATGTTTCCACCCAAAGCACAGGTTCAGGATGTCCGCTTCTAGACCAGAGGCCCCCGCGCGTCCGATGGCGCATTTCTGGAGGCGAGCTGATACGTGCTGGCGACCCATAGCAGCCGCTCCGCACCGCCAAGAAATATGCGCTTTGTTCGCCTGCCAGGCGAGTTCGAATGAGAAAAACGATCCGCATAGTGCAAACAGACTATGGACCTGGCCTGCGGTCCAATCCAGAAAGGTGGCAACTTTGTGGAGGCCAAATTGAACCTGAAAGCGAAACTCGCAACTTGTGCGCTCTTGGCTAGCATGGCTGCATCCAGCGTTGCTCACGCGACCGCGCAGGCCGACTACTATAACAACTACACATTTAACTCGGTTTACCCCGTTACAAATATCAACATCTTGACGGAAAACGCCGACAGCTTGAGTGACACCTATAGTTTTACGGCCGACACAGGCGAGAATACGATTACCAACGGGTTTGCGCAGACCGAGCCGACCCTGCGCACCTTCCTCTTAGGAGTCGCAACGGACCTGCCGGGCGACCCCAGCGGCCAACAGCACCTCGTTGTTTTCGCCAACGACGCCTTCGCGGCGAAGGCGCAAGACATCGCGTTTGGAACCTTATTCCCCAACACCGACGAGGATCAGCTGGTCGCTTATCTGCAAGGCGAGTACACGCCGCCAGACGGCTCCTCCCTCACATTCAATTTCGCTGATGGGGACGCCAAGTCGGGCCCGAACGGCGACCTCGCTTTCCAGCCTGGAGCTGGCTTCTCCGAAATTGCGTTTTCTACTGGCCAGATCATCGGCACTGGCGTCAGCTACGAGAGCGCGAGTCCAGGCGGGTCGCCGATCTCCGCTGCCCCCGAACCTTCCACTTGGCTCCTCATGATCGCGGGCATCGGCGGCATCGGCCTGATGCTGCGCCGGGCGAAGACGACGATGGGCTTCCGGTTCAAGGACGCTCTCAGCGCCTGAACCTTTCGCGTAAGAGTGAGCCAACGCGGCCCGGGAGCAATCTCGGGCCGTTTTTGCTGTCAAGCCTTATGGCTGATTTCCACCCTTCTCTGCCGGCCTGAGAGTCCGCTCT
>CALMGB010000050.1:8130-9347 GCA_937863535.1 uncultured Caulobacteraceae bacterium
TGAAGGGGCAGCGCTCTGCAATGCCCGCAAGGGTTTACCGCTGCGAGACTGTGCCGCGTGACGCCCGGCGCCGAACGATGCAGTCGTCTCGGAGGTGGTCAGATGTCAACCGGAAGGAACCGAGGGGAGCCTCTCGGCTCCCCTGGCACGTAGCTCCCTTTCGGGCAACGGACATCCAATTTCCCAGAGCCGCAGTGACGTTCAAACCCCGGAGCGTTCGTTAGTCAGGAAACGACCCCTTCAAAGCAAGCCAGACGAATTGCCACACAGAAACCTTCGTAGTCCGGCGCTGAACGAGTGGCTGTATTTGGCGCGTTCATGCCGCAAAATAGGAACACATTGTGCAGTGATATTATGCGGCCTCTGAGATGCGCAGCTCTACCGATAGGCCCGCCTGAGACGCCAGGTTGACCAGAGCGTCCAAAGAGAACTTAGCGATCTTGCCGCCGACGAGATCGCTGATGCGTGGGCGCGTAATCCCAAGCCGCTTTGCGGCGACTTCGTGGGTCACTCCCCAGCCGGTGATCGTGCGCTGAAGCGCAATTAGCAGATCGGAGCGCGCCGTCGTATTGGCGGCCTCAGCCGGTGTGTCGCAAAGCGCTTCCCATACGTTGTCGAAAGACCGAACCTCCATCGCTTTACTCCTTCATCTCGCGCAGCCGCTTAGCTGCAAGATCGATGTCGCGTTGAGGCGTTCGCTGCGTCTTTTTCTGAAAGGCGTGCAGCACGACCACCCGATCCCTCAATGTCGCCAGGTAGATCACCCGGAAAGCCCCGGAGGCTTCCCGTACCCGGATTTCTCTCACACCCGGGCCAACCTTCTTCATGGGTTCCAGTCCGCCGGGTCGTCTCCCGCTTGTAGGCGGCGGAGCTGGAAGCCAACTTCGGAGCTCGCATCATCGACGAATTCCCGGACACGCGCGAGGCTGTCGCCCAGGAAGTCCACCGTCTTCATCAGGTGCGCACCGTATCAAAACCGATACGAGCTGACAACTTCGATCAATCCCGGCTCTTCGATGTGCCCCACGCTCGTGAACTTGTGAACGGGTGAACACGTGCGTTCATGGTCCTAGCATTCAGGACGATGCCGGCGTGCTCGTCCTTAACGCCAGCAAGGGAGCGGCCTGGTTAGCGCAGCCATGTGAAGGTGTGAACCTATTCACACGTGAGCCTGTTCACTGAGTGGGTCTGCGGGACGCTTTGGCTTCGCCGCCGGG
>CALMGB010000051.1:0-1004 GCA_937863535.1 uncultured Caulobacteraceae bacterium
CCATGCGAGACTCGAAACTGAGCAGCGCGCACGCCGCCAGCAGTAGCCCCGCTCCAAGTCCCGCCCGCCGCCCGAACAGCAGCCCGCCGATCCGTGCGGTCAGCAGCACCGCCGCCACGGCGGCGATCAGCGAAGGCAGGCGATAGGCCCAGACCGGCGCGCGTGCGCCGCCGAACAGCGAGGCCGCAGCCGCCTCCAGCCAGTAAACGCCGACTGGCTGCAGGTTGCGCGGCTTGTCCTGGAAGCGAATATCGATGAAGTCCCGGGAGACCAGCATCTGCCGCGTGGCCTGCAGATAGCGCGCCTCGTCCCGATCCACCGGCGGCAGGCGCGCGCGGCCCGGCAGGAACAAGGCCAAGGCCACCAGAGCCAGCATCAGATAGGCCTTCCAGCCGATCCGCTCCGGCAGTGAGGCGGCTCGCGCCTCGACGGCCGCGCTCAAGCGCCGTCCGTCCGATGGGGCGGGTGCGTGCGCCGGGTCAGCCAGACCACGCCAAGCAGGTCCATCACGCCCACGAGGGCCCGGCCCCAGTTGGTGTACTTCGACACGCCCGCCGTACGCGCCCGGTGGCGAACCTCTCGGTTGATCAGGGGGTGGCCGTAGCGGGCGAACAGGGCAGGCAGGAAGCGGTGCATGCCCTCGAACACCGGCAGCAGTAGGAAGTCCTCGCGCCGGAACACCTTCAGCCCGCAGCCGGTATCGGGGCAGTTGTCCTGCAGCACCGCCTGGCGGAAGCCGTTGGCGATGCGGGTGGCCACCAGGCGCGAGCGCGGGTCGTTGCGGCGCACCCGCACCCCGGCCACGAGCGGCGCCGCACCCGCCGCGGCCCAGGCGGTGCGGAGCATCTCCACCACGTCGAGGGGATCGTTCTGGCCGTCGCCGTCCATCGTCGCGATCCAGTCGGGCCCCGCGGCGCGTACGCCCGGGCGGCCCCCCGGGGGCATGGCGCCCCCCCCGGCGGGGGGCGCGGCCCCGTTGCTCAGGTCCTAGATGATCCGCGCGG
>CALMGB010000051.1:1014-3750 GCA_937863535.1 uncultured Caulobacteraceae bacterium
GACCGGCGCGGTGGTGACGCCGAGGTGATGCTCCACCATGGCGATGTCGAACCGCCCGAAGTGGAAGATCTTCAACACGTTGGGATCGGCCAGCAGCTTTATCAGGTTCGGCGCGTCGTAGGCGGGGCGCACCAGCCGCACGCGGGGGTCCGCCGTCGCCACCTGCTTCCGGATGGGGGCGGTGGCGTCCGTGCGGCCGTCGTCCACGAAGACGATCTCGAAGGGCGCCAGCGGCGCCAGCGCTGCGAGGGTCTCCGCGGTCACCGCTTCGACGTTCTCCGCCTCGTCGAGCACGGCGATGACCACCGACGCCCGCGGCGCATCCTCCGCCGACTGGACCTGCATCACCTCGCCATCGTCCGCTGACCTGGCCGGCGCCGGTCGCCCTGGCGGCGGTCCGTGAGACCATGGCTGCGGGATAAGCCGCCGCCGGGGCGCCCACAAGCGATTAGCTGCCTCTAGGCGATGGGGACCTTCCCACCGGCTGGGCGGTCCCGCGCCTGACGCGATGCCGCAGACAACCCATCTTAACCTTGAATTGACGGGGCGGCCGGGGCAAACGGGCGCGTCCCATGACAGGCGGGCTGGCGTAGAGGGCTGCGGGGGTTTACGCGCTGGGTTTGCCGAGGATCATGGGGCGTCTACGCCCGCAGGTCTCCTGCCCCGCACAAGGCCATCCATGTTCGCCTCCCTCTTCGGCCTGATCTCCAACGACATCGCCATCGACCTCGGCACCGCCAACACCCTGATCTACATGAAGGGCAAGGGCATCGTGCTGAACGAGCCGTCGGTGGTGGCGCTGAGAAACGTCGGCGGCCGCAAGATCGTCCATGCGGTGGGGATTGAGGCCAAGCAGATGCTGGGTCGCACGCCTGGCCACATGGAGGCGATCCGCCCCATGCGCGACGGGGTCATCGCCGACTTCGAGGTCGCCGAGGAGATGATCAAGCACTTCATCAGGAAGGTCCACAACCGCAAGGGTTTCGTGAACCCCAAGGTGATCGTGTGCGTGCCCTCCGGCGCGACGGCCGTGGAGCGGCGCGCCATCAACGACAGCTGCCTGAACGCCTCGGCCCGTCGGGTGGGCCTGATCGACGAGCCGATGGCGGCCGCAATCGGTGCTGGGCTGCCGATCCACGAGCCCACCGGCTCCATGGTGGTGGACATCGGCGGCGGCACCACTGAGGTGGCGGTGCTGTCGCTCTCCGGCATCGTCTATTCGCGCTCCGTGCGCGTCGGCGGGGACAAGATGGACGAGGCCATCATCTCCTACATGCGCCGCAATCATAACCTGCTGATCGGCGAGACTACCGCCGAGCGCATCAAGAAGGAGATCGGCGTCGCCCGCGAGCCCGACCAGGGCGAGGGCCTGGCCATCGAGGTAAAGGGCCGCGACCTGATGCAGGGCGTCCCCCGGGAGGTTCGCGTCACCGAGAAGGGCGCCGCCGAAGCCCTGTTCGAGCCCGCCTCCCAGATCGTGGAGGCGGTGAAGGTGGCGCTGGAGAGCACGCCCCCCGAACTCGCCGCCGACATCGCCGACAAGGGCATCATGCTGACCGGCGGCGGGGCGCTGCTGCGCGGCCTGGATACCGAGATCACCAACGCAACCGGGCTGCCGGTGACCGTGGCCGACGATCCGCTGTCCTGCGTGGCGCTAGGCTGCGGCAAGGTGCTCGAGCATCCCAAGTGGATGAAGGGTGTGCTGGACGCCAGCCTGGCCTAAGCCTCATCCCGACGAAAGCCGGGAGCAGTCGCCGGGATGAGCGGGTGAGGCATTGTCTCGTAGCCGCTAGGACGAAGCCTGCATGTCCTTCCGCGATGGACCCTTTACCGACCTGAAGCTGCCGTTAGCCTGGGCCGCGGGCGCTGCGACCCTGGCGGCGGTGCTGATCGCCGTGGTGTTGTTGCTGGCCGACCGGCGCCAGGCCGTCGCCGCCACCACCTATGCTACGGCGCGCAATGGGGTGGCCGTGGCCGTGGCGCCGGTGGGCGGCGTGCTGGAGACCCCCGTGCGCTGGGCCGGGGCGACGGTGGACTATGTTGGCGGCTACTTCTTCGCAGTCTCCGAGAACCGGCGGCTGAAGCGCCAGATGGCCGAGCTGGAAGGCTACCGCGACGCCTTTATCGCCCTGAAGAACGTCAACGACCGCTACGAGGCCCTGCTCAAGCTGAAGACCGAGCCGCCGGTCCCGATGGTCACCGGCCGCACCATCATCGACACGCGCGGGCCCTTCTCCAACGCCCGCCTGATCGACACCGGCTCGGCCTCCGGCGTCCAGATCGGCGATCCGGCCTTGAGTGAGCACGGGGTGGTGGGGCGAGTGGTGGGCGTGACCCGCGGCGTCAGCCGCCTGCTGATGGTCACCGACGTGGACAGCCGCACGCCGGTGCTGGTGGACCGCAGCAACGGTCGCGCCATCCTGACCGGCGACGGCAGCGCCTATCCGCGCATGGAGTACGTGCGCGGCCGCGATCCTGTGAAGGTCGGCGACGTCGTCCTGACCTCCGGCGACGGGGGCGTCTTCCCGCGAGGACTGCCGGTGGGCGTGGCGGTCAAGGACCTGAAGGGCGGCTGGCGGGTGCGGCTCTACTCCGACCAGACGCCCATCGACTTCGTGCGGGTGCTGCTGTTCCAGGCCTTCAGCCAGAACGCCGACGCGCAGGCGCTGACCGGGGGGGACGCCACGCCGCCCCCGCTCACCCCCACCGAGGCCGTTGACCGCACCGCCGCCCTGC
>CALMGB010000052.1:0-1488 GCA_937863535.1 uncultured Caulobacteraceae bacterium
TCGCTGTAGAGCTTCATCTGGGGGCGGGTCCGGACGGGGTCGGGCTCGCCGGTGTGGTCCCGAACAGGGCGTCGGGCAAGGCGCCGACCATCGAGGCGGTCATGCAGGTGGCCAGGAACCCGGCCAGCAGCGCCTTCCACACCAGCGAGAACACCTCGCCTCGCCGCTCGGGGGCCAGCACGGCGAATCCGGAGGCGGTGATGCCGACCGAGGCGACGTTGGCGAAGCCGCAGATGGCGTAGGTCAGCACCATGCGGGTGTGGCCGGAGATCACGCTGGCCGGGGCCTGGCCGAGCTGGATGAAGGCGGAGAACTCGGTCAGCACCAGCTTGACGCCGAGCAGCCGGCCAGCCGCCGCGGCCTCGCTGGCCGGCGCGCCGATGGCCCATGCCAGCGGGGTGAACAGCACGCCGAGAGCGCCCTCCACCGTCACCGGATGGTGGCCTATCGGCGGCAGCAGGCCCAGGATACGGTCGCTGAGCGACACCAGGGCCACGAACACGATCAGGCTCGCGCCCACGTTCAGCGCCACCTGAAGCCCGTCGCCGACGCCGCGGATCAAGGCGTCGGTGGAGCTGTCGTAGCGGCGGTCGGTCCCGTAGTCGCCCTGCTCCGCCTCCTCGCCGGGCTTCGGCGGGACCAGGATGCGGGCCAGCAGCACGCCGGCGGGCGCCGAGATCAGTGAGGCGGTGAGCACGTGGGCGGCGGCGTGGGGCAGCGTACCCTTCAGCAGCGTGGCGTAGGCCACCATGGTGGAGCCCGAGACGCAGCTCAGCCCCACCGCCATCAGGGTAAACAGCTCCGAGCGGGTGAGCGCGCCCAGGTAGGCGCGCACGAACATCGGCCCCTCCACCTGGCCTAGGAAGATGGTGGCCGCGGTCCCCAGCGCCGGCGCGCCGCGCAGGCCCAGCGTCTTCTGGAACACGAAGCCAAAGGCGCGGGTCACCACCCTCAGCACGCCCCAGTGCCAGAGCAGGGCGGCCAGGGCGCAGATCACCAGGATCACGGGCAGCACCCGAAAGCCAAGCAGATACAGGGGCTGGCCGTTGGAGACCGGGAACGGCTGGTCGCCTCCCGCCAGGTAGCCGAACACGAACTGCGTGCCCGCCTGGGTGGAGCCGGCTAGGGCGTCCACGCCTGCGCCCACGCCCTGCAGCAGGCCCTGGGCCGGCTTGAAGCCGAACAGCAGCAGCACCAGGCCGAGCTGCACGCCAAGCGCGCCGATCGCCAGCCGGAGCGGAAAGCGGCGGCGGTCCTCGGATACGGCCCAGCACAGGCCCATGGTGAGGACGAGGCCGACCAGGCTCTGCGCGTTGTGCCACCCGTACATGCCGCCCCCCCTTCCAGTTTGCATCATGACGGGGAGAGCCTGGCAAGGCAGCCGGGCGGTGCTCCGACGAACTGGCGGCGCCGTGGCGCCTAGGCAGCGGCGGCGGAGGCGTCCGCCGCGGCGAACAGCTCGTTGAGCGCGCAGACGATGTGATAGAA
>CALMGB010000052.1:1498-1958 GCA_937863535.1 uncultured Caulobacteraceae bacterium
GTGATAGAACGAGCTCGCCGGGGCGGGCTCCTCCACAAACGCGCCGTCCGGCTTCAGGCGGTCGCGCCAAAGGCCCGCGGGCGTGACGTCCGTATAACGCTGCAGCCCGGCGCAGGCGGCGACGACCTGGGCGTCGCGATCCTCTCCGGCCAGGCTCAGGGCGGCCTTGATCCACTCGGTCTGCGGCCACAGGCGGGCGACGGTGTCGAGGGGCGCGAAGGTCTCGTCCAGTGCGTTGAAGGCCACGCCGCGGCCGGCGTCGACGCCGTGGGTGACGCCGATCTCGAACAGCCGCCGGGCGGCGGCCCTGGCCCCGGCGTGGCCGCGCTTGTCGCTCCAGCGCTTGAGCAGCCAGGCCCACTCGAACTGGTGGCCGGGCTCGACGATCCGCCCGGCGTCGCCCCGCGCCGGCGCCCCCGGCGCGGGGCAGAACTACCCGACGGCGCCGCTCCCGGCGTGG
>CALMGB010000052.1:1968-12222 GCA_937863535.1 uncultured Caulobacteraceae bacterium
AGGCGGCTTCGAAGAACTCGGGGAGGGCGCCGGTCCGGGCGTCGATGAAGCGGTCCAGGCAGAGCTCGGCGATCCGATCGGCCGTCCCGCCCCAGCGGGCGCCGCCGGTCAGCTCCTCCCAGGCGAGCATGGCCTCGAAAAGGTGCATGTGAGGGTTGGACTGGAACGGACGCTCCGCATCCGCTTCGCGGAAGCCGCCCATGGGTAGCGCCATGTGGAGCTCAACGGCGTCCAGATGGGCCAGGGCGGCGGCCTCCAGCTCCACGGCGCGCTCCGGGAGTGCGCGTGCGGCCACCGCCGCGGCGAACAGGAAGAAGGCCTGGTCGTAGAGGACGGCCGTGTCGTCCAGGGGCGAGCCGTCCGGGTCGACCTTGCTGCGGTAGAGGCCGTCCGGGCGTCGGTAGCGGGCGATGAAGGCGACGCCGCCTTCGATCCGCTCCCGCCACGGGCCAGGCCAGCCCAGCGCGCCGGCGATGGCGAAGACGTAGACTTGGCGGGCCTGGACCCTGGCGCGATGGGGCGCGCTGACGGGAGCGCAGTCCCAACCGACCGCTTCCTGGAAGGCGCCCGTCGCCGGATTGACGCCCGTCGACGCCCACAGCGGCAAGGCGTCATCGAACAGCCACCGCTTCCACGCCGCCGACAGGGTTTGAAGGGTGTCCGCCGCCATGTGTCCGCCGCTTCCGCTCTTGATCGCCGTCCGACACAGAACGCTCTCATCGGCGGAGCGCCCCTGGGGAGCAAGGCTGCAGCCTACGCGACGCCTGCGGCGCGTCAGCGCGACCAGATCGCCGCGTCGATCGTTTAACCGGTCAGCCGTTCGGCCAGGCGCCGGCGGTAGGTCGCCGCGGCTCCATCGAGACGCTGGCGTTCCTGCGCCCAGCCGGCATGCGCCTGGGCGGCCATGCTATAGGCGCCCAGCTGGAAGGCGAGGTAGGCGGGCTCCAGCAGGGCGGCGAGGTCGGGATCGACATCAGCCCGCTCTCCCACAGCTTTAAGCAGGATCGTCGTTTCCGCGGCGTCCAGGCCGAACTCCACCCGGGCGGCGGCGACGTCCCACGCGATGTCCTGCGCTCCGATGAGGTCGTGCGCCGCGGCGTGGTCGACGCCGTCGGTCTTCAGCCAACCGCCGTCGGCGTGTTCAAGCCACTCGTGGGCGTGGAGGCGGTTGTCGGTCCAGACGCGGCGGATCGGCGTGGCCGCGGCCCAGCGGCCGTCCGACAGGGCGGGGCTCCTCGCGGCCTGGTCGCCCAGGGCCTCAATGGCGTTCACGCGCGCCATCTCCAGCAGGACGGGGAGGCCGGCTCCGGCGCCGTCCGGTGCGGGGAGGTGCGCCGCCCGCCAGCCGAGATACTCGCCCAGATGACGGGCGAAGCGGGGACGGTGCTCAGGAAGAAGCTCCAGCGGCCGCCAGTCGGACAACCAGGGCTGGGCCATGAAGCCGTAGCGCAGCGCGCTGGCTGCGGGTGCGAATCCCGCCGCCGCGAGGACTTGGGCATGGGCGAAGCTGCGCTCGCCGACGGCGCCCAAGCCCGTGAACTTCAGAAGCCAGGGTCCGGACGGCCCCTCCAGGAGGAACTTGCGTCGTTCCTGGTGCGTGTTGACGGCGGGCCATGACGCCGGGTCCGCGTACCGCTCCGCTCGCCAGCCGCCTCCGGAGATGTCGCGCAGGCCTCCCTCTTCGGCGAGGTCGGCGAACCAGGACGCAAGCCTGTGTCCAGACGCCTCGGCGTCGAGCACGAGGGCCTCGAACGGTATGCAATGTCGCTCGGCCGTCCGCCATCGCGTCCGGTGCGCATCGCTGGCTTGCACGCCGAGATCGCCGGCGTGGCCCGACAGGAAGGCGATGGCGGATGCAGCCGCGCCCATGCCCTCCAGCGCGTCCGCCACCGCGCCGAAGGAGCTTCCCGACAGGCCCGGACCTTCGTCCACGACGATGAAGCCCGCCCCGGCCTTCAGCCGAGTTTGCAGGGCGGGCTGAAGGCGCAGGCAGCGCCGGAATGGTGGGCCCACGGGGCGAACCGTCACCGGCGGAGCGGCGCCTAGGGCTGCGGCGACGATAGAGGCGAGCCCGGAGCCGATGCTGCGGATACCGATCACCTGCTCGCCGGGTGACGTGATCTGAAGGGCGGCCATGGCGTAGGCTTCTGGGTACAGGGCGTAGAAGGCGTAGCCCTCGCCGGTCCTCAGCTGCACCACGGCGGGAAGCGACATCCGCCCGATCGCCGCCAGGGCGGCCTGGAGCGCGCTATGGTCGACGTCCGGCGCGTCCGTCTCCGCGCCGAGCGCCCGCCATGAGCCGAGCAGCGCCTGCGCCAGCTGAAGGACAACGGCGAGCGCTGCGTCTTCCTGGGCGCTGGGGCCGTCCGCGCCCTGGGCGGCCATCGCCGCATCCGCCAGGCCCTGCGCCAATTCCGCCGCCGCGATGAAGAGGCTCGCCAGGCGGGCGTGGCGCTCGACGGCCGGCCCCGGCGCTTCCAAGGTCTCCAGCCCGTCGCGAAGCGCGGCGAGGGTTCGGCGTGGGTCCTCTACACGGACCGCATCGCCGTAGACCAGCACGCCTCAGTCCCGGTGGCTGTAGGCGATGGCGGCGAAGGCCTGGAACGGCGGCGGCGGCACATTCCGCCGGGCCAGCCAGGCGGCGAAGGCGTCGAATTGGGACGGGCTCGGCGAGGCCCAGACGCGCGCCGCCTTGATGGTCCGCATGGCTTCCAGCGGCGCCACGCCGCCCGCCGTGAGAATGCAAAGGCAGAGCGTCACGGAACGTCCGATCCCCTCCCGGCAATGCACCAGCACCCCACCCTGCTGCAGCCTCGACTCGGCAAAGGCGACACCTGCGTCCATGTCCTGCTGGCTCAGGGCGCAGTGATCCTCGGTCGGCAGGTGCAGGAAGACGATCCCGCCGCGGGCCAAGGCCTCGGCGTCATCCTGGTCCTCGCTCCGCAGATCGATCACCGCCTTTATTCCAGCCGCGACCAGAGCCGGGATGGCGGACGTGGAAAAGCTGCCGCCCAAGGCCAAGGCCGGGGTCACCCAGTCCAGGTTCAGCCCGTCGAGCTGGGCGGGCGCCATCCGGTCAGGCTGCCGCCACGGCCGCGCGGGCCGGAGCGTAGCGCTCCACCATGGCGGCGCAGAACTCCGCAAAATCTTCCGGGCGGTGGGGCGCGCTGCTGTGATGGGGCGCGACGCCCAAGTGCTCCGGGGTGAAGCAGAAGGTGACGGTGATGTCGAAGTCCGCCAGCGCCTCCATCTGGCGGTCGAACCAGTCCAGGGCGCCGGGACGGAAGCTGTCGGCCCAGGACAGGCCAGTGCGCAGGTAGGTGACGCCCAGGTCCTTCATGCAGCGCACCGCCTGGTCCAGCCGGTGGTCCTCGAAGTGGAACCACTGGCAGAGGCCCATCCAAGAGGCGTGCGGACGGTAGGCTTCCAGCGACAGCTTGGGCGAGCCGTCCTCGCGCAGCAGCCCCATGGAGAAGTGGCGGTAGTAGGAGCTGCCCTCCGCCTCCTTGTGGCGGGTGGTGGCCTCCCAGGCCCGGGGCAGGTCGTAGAGCGAATACCAGTGCACCCGGGGCGCGCGCCCGCGCAGCAGTTCGGCGGTGCGGGTGAGGCCCCAGGCCTGCACCTCCTCAGCGCCGAAGGAGGAGACGCCGACCTCGCTGACCCAGACGGGCTTGGAGGTGACGGAGGTGATCTCGGCCAGCTTGGCCGGCCAGTCGTGGATGGACCACAGGTTCCAGTCCAGCGGGAAGCCGTGCACGGCCACCGCGTCCAGCGCCTCCATGGCGCCATAGTCCCCAAGCTTGCGCAGGAACTGCGGGTCGATGGGCGACATGCCGCCGAGCACCCGGGGCACGAACGGATTGGCCGAGCGGATGGCGGCTCCGGCGCGGGTCACCAGCTCGCCGAAGCGTGACCAGTCCGGGTCGACCTCCGGATCCCAGTGCGACTTGTTGTTGGGTTCGTTCCAGATCATCGCCGCTTCGATCACGGGGCGGGGCTCCTTTCTGCGCCGTATCTAGCGGACGTTTAGACGAGTGAGCTTCGCGCCCCAGTCCCCCAGCACCAGGGTGGTGACGGAGGCCGGATCGACATCGAAGCGGTGGTAGAGGTCCAGGTTCAGGCCCAGAACATGGGCGGCGAGCGCCTTGATGATGTCGCTATGGGTCACGACCGCCACCGCCTGGTCGGGCTGGCGCGCGCGCTGCTGCTCCAGGCCGCGGACGCTGCGCATCTGCGCCTCCCCCAGGCTTTCGCCGTGGGGCGGCCGGTTCAGGCTGCGGCGGCTGTTCCAGGGCTCCCAGCGCGGATCGGCTTCGAGTTCGGGAAAGGACAGGCCCGTCCAGTCGCCGAAGTCGAGCTCGACGAAGGCCGCATCGGCCTGGACGTCCAGGCCATGTTCACGAGCCACGGCCTCGGCCGTCTCGCGACAGCGCTCCAGGGGGCTGCTGACCACCGCCGCCAGGGGCTCGTCCGCCAACAGCCGAGCTGCGGCTTGCGCTTCCACCCGCCCGCTCTCGCCCAGCCGGACGCCATCCATGCGACCGCACAGGGTATGGTCCAGGCGGTCGTGGCTGCCGTGGCGCACGAGGTGGACGGTGGTGGTCACTAGTTCTCCCCGGCGATGAAGCGCTCGGTCCTCGCGCGCGCCTCCTCGTCGGTGAACTGCTCGGGCGGCGACTTCATGAAGTAGGAGGACGGCCCGGTGAGCGCACCGCCGACGCCGCGGTCCAGCGCCAGCTTGGCGCAACGCACCGCATCGATCACCACGCCCGCGGAGTTGGGGCTGTCCCAGACCTCCAGCTTAAGTTCGCAGTTCAGCGGCACGCCGCCGAAGGTGGTGCCCTCCAGCCGGATGAAGGCGAACTTGCGGTCGGTCAGCCAAGGCACGAAGTCCGACGGCCCCACGTGCACGTCACCGGCCGGCAGCGGCTCGCCGAGCTGGCTAGTGACGGCCTGGGTCTTAGAGATCTTCTTGGACTCCAGCCGCTCGCGCTCGAGCATGTTCTGGAAGTCGGAGTTACCGCCGACGTTGAGCTGATAGGTGCGGTCCAGCCGCACGCCCCGCTCACGGAACAGGTTGGCCAGCATGCGGTGGACGATGGTGGCGCCCACCTGGCTCTTGATGTCGTCGCCCACGAGCGGCAGGCGGGCCTTCTCGAACTTCGCGCGCCACGTGTCGTCCGAGGCGATGAACACCGGCACGCAGTTTACGAAGGCGCACCCGGCCTTCATCGCCTCCTCGGCGTAGAACTCCGTGGCCGCCTGGGAGCCTACGGGCAGGTAGGAGACCACGACCTCCGTCCCCGAGCGGCGCAGCGCCTCCGCCACATCCACGACCGGCGCATCGGAGTCGGCGGCGTTGTCGCGGACGTACTTGCCGATGCCGTCCAGGGTCGGACCGCGCTGGACGGTCACGCCCGTGCGGGGCGGCTGGGCGAAGACGTGGGTGTTGTTCGGCGCGGCGAAGATCGCCTCCGCCACGTCGCGGCCGACCTTGGGCGCGGTGACGTCGAAGGCCGACGCCACCTCGATATCGCCCACATGGTAGCCGCCGAGATCCAGGTGCATCAGCCCCGGCACCGGCGCGTTGGATTCGGTGGAGCCATAGAAGCTCAACCCCTGCACCAGCGAGGAGGCGCAGTTGCCCACGCCCACGATCCCCAGACGCACCGTCCTGCGGCCGATCGGCAAAGTCCCGTCCATCACGCGCCTGTCAAACCCGAAGCTTTGTAGCTTAGACGCTATCGGCGCGGCTTAGGAAACCCATTTCGCTCGGAAGGCCTTAGGATTGGGCCCGAACGGGTTGACCAGGGCGCCGCTTCAGGTTCCAAAAGGGCAACTTAGATGATGAGGCATGGCCAGGATCTGGCGGTCGGAGCCTTGGGGCCGCTGAAGCGGACTTCTGACCGCCGACTCGAGGCCGCCGGGCGTTGGTCGGGAGCGAGGGGAGCACATTGGGAGAAACCGTCCTGATCACCGGCGGCGCCGGCTTCATCGGCCGCCACGTGTCGGAGGCGCTGCTGGCTCGGGGCCACAGGGTGCGCGTGCTGGACGCCCTTATCGAGCAGGTGCACCAGGGGGCCGGCCGTCCTACCGAGCTTCCAGCCGATGCCGAGCTGGTGATCGGCGACATCCGCGACGAGAACACCTTGATCACGGCCCTGAAGGGCTGCGACAGCGTCGTTCACCTGGCTGCCGAAGTCGGAGTGGGCCAGAGCATGTACGCGGTGGCCCGCTACACCTCGGTCAACGACTACGGCGCCGCGGTGCTGTTCCAGCAGCTGATCGACAAGCCGGTGAGGAAGGTGGTCACGGCCTCCTCCATGAGCATCTACGGTGAGGGCCTGTACCGCGACCTCGACGGCAAGCTGTACGAGGAGGTCGTGCGCGCCGGCCGGGCGCCGGGCGGGGGCTGGGACCCTCAGGACCCCCAGGGCCGGCCCCTGATCCCCATGCCGACGCCCGAAAGCAAGCGGCCGGCCCTGGCCTCTGTCTATGCGCTCGGCAAATACGTGCAGGAGCGGCTCACCCTGACCGTGGCGCCGGCCTACGGCATGGCCTGCTCGGCGCTGCGGCTCTGGAACGTCTATGGACCGGGACAGGCGCTCTCCAATCCCTATACCGGCGTGCTGGCCATCTTCTCCTCGCGCATCGCCAATGGGCAGCGGCCCATGGTGTTCGAGGACGGGGAGCAGCGCCGCGACTTCGTCCACGTGAGCGACGTGGCCGAAGCCTTCGCCCTCGCGCTGGAGCAGGACGCCGCCGACGGCGAGGTGTTCAACATCGGCGGTGGCGAGGAGAAGACCGTAAACCAGGTGGGCGAGGCCGTCGCCCGCGCCATGGGCCGCCCCGACGTCACGCCGGAAGTGACTGGCAAGACCCGCGTCGGCGACATCCGCCACTGCATCCCGGACATCTCCAAGGCCCGCGCCCGGCTGGGTTATGCGCCCAAGCAGGACTTCCACGCGGGCCTGGCGGAACTGGCCGACTGGGTGGCGCGCCAAGAAGCGACCGATCGCGTGGGCGAAGCCCGGCGCGAGCTCGAAGCGCGGGGCCTGGTGGCATGAGCGCGGACGGCGTTTCCAGCGTGGGTTCAGCCCCCGCGGTCAGGGCCGCGCGCCCGGTGCTGGTCACCGGCGGCGCGGGTTTCATCGGCTGCAATCTCGCCGACCGTCTGGCGCGCGAAGGCCATGACGTGGTGGTGTATGACGTGCTGGCGCGGGCCGGCGTGGAGGCGAACCTCGACTGGCTGAAGCGCCGCCATCCCAGGCGCATCTCCACGGTGATCGCCGACGTGCGCGACACCGGCTCCCTGGACGCCGTGGCCCACGACGCCGGCGCGGTGTTCCACCTGGCGGCCCAGGTGGCGGTGACCACCAGCCTCACCGCACCCGTCGACGATTTCGACGTCAATGTCCGCGCCACCCTGTCGCTGTTGGAGAGCCTGCGGGCGGCGGGCGGGACTACGCCTGTGGTGTTCGCCTCCACCAACAAGGTCTATGGCGACCTGGGCGACCTGGAGATGCGGCTGGAGGACGGCGCCTACCTGCCCACGGACCCGACGGTGCGCCGCTACGGCGTCTCGGAGGGCCGGCCGCTGGACTTCCACACCCCCTACGGCTGCTCCAAGGGCGCAGCGGACCAGTATGTGCTGGACTACGCCCGCAGCTTCGGCCTGCCGACCGCGGTGCTGCGGATGAGCTGCATCTATGGGCCCCGCCAGATGGGCACAGAGGACCAGGGTTGGGTCGCCCACTTCCTGATCCGGGCCCTGGCGGGCGAGCGCATCAGCATCTATGGCGACGGACGCCAGGTGCGCGATATCCTGCACGTGGACGACGCGGTGGACGCCTACATGGCGGTCTGGCGCGACATCGGCCGGGTCAGCGGGCGCGCCTTCAACCTCGGCGGCGGCCCGGCCAACGCCGTCAGCCTGCGCCGCCTGCTGGCCCACATCGAGGATTTGGTTGGAAGGCCCGTGCCGCTGGACTTCTCCGACTGGCGCGCCGGCGACCAGCGCTACTTCGTGGCCGACACCCGCCGGGCTCATGAGGAACTGGGGCTGAAGCCGGCCAAGGGGTGGCGCGAGGGCGTGGCGGAGCTTGCGGCCTGGCTGGCGGAGGCGCGCGGGCTGAAGCTGGCGGACCACCTCGTCGAGGCGGCGAGCCGATGCGCGTAGCCCTGGTCAACCCGCCCTGGAGCTTCGAGCACAGCACCTATTTCGGCTGCCGGGAACCGCACCTGCCGCTCGAGCTCGGCTACGCCAAGGCCCTGCTGGAACGTGCTGGCCACGAGGCGTGCATCTTCGACGGCCATCTCGTTCCCGCATCCATCGCCGACCAGGCCGACGCGGTCGCCGCCTACGCGCCGGACATGACCGTGGTCGCCACCGCGCCGACCTATCTGTTCTGGCGCTGCACCCAGCCGGAGCTGCGCATCCCGCGCGAGGTCATCCTGGCGCTGAACGGGCGTGGCGGGATCACCGTGGCGGTCGGCCCGCACGGCTCCTCCACGCCAGGCCCCACCCTGCGCAAGCTCGGCTGCGATATCGTGGTGCGTGGCGAGTGCGAGGAGATCATCGCCATCCTCGCCGCCCGTCCGCCGCGGGACAGCGTTCCGGCCATCGCCTTCGCGTGGGAGGGCGAGGTGGTGGTCACCGGTCCCGCCCACGCCAGCCGCTTCACGGACCTGCCGGCGCTGCGCTGGCCGGCCGAGTGGCTGCAGCGGCACGCCCATCACCACCACCGCTACGGCACCGAGAGCGTCGGCGCAGGCGCGGAGGTGGAGGCCTCCCGCGGCTGCCCCTACCATTGCAGCTTCTGCGCCAAGATCGACTTCCGCGACGCCTACAGGAAGCGCGACCTCGCCCTCCTGCTGGAGGAGGTCGACGGCCTGATCGCCCAGGGCGTGCGCTACCTCTACTTCGTCGACGAGATCTTCCTGCCCAACCGCCCGCTGCTGGAGGCGCTGCAGGCCCGGCCTGTCGAGTTCGGCGTCCAGACCCGCATAGACCTCTGGAAGCCCGACATGCTCGACCTGCTGGGCGCGAGCGGATGCGTCTCCATCGAGGCGGGAGTGGAGAGCCTGACCTTCGAGGGCCGCGCCGCCCTCGACAAGATGTGCCGCGCCTCCACCGACGAACTGGCGGACCGGCTGATCCACGCCCGCCGCAGCGTCCCCTTCGTGCAGGCCAACCTGATCGAGGCCAAGGGCGACGAGGCCGCCCTGGTGGACGCCTGGCGCGAGAAGCTGCTGGCCGCCGGCGTCTGGGCCAACGACCCGGTGCCGCTCTATCCCTATCCTTCCACGCCGGACTACCGAAAACTCTGGGGCGAGCCCGACGACCAAGCCTGGGAGCGCGCCCACGCCCACTACCTGACCCAGTTCGACCGCTTCAGCGAAATCCAGGCCGAACGCCCCGCGGCCCTCGCGGAGCTGGAGGCCGCCTGCGCGTGAGCGTCACCTCGCCTGCGGGCGCTCCAGACGTGAACGCTCCCCACGTCCTCATGACCGCCGACACGGTGGGAGGCGTGTGGACCTACGCCCTGGACCTCGGGCGCGAGCTGGTCAGCTCCGGCGTGAGCGTCACCCTGGCGGTGCTCGGACCCGCGCCGAGCCTGGAACTACGCAGTCAGGCGGAAGCTGCCGGACTGCAGGTGCGCGAACTCGGCGGCCAGCTGGACTGGACCGCCGATAGCGAGGCGGAGGTCGCCGCCTCCGCGGGACGCCTGTTGGCTCTCGCCGCCGAGCTTCGCCCCAACCTGCTGCACCTGAACAGCCCGGCGCTCGCCGCCTTCGAAGCGTTTCCGGTCCCGGTCCTCGCCGCCTGCCACTCCTGCGTGGCGACTTGGTGGCCGGCCGTGAAGGGCGACGATCCCCTGCCGCCCGACCTCGCCTGGCGCGCGCGCCTGACCGCCCGAGGCTACGCCGCGTCCGGCGGCTTGCTCGCTCCCAGCCTGGCCTTCGCGGAGGCGACGCAGCTGACGTACGCGCTGCCGGCCATGCCCCACGTCGTGCCGAACGGACGCTCCCGCCGCCCATCCCACGGCCCTCCCGGCACCCATTTTCCGCTTCGCAGGGGAAGGGGAGATGATGGCCGGACAGGCGATCACCTCGCCTTCGAGGCGGCGGTGGTGTTCACCGCCGGCCGGCTGTGGGACGAGGGCAAGGACGTCGCCACCTTGGACCGGGCGGTCGGTCGCACCTCCCTCCACACCGCCGCCGCTGGGCCACTCACCGGCCCGGGCGGCCAAA
>CALMGB010000053.1 GCA_937863535.1 uncultured Caulobacteraceae bacterium
GCCGAAATCCGAATCGAACGGAGGCTCTGGAAGGCCCTTCATCTCAGCCTTGTAACCAACGCCTTGGATTTCAAGCGTCGGGTTGAGGCTGCCGCGGACAAGTTCCACCGTCCTCATCAGCTGGCTCAGGCCTTCCAAGGCGAAGAATTCACACTGCAGAGGCACCAGCACGGCGTCGGCGGCCGTCATCGCATTGACGGTGAGCAGGCTGAGTGATGGGGGGCAATCAATCAGGATATAATCATAGGCGCCGGCCGAGGCCTGAAGCGCCCCGATCGCGTCGCGCAGTCGAAAGCTGCGCCGCGGCTGGGCGCCCAACTCCAGTTCAACCCCGGAGAGGTCAGCGTCCGCCGCCACGAGGTCCAGGCCCGGCACCTTCGTCGGATTGCTGGCCTGCGCCAGGGACTTGCCGCCCAACAGGACGTCGTAGGTCGTGGTCGTGCGCGCCGCCCGCGGCACTCCGAGCCCTGTTGAGGCGTTGCCTTGCGGATCGAGATCGAGGAGCAAGGTTCTCTGGCCGATCGCTGCGAGGGCGGTGCCGAGATTGATTGCGGTCGTCGTCTTGCCGACACCACCCTTCTGGTTGGCGATCGCCAGGGTCCGACCGGTTGTGGGAAGAGTTGGCTCAGCCACCCGGGCGCAGCCTTTTGACACGAACAATCTGGCCCGTGGAGTCGCTGAGGCTGGGCAGTAGTTCAGCTTCAAACGCCCATTTCAGGCGAGCCTCCGTCAACTCCGCCTGCACCCCGCCTCCCTTCAGGAACAATCCTGCAGCTCCGGCGCGGAAGAAGTGGGCGGTATAGCCGAACAGCCGGGAAAGAGGCGCGCAGGCCCGGGCGGTGACAATCTGCAGGCCTGGGGGAGAGGAAATTGCCTCCGCTCGGGCATGATGAATCCTTGCGGGTAGGGCCAAGGTCTCGACAACGTGCGCCAGGAAGCGGGCGCGCTTCTCCATGCTCTCGATTAGATCGATGTGACCGCCCGCCCTCCCCTTCAGGAGTATGGCGAGGACGACCCCGGGAAAACCGGCGCCCGCGCCTACGTCCGCCCAACGCAGGGCCGACTGTTCCACGTGCAACAACTGCGCGGAATCATAGGCATGCCTGAGCCAGAAATCCGCCATGGCGGACGGCCCTACCAAGTTCATACGCTGGCCCCACTCTCCCAACAAAACGTGAAAGCTTTGCAAATCGAGTAACTGGGCCGGCGTAGCGTTCAGCTCCACCTGAAAGTCCCGCTCCGACCACCGGCGCAGGCTCGGCGCTGGAGCGAGATCACTCAAGCCGCAGCTCGCCGTTTCGCATGACCCAGCAGGCTCATCAGGGCGCTTGGTGTCATGCCTTCTATGCGCGAGGCTTGGCCCAACGTGCGAGGCCGGACCGAAGCGAGCTTCTCACGCACTTCGTTGGAGAGGCTCCCGATCGCGGCATAATCGATCTCTTCCGAAAGAACGAGATCCTCATCCCGTTGAAAGGCTCGAACGTCCGCGGCTTGGCGATGGAGGTAGCCGGCGTAAAGCGCATCGATCTCCAGCTGTTCACGCACCTCAGCCGGCCAGCCCGACAGAACTGGCCAGATCGCCGACAGGCGCTCGACGTCGATGGCTGCATACCCGAGCAGCTGAAGAGCGGTGCGAGGCTGACCATCCGGCGTGACCGGCAGTCCTGCCGCCACCGCGCGCGAGGGTGACAGGACCAGGCCGCGTCCAAGTTCCCTAGCCGCCTCCAAGGCTTCCGCCTTCCGGAAGTAGCGCTGTGCACGTCCACCACTCACCAAGCCAAGCTCGCTCCCATAGGCCGTCAACCGCTGGTCGGCATTGTCCGCCCGCAACGTCAGGCGGAACTCCGCCCGGCTGGTGAACATACGATAGGGCTCAGTGACCCCTCGCGTCGTAAGATCGTCGATCATCACGCCGATGTAGGCCTGGTCACGAGACAAGATCACGCCGGGCAAACCGCGAGCTTTTCGGGCGGCGTTGAGCCCGGCCATCAAGCCCTGCGCCGCCGCCTCTTCGTACCCCGTTGTGCCGTTGATCTGTCCGGCGAGGTAGAGACTGCGAAGGCGTTTTACTTCGAGGGTGGGCTCGAGTTCGCGCGGATCGACGTAGTCGTACTCGATCGCATAACCGAACCGCTTCACCTCGACGTGCTCGAGACCCTTTATGGTCCGCAGGAAACGGAGCTGCGTAGAGTCCGACAGGGAGGTGGAAATCCCGTTCGGATAGACAGTATCGTCGTCACGCCCCTCCGGCTCCAGAAAGACCTGATGCGCTCTCTTGTCTGCGAACCGGACCACCTTGTCTTCGATCGACGGGCAGTATCTAGGGCCCTTACCGGTCGCCCGTCCTCCATAGACGGCCGACTCGTCCAGGTGATCCGCGATGACGGCATGAGTCGCCGCATTGGTATAGGTGATGCCGCAGGTAACCTGATCGACATCCAGCCGATCGGTCAGGTAGGAGAACGGTACGGGATCTGCATCACCCGCCTGCCTTTCCACACATGCCCAGTCGATGGTCCGACCATCAAGCCGCGCGGGCGTTCCGGTCTTCAGCCGACTCATGCGCAGGTCAAGTGCGTAGAGCCTCCGGCTTAGACCCACGGCAGCAGGGTCATCGTGGCGACCGGCGGAGATGCGTGTATCTCCCCGAAGGATAACACCGTTCAGGAAGGTGCCGGTGGTCAGCACGACCGCAGACGCCCTGTGCACCTCACCCTCAGCAGTGACGACGCCTGCGACTGCCTCGTCCTCGATCAGCAGATCCTCGGCCGCTGCCTCGATGAGGTGAAGGTCAGCTTGAGCCTTCAGGGCCTGTTGTGCACCTCTACGATAAAGCGAACGATCGATCTGGGCCCTCGGACCCCTGACCGCCGGACCCTTGGAGCGGTTCAGCAATCGAAACTGAATGCCCGCGGCATCCGCAAGACGCCCCATCAGCCCGTCCAGAGCGTCCACTTCCCGGACGAGATGACCCTTGCCCAACCCGCCGATCGCCGGATTGCACGACATCTCTCCGATGCGATCGAGCCGATGGGTCATCAACGCCGTGCGCGCGCCGAGGCGGGCCGCCGCCGCGGCCGCCTCACAGCCGGCATGGCCTCCGCCGACAACGATCACATCCCAGCCGCTCATGAGCTTCATGTATTGCAGGCTACCGCCAGCGTCGAGGGTGGAGCCGATTGTTCCACGTGGAACACCTACTTGCCTATGCAGAAGTTCGCGAACACCCGGTCCAGCACGGCTTCGGGGTCACTGCGGCCTGTGATGCGCTCCAGCGCGCGGATCGTGAGCCGCACGTCCTCAGCCGCCAACTCCGCGCCGATCGACAGGTCCTGCAGGCTCCGCTTCAGGTGGGCGGCCGCCTCCTGCAGCAGTGTGCGATGCCGGGCGCGGGTGGTGGCGGGGAATTCCTGCGACCCCGCACACCCGTCAAGCCAGTCCGTCAGGGCGTCACGCAGCGCCTCAATCTGAGGTCGCGCTGCCGCCGCCCTGACGACCGTCAGCTCCGGCGGGCAGGCAGGCGCGACCTCAGCGGGGACAAGGTCGGCCTTGTTCAGCACGATGATGTCGCCAGCCTTCAGCAAACCAGACACGTTGGTCAGGGTGTCCGGACGGGTAAGGTCCAGCACCCCGATCCTCAGATCGGCGTCTGAGGACCAGGCATGCGCTCGGCGTACACCTTCGGCTTCGATAAGATCGTCCGTGACCCGCAAGCCGGCCGTGTCCGCCAGAACGAGGGTCTGACCCGCCAAGCTCATCGGTATCTCGACGACGTCGCGCGTGGTGCCGGCGATGGCCGTCACGATGGCCGCGTCCCGCCCGGCAAGCGCATTCAGTACGCTGGATTTTCCGACGTTGGGCGCTCCAACGATCGCCACCCGAAAACCTTCGCGGACACGTTCGCCATGAAGATCCGTCGCGGCAAGCTCAAGCTCCGACATCACTCTTTGCAGGACGGGCAAGGCGGCGGCGGCGACCGAGCCGGGGACATCCTCGTCGGGGAAGTCGATCTCGGCCTCGAGCAAGGCCAGTGCGTCCAGCAGCGCCTCGCGCCAAGCCTCGTAGCGCTTCGACAAGGCCCCCCCGAGCTGGGCCAGGGCCTGCCTGCGCTGGCCGCCACTTTCCGCCTCGACCAGGTCTGCAATGGCCTCCGCCTGAGTCAGGTCCAGGCGGCCGTTCTCGAAGGCGCGCCGGGTGAACTCCCCCGGCTCGGCGAGACGCAGCCCCGCCCGGACGAGCAGGTCCGAAACCGCTGCGACGACAGCCCTCCCCCCGTGGAGATGGAGCTCAGCACTGTCCTCTCCGGTGAAGCTTCCTGGCCCCGGCATCCAGAGGACCAGCGCCTCGTCCACGACCTCCCCATCCGCCGAGCGCAACTTCCGGACGACCGCGCGGCGGGGTTCTGGCGGCTCGCGCCCGCATAGGGACGACAGCGCATTTCCGGCCCCAGGGCCGGACAGGCGGACCACCGCCACGGCTCCCCGTCCGAACGGCGTCGCCAGGGCGAATATGGTGGAGCCGAACCGTGGCCCGCTCACCGGGTGATCGTACCGCCCAGTCCTCCGGCCGCCGCGGACGTCATCATCTTCATGAACTGCTCCTGAGCCTGGCCGCCCAGGCTCATCCAGCTCTTCATCAGCTCCTCGGGCTTCAGCATCGACAGGTTGGCGCCCATCCGCGAGGACATCTCACGTACCATCTGATCGTTCAGTGGCGTGACGTCGGGCAGGCCCAGGAACGCCCGCGCCTCCACCGGCGTGCAGTCGGCTTCGACCCTGAACTTCATGCGGCTGGCTCCTGGCTCAGGTGTTCATGGACTGGAAGAACTCGCCATTGGTCTTGGTCTGGCGGAGCTTGTCGAGCAGGAACTCGATGGCGTCCTGGGGCCCCATGGGGTTGAGGATGCGGCGCAGCACATAAGTCTTGGCCAGCACGTCCTTGGGGGTAAGCAGCTCTTCCTTGCGGGTGCCGGACTTCAGGATGTCCATGGCCGGGAAGACGCGCTTGTCGGCCACCTTGCGGTCCAGCACGATCTCGCTGTTGCCGGTGCCCTTGAACTCCTCGAAGATCACCTCGTCCATGCGCGAACCGGTGTCGGTCAGGGCGGTGGCGATGATGGTCAGCGAGCCGCCTTCCTCGATGTTCCGGGCGGCGCCGAAGAAGCGCTTGGGCCGCTGCAAGGCGTTGGCGTCCACACCGCCCGTCAGCACCTTGCCTGACGAGGGCACCACCGTGTTGTAGGCGCGTCCGAGCCGGGTGACGCTGTCCAGCAGGATCACCACGTCGCGCTTGTGCTCCACCAGCCGCTTGGCCTTCTCGATCACCATCTCGGCCACTTGGACGTGGCGGCCGGCCGGCTCGTCGAAGGTGGAGGAGATGACCTCGCCGATCACCGTGCGCTGCATGTCTGTGACCTCTTCCGGCCGCTCGTCGATCAGCAGCACGATGAGGTAGCATTCCGGATGGTTCAGCGAGATGGACTTGGCGATGTTCTGCAGCATCATGGTCTTGCCGACCCGGGGCGGCGCCACGATCAGGCAGCGCTGACCTTTGCCGAGCGGCGCCACGATGTCGATCACCCGGCCGGAACGGTCCTTCAGGGTGGGGTCGCCCATCTCCATGGTGAACCGGCGCTCGGGATATAGGGGCGTCAGGTTGTCGAAGTGGACCTTGTGCTTGATCGCCTCGGGGCTTTCGAAGTTGATCGTATCGACCTTTAGGATGGCGAAGTAACGCTCGCCCTCGCGGGGCGCGCGGATCGGGCCTTCGCAGCTGTCGCCGGTGCGCAGGCCGAAGCGGCGAATCTGGGACGGCGAGACGTAG
>CALMGB010000054.1 GCA_937863535.1 uncultured Caulobacteraceae bacterium
GGCGTCCGCCAGCAGCCGCTTGAGCTTGGCGTTTCATCCTCCAGCGCCTTCAGCCATCTGTTCGCTTTTCAGCCACAGCGCCTTGACGTGCTCGGCGTCTAGTGCGTAGGCGCGTACGCCGGACGTGGCCGCCGGGTCATCGACCACGTCGGCGATATGGCAATCCTCGCAATAGCTTGCACCGACCTCGTCAGCGGGGGCCACGAAGCCCGCCCACACCGACGTCGCCGCTCCCTGTGGGACGGTCTTCCAGTGGAAGGCGGACGCAGCCGAGGGCTGGGCTTGGATCAGCTTGCGGGTGGTTTCGGTCAGCACCGCGCCCGGGTGAACCGCGGTTCCCCGGACGTCGCGGGCGCCATGGCGCCGGTCGAACTCGACAGCGAAAAGGATGGTCGCCGTCTTCGAACGGCGGTAGGCCGTCAGCGGGTCGTAGGGTGTCTGCTCGAAGTTCGGATCAATCAGGTCGACGTCCGCCCCACGGTGGCCGGCCGAAGAGACCATGACCAGCCGACCGCCGGGGCCGACGAGTTCGGCAATGCGGTTCACCAGCACAAAATGGCCGAGGTGGTTCGTTCCGAAGTGGGTCTCGAAGCCATCCCTGGTCCGCCCCAAGGGGAGCGCCATGACACCGGCGTTGGCGATGACCGCGTCGAACGGCTTGCCGATGGCCAGCAAAGTATCGGCGCAGGTCCGCACGCTCTCCAAAGACGCGAGATCAAGCTCGATCAGCTCAAGGCGGCCTCCTGGCGCCGCGCCAGCCTCGACGTGCGCCGTCGCAGCCCGCGCCTTGTCGAGATCACGGGCGGCGCCCACGACGTGGGCTCCGTGGCCAGCGAGGACGCGAGCGGTCTCCACTCCAACCCCGGCCGATACGCCGGTCACCAGGACACGCCGGCCGCGCAGATCGATCTCCTGCAGAACCTCATTCGCGGTGGAGGTCGCCCCGAACGTCGCCTGCATGGTCTTCATCTCTCATCCATGTCGATCCTGAGAGGTCGGGTTCACAACCGTCGCCGGCAAGGCGGATCAGGCGTCGTGCCGCAACTCAGCGCCTCAGGCCCTGCGTCATCGGGAGCGCAGGCCGTCCAGGATGATCGCCAGCGCGCGGGCGCGGCCCTCCTCGTCGGCGTCGAGGCCGAGGCCGCAGCCTTCAGCCGCCGCAGCCTGGGCCAGGAACAGGATGTCTCGCCAGCCCACGTCCGGCCTCAGCCCGCCTTGCAGCGCGCGCCGGCGCAGCCCCTCGATGGCGTGCTGGAACCCCTCTCTGGCTTCGGCCACCTGCATCCCGCCGCACCCCTCCAGCCGTGCCGACAGTCCAGCGTGGCGGCGGTAGTGGGCCGACAGTTCGCCGAAGACGCGGGTGAAGCCCGACCAGCCGTCATCCTCTAAAGACGCCGCCTGCGCTGCGGCCGTCAGCTCGGCGAGGATGTCGAGTAGCACCGCCTCGATCAGGGCGTCGCGCTGCGGGTAACGGCGGTACACCGTGCCGACCCCCACGCCCGCAAGGCGCGCGATCTCGTGGTAGCTCGCCTCAAACCCGCGCGCCGCGAACGCCTGCCGCGCCCCCTCCAGCACCTTTTCCCGATTGCGCCGGGCGTCCGCCCGCAGCGACCCGCCAGGGGCGCTCGCCTCGTCCTGCGCAAGGGTCTGCATCCCCGACGATTATCGGTGGTCACAGATATGGACAAGCGAAGTCCGCTTGCGTAGCTAAGCGGTCAGTGTTTGTCCGCTTATGAGGAGGCGCCGGAGATGCGGGAAATCAGGGTCGGCGTCGTCGGCGCGCACCCTCTGCGGAGCTGGGCCAGGGACTCGCACATCCCCGCCATCGCGCAGGCGCCGGGGCTCACGCTGTCGGCGGTCGCCACCCGCGGCGAGGACAGCGCGCGCAGCGCGGCGCAGGCCTATGGCGCGGCCCACTGGTTCACTGACGCCGCCGCCCTGTGCGCCAGCGACGCGGTCGATCTGGTGGCCGTGTGCGTCAAGGTCCCCGAGCACGATGCGGTGGTCCGCGCAGCGCTGGCGGCGGGCAAGCACCTCTATTGCGAGTGGCCGCTTGGACGCTCCGTCGAAGAGGCGGACGCGCTCGCAGCCGCCGCGGAGCAGGCGGGCGTGCACCATGCCGTCGGCCTACAGGGGAGCGCATCGCCCGCGGTACGGCGCGCTCGCGCGCTCATCGGGCAGGGACGGCTCGGCCGGCTGCTCTCCGCGCGCGTGGTGTCGACCACCGCCGGCTACGCGGCGCAGCTGCCGAGCGCCTACGCATACCTGAACGACCCGTCGAACGGGGCCAACCTGACGACGATCCTGGGCGGCCATACGCTCGACCTCGTCGAGCGGCTGCTGGGCGGGGCCGAGGCGCTCGCCGCGCTGGCTGCGATCCAACACCCCGTCGTCCGCCTGACCGACACCGGCGAGGTGGTCGCGCGCACGACGCCCGACCAGGTGTTCGTGACGGGCCGGTTCGCGACCGGCTGCATCGCCTCGATCGAGGTCGGCGGCGATCGTCCCGCCGACACGCCGTTCACCTGCGAGGTGATCGGGACCGAAGGGATGCTGCGGCTTCTCGGCGGCCATCCGCACGGCTTCCAGGCCGGAGAGCTTGCGCTGGAGGTCGACGGCGTCGCCGAACCGCTCGACGCGCCGGTCGCCGTCGGCGGCCTTGGTGGCGCGGCGGCGAACGTGGGTGAAGTCTACGCGATGCTGGCGCGTGACATCGGCGACGGCGTGCGCACCGTGGCCGACTTCGCGCACGCCGCCCGGCTGACGCGGCGGATCGCGGCCGTGACCCGCGCAGCCCAGACCGGCGTTCGCCAGACCCTCGTCTGAAAGGAGGCGACCATGCCGTTGATCCGATGGAGGGGACTTAGGTCATGGTGACGGGCAAGGTCTGGTTCGTCACGGGATCTTCGGGCGGCTTCGGCCGGATCTGGGCGGCGGCGGCGCTGAAGCGGGGCGACAGGGTCGTCGCCACCGCGCGCGGCGCGGGCACGCTCGACGCGCTGGTCGCGACCGACGGGGATGGGTCCTGAGGCTCCCGCTCGACGTGACCGACCGCGACGCCGTCTTCGCTGCGGTGAGCCAGGGGCGCGAGCGCTTCGGCCGCCCCGACGTGATCCTGAGCGCCGCCGGCTACGCCTACATCGGCGCCGTGGAGGAGCTGGCGCCCGAGGACGTCAGAGCCAATTTCGAGACCAACGTGTTCGGGACCCTCTGGGTCGTCCAGGCGGCCCTGCCCATCCTGCGGGCGCAGTCGGGTGGCCACATCCTCACCGTGTCGAGCCTCGGCGGACTATTGGGCTTTGCTTCGGCGGGAAGCTACGTGGCCACAAGGTTCGCCGTCGAAGGCCTGTCGGAGGCGCTGGCCGGTGAAGTCGCGCCGCTCGGCGTCAAGTGACAATCATCGAGCCCGCAGCTTCGCCACCGGCTTCCGCTGCAGGACGAGGTCCGCGCCGCCCATCGCGGTCTACAATCCCGTGCGTGAGGCGCTCTCCGCCACTTTCAGCGCCGAGGACCGGGGCGACCCGGCCGCCACCGCAGACGCGATCCCCGAAGTCGTAGACGCCGAGACACCGCCGCTTCGTCTGGCGCTCGGTTCCAACGTCGTTCCAAGGGTCCAGGCGGCCTACGACACGCGGCTGAAGACCTGGGCGGAGTGGCGAGCGGTCTCTGATGCGGCGCAAGGCCGCCAGCCCGTATAGCTTCATGGTGGAGGGGGGCGACGGGCTGGGACTCCGCGCCCTCAACCGACGCCCACACTGTCCGCTTGCGGCGATGGCGCGCCGTGAACAAAGGCGGTAGACCGGCGTCATGGCCTTCGACTCCGCCCTGGACAGCGCCCGCGAGGTGCTTCGCCGCATCTTCGGCCACCAGGAGTTCCGCGGCCTTCAGGCGGGCGTGATCGGCGAGGTGCTGGCCGGCCGCAGCGCCATGGCGGTGCTGCCCACCGGCGGTGGCAAGAGCCTGTGCTACCAGATCCCCGCCCTGGTGCGGCCGGGTCTCGGCCTGGTGGTCTCGCCCCTGATCGCGCTGATGGCCGATCAGGTGGCGGGGTTGCAGCAGCTGGGCGTCGCGGCGGCGCGGCTGGACTCCAATGCCACCTCCGACGAGCGCCAGGCCACCTGGCGGCGGATCGGGGAGGGGACGCTCGATCTCCTGTACGTCTCGCCGGAGGGGCTGATGGCCGGCGCCATGCTGGAGCGGCTGTCCAGCCGGCCGCTGGCCTTGGTGGCCATCGACGAGGCGCACTGCGTCAGCCAGTGGGGCCACGACTTCCGCCCCGAATACCGCAGCCTGGGCCGGCTGGCGGACGTCTTCCCAAGCGTCCCCCGCCTGGCCGTGACCGCCACCGCAGACGCCCGCACCCGCGACGACATACGCGCAGAACTGCGCCTCCAGGGCGCCGCCGAGTTCGTCGACAGCTTCGCCCGGCCGGAGCTGCAGCTCCAGGCCGAGCGCAAGTCCGGCGGCGCCCATGCGCGGGTGCAGCAGCTGGTCCAGGCGCGCCCCGACCGCGCCGGCGTCGTCTATGCGGGTTCCCGCAAGGCGACCGAGGAGCTGGCGGATCGGCTGGCCGGTGTCGGCGCGCCCGCGCTCGCCTACCATGCCGGGCTGGACAAGCGCGTCCGGGAGGACCGGCTGAAGCGCTTCCTGGACGAGGACGGCGCGGTGATGGTGGCGACCATCGCCTTCGGCATGGGCATCGACAAGCCCGACGTCCGCTACGTCATCCACGCCGACCCGCCGGCCTCGGTCGAGGCCTACTGGCAGGAGGTGGGCCGGGCCGGGCGGGACGGCCAGCCGGCGGAGGGGATCACGCTCTATGGCGCCTCCGACCTCGCCTGGGCGCTGCGGCGCATCGACGAGCGCGAGGTCTCAGCCGAGGTCAAGCAGGTGCAGGTGCGCAAGGCCCGCCAGCTCTACGCCATGCTGGATGGGCTGAACTGTCGCGCGGTCGCGGTGCGCCGCTATTTTGGCGAGGAGGCCGCGGGCGCTTGCGGCCAATGCGACCTCTGCACCTCGCCGCCCGAGGCGCACGACGCCACCAAGCCGGCCCAGATGGCGCTTTCGGCGGTGCACCGGCTCGGCGGCCGCTTCGGGCGCGGCCGGGTGGTGGACCACCTGCTCGGCAAGACCCGGGACGTGCAGCCGTCCGAGGCCCAGCTTTCCACCTTCGGCGTGGGCGCCGACCGGTCGGCCGTGGAGTGGCGCGCCCTCCTTGACCAGCTGCTGTTCGACGGCCTGCTGCGCGAGGACCCCAACGACGGCCGGCCCCTGGTGGCGCTCGGCGACCCGGCGGCGGTGCGCGAGGTCTACCGCGGCGAGCGCAAGGTGGAGGTGCGCGCGCCGGCCCCCCCGCGCGAGCGGGTGCGCCGCGACCGCCAGGACTATGAGAAGACCGGCCCGCTGGCGGCGGAGTCGCCGCAGACGAACGGCCTGTTCGAGGCGCTGCGGGCCTGGCGCAAGGGTCAGGCCCAGCTGCAGTCGGTGCCGCCCTACGTCATCTTCCACGACAAGACCCTGCTGGAGATCGCCCAAACCCGGCCCGCCGACCTCGCCCGGCTCGGTGCGGTCAGCGGCGTCGGCCAGGGCAAGCTCGACCGCTACGGAACGGCGGTGCTGGAGGTGGTGCGGGGGGCGACCGGATGAGCGGCGACGAGACCTACCAGCTCTTCGTCACCCGCGTTTACGAGGCCGATCTCGCCCCCCGCGCCGGCTTCGCCGAGTTCAACGCCGGCCTGGAGCAGGCGTGCCTGGGCTTGGCGGCTGAGGACCGGGCCGGACGGGCCTGGAGCAAGGCGCACGGTTACGGCGGCTACACCTCCTACGCCTCCCTGGACGACCTGCCCAAGCGAGCCACCGCGTTCGCCGAGCTGAAGCGCCGGCTGGACCGCGAGGCGATGATCTTCTCCAGCCAGCTCGACTTCGACCTCGGCGGCAAGCGGTTGAAGCTCGACAGCCTGTGGGTCAACGTGCTGAAGCCGGGCTCCGCCCACAGCGGCCACATACACCCGCACAGCGTGCTGTCGGGGACCTACTATGTGCGCACGCCGCCGGGCGCGAGTGCGATCCGCTTCGAGGACCCACGCCTGCCCCTGATGATGGCCGCCCCCCCGCGCGCCCCGGACATGCTGAGCGCCCAGCCCTTCGTCTACCTGCAGCCCAAAGCGGGAACCCTGCTGATGTGGGAGAGCTGGCTCCGCCACGAAGTGCCGCCCAACGCCGCCAGGAGCGAGCGGATCAGCGTCAGCTTCAACTACGCCTGGCGATGAGGGGACGAGGGCGGTCCCGCAACGCTCACTCGGGCTCCACCCCGCACCAGCCCGGCAGGTAACGTGCGTCCTTCGTCTTGGCGAGTTCCAGCGCTTGCACCAGCGCGCTGGCGAAGTCGGTCTTCACCACGTCCTCGTCCACCCGGCGGCGCAGGAAGTCGGCCCAGATGAACTCGGAGAAGGGCTTGTCGGTCTTGGCGAACCCGCCGGAGCGGCGGAGCTGGCCGGCCAGACTGCGGTAAGGGTCGTCCTTCATGTCGGCCAGGGACTTGGGAATGTCGGAAAGCTCGCACCTGCGGCCCTTGTGGTCGTAGGCGTGGCACCAGCCGCTGTTGTCCAGCATCGTCCAGAACCCCGTCTTGTCCACCTTGCTCAGGTCGCCGAGGATGTAGACCTGAAGCGTCTTCTCGCCCTCGTCCAGCAGGGCTCGGGCCAGGTGGTGGTGGTCGACCACGTAGTAGCGCCCCTTGGGGCCGAGCACGGTCGGCACCGCATGGCCGCCGAGTATCTTCAGCCGCGCGCTGTCTTTCGCTTCGCGCCACTCGCGCCGCTTGGCCGCCACCTCGTGCAGGCCCACCGTCATCTGGGTGGGTCGCAGCGCGGCGATGTCGATCTCGTTGATGGTGGGATCGCGCATGGCGCCTCTCCGTCCATAGCCCTGCCGCCCTTATGGGCTAAGCCGCCTCAGCATTGAAGCCGCCGCCGTTCGAGTTGACGCCACCATGGTGGGCGTCGCTCAGCCGCCCTCTCCGGCCGGCTCCGTCGTCAGGCTTTTCGCCAGTTCGAGGAGGCGCTTGCGAACCTGCTTGCTCTCGATCTGCGAGAGATAGCCGGCGAACAGGCGCTCCTCAGGGGTCAGCGGCAGGTCATGGACGAAGGCGGCCGGAGCCTCCTCGGAGACCCCTAGCGTGCGGACCGGATCAGGAAGGCCTTCGAAGAAGTAGGCGACAGACGCCTGCAGCGCGCTGGCGATCTGGTAGAGCTTGGAGGCGCTGACGCGATTGGCGCCCCGTTCGTACTTCTGCACCTGCTGGAAGGTCAGGCCAAGCTTGTCGGCCAACTGCTCCTGGCTGATCCCCAGCGCGCGCCGCCTGCGACGAACCCGGTCACCCACGTGCACGTCGATGGGGTTCGGGGACTCATCCATACGTTGTTGAAACCTCCCCGACACAGCTCTGTCAACGTGGCGGCGAGGTTAGAGGCGGCACTTTCTAGATGTCGCGGCGCTCTCCGCCTGATCTCACCAACGCCAAGGCGAGTCCTGCAAAAAGAAACACGTAAAACGGTAGTTCGTGCCACTTCGAATACTGCGTCGGCGGCAGGTGACCTGGAAGGCGGCCATCGATGACGCCCTGCCGGCCGAGGCTCAGGTGCGCGCGGACCCTCCCGCGGGCGTCGATGATGGCCGACACGCCGGTGGGCGTGGCGCGCACCATGGGCAGGCCCTCCTCGATGGCGCGGTAGCTGGCCAGGTTCAGGTGCTGCAGCGGTCCGGTCGTTCGCCCGAACCAGGCGTCGTCGGAGATGTTGACGATCCAGTCCGGACGTCCGCCTGCCGACGAGGTGAAGCCCGGGAACAGCGCCTCGTAGCAGATCAGCGGTTGCATCCGGGGCAGGCCGGCAGGGGTCATGGGCGCAGGCCGCGGGCCCGGGGTGAAGGCGACGCCGTTCTGAACCAGGCTGGTCAGGTGGATCAGCGAGAACAGCCAGGGCGCCGGCAGGAACTCCCCGAACGGCACGAGGCGATACTTGTCATAGGCTCCGAGCGGCTGGAAGCCATCGTCGGTACGCTTCACCGCCAGCATGCTGTTGTAATAGCGCGCGCGCCCGGACGTCTCGTCCACGCGGTAGCCGCCGTCGAACAGCACCTGGCCAGGCGTCATGGCTTGGGCGAGGGCCGCCGCCGGACCGCTGCCGTCGGAGAAGAACTCCTCCAGTGAGTAGGGCATTGCGCCTTCGGGCCAGATCACCAGGTCCGGGCGCTTGGCGGCGGGCCAGGCGGTCAGGCGCATGAAGCGGTCCACCCGTTTGCGCAGGATGGCCTCGGTCCAGACCGGCTCTTCGGCGAGCCCGGGCTGCACGATACGCAGCCGCAGCGCCTGGTCCGGCGGCTCCGGCTGCGACAGGCGGATCGCGCCGTAGCCCCACAGCAGGGCCAGGGCGGCGCCGGCGAGCGCCAGGCTGGCGGCCGCGGCCCTGGGCCGGCTACGGTCGGCCATGGTCACCGGGGCCGCGCCGATGGCCACGGTGACCAGGGTCATGCCGTAGGCGCCGATCAGGCTGGCGGCCTGGGAAGGCGCCGAGCCCGCCCGCCAACACTCGCCGGGCAGGTCCCAGGGAAAGCCGGTGAGCACGTTGCCGCGCAGCCACTCGAACAGCGACCAGACCGCGGCGAAGACCAGCACCCGATGGCCGCCGCGCGGCGCGATGAGGCGGTAGACCAGCCCTGCGCCGCCCCAGAACACGCTGATCCCGCCGGCGGTGAACATGATCGCCAGGGGCGCCTGCCAAGCGTGGGTGGCGGCGTCCACGAAGAAGGCCTCCGCGATCCACCAGGTGCCGACCAGCAGGTAGGCGAACCCGGCCGCCCACCCTCTCGCCAGCGCCGACAGCAGCGGCCGCCTTGAGGCGGTACGGTCCAGGGAGAAGGCGATCAGGGCGAACCCGAAGATGCCGGGCCATACACCGAACGGCGGATGCGCCAGCGCCGCCACCACCCCGCCTGCAAAGGCCAGCAGCAGGCCGTGGACGCCGCGCACGCTGCGGCCGGCGGCCGGGAGCGCCGCGGGGGA
>CALMGB010000055.1 GCA_937863535.1 uncultured Caulobacteraceae bacterium
CCCGCAAGGGGGGCAGGTCGAGGGGTGGGTGACGCTCGTCGGCCACGACCTGGCCTCCGACACCCTGCTCGAAGGGGCCGCCGACCTGGCGCGCGGCCACATGTGCGGTCTGACCTTCCACCTCTCGCCAACGGAGGCCGACGTCGCCGGCTACATGGGCCGCCGCGGACTGCGTCCCGTCGCGCACCTCAGCGAACTCGGCGTCCTTGGCGAGCACCTGCTACTGGCGCACGCCGTCTGGATCGATGAGGCGGAGCTGGAGATGCTGCTGGAGACCCGCACCGCCATCGCCTACTGCCCCTGGACCTACCTGCGGCTGGCGCAAGGGGTGACGCGGGCTGGCCGGCATGGCGAGTTCGCCCGGCGCGGCGGGCGCCTGGCGCTCGGCTGCGACTCCGTCAACGCCGGCGACCTCGCGGACGTGCACAGGGCCGCGGCCCTGGCGGTGGGGCTCACCCGCGACGCCGCGATGGACCCCGGCTTGGCCACGGCGAAGCACGGCTTGGACTGGGCGACCTGCGGAGGAGCGCAGGCCGTGGGGCTAGGCGATCGCGTCGGCTCTATCGAGGTCGGCAAGCGTGCGGACCTCGTGGTGCACGAGACCCGCACGCCGGCTTGGCGCCCCATCGGACGGAGCGATCTCAACCTGATCTGGGGAACTGACGGCCGGACGGTGCGCGACGTGATCGTGGAAGGGCGCATCGTCGTTCGAAACGGCGCCAGCACCCAGATCGACGAGGCGGAGCTCGCGGCGAAAGCCCGCGAAGCGCAGGCCTCGCTACTAAGTCGCGCAGGCGTCTAGCTCCACACTAGACCATCGGCCAGGGGCCTGCGTTCGCCAGGCCCGCCCGCCCGGCGATCGCCTTGCCGGCCTCCTCGGCCCGGACGTACAACGCCCCCTCGTCCACCTTGGTGCAACGGTAGTCGTCCACAACCTTCACCCCGTCCACGAAGACCGTGTGCACGCCTCGTCCGTCCGCGGACCAGACCATCTGGCTGACCACGTCGGTGAGGGGCCGCCACTCCGGCCGGTCCAGGTCGTGCAGCACGATGTCGGCGCGCTTGCCTACCTCCAGCGAGCCGATCTGCTCGGACAGCCCCATGCCGCGGGCCCCGTTCAGCGTGGCCATGGTGAGCACCTGGTGGGCGGGGAACAGGCTGGTGTCGCGCCGCGCGTCCTTGAACAACCCGGCGCAGACGAACATGGCCCGCATCAGGTCGCCAATGTTGCCGTTGTTGTTCCCGTCGGTGCCCAGCATCAGGTTCACGCCCTTGGCCGCCATTTCCGGGAACTTGCCGCTGACGCTCGCGCCATAGCCGCCCTTCAGCGCCGACATGGGGCAGTGGGTGACGTTGGTCCGCGTCTGCGCCAGCAGCTCGACCTCCGCGTCGTCAAGGTGCACGGCGTGGGTGAGGCTGACCTCCGGGCCCAGCACGCCAAGCTCGGCCAGGTGCGCGATCGGGCGACGGCCCGTATTGGCCAGATACCAGTCGGGATCGGCCTCCACCGGGCTCATGTGAGCGGTGATCCCCGCGCCGTGGGCCCGTGCCAGGCTGGAGGCCTCCCGCCACAAATCGTCGGTGGCGGTCATGTGGCCGACCAGCCCAGGCCAGGCCGAAATCAGCGTTTCGACGCCGCCAGGGTAGCGTTCCATCTCCGCCTGCATCAGCCTGACCGCCTTGTCGGTCAGCGCGGCCTGGTCCTGGTCGGGGGAGAAGGCGCGGTCCTGCGCCCACTGGGCGACGCGGCCGCGGATGCCGATCTCGCGCAGGCCGTCCACCGCCGCATCCAGGTGGCGGATGGTGCCGGCCTCCAGGAAGCTGGTCACGCCGTTGCGCAGCAGCTCGGCGGCGGCGAGCTGGGCCGCCAGCCGCTCGTCCTCTTCGGTCTGGGCCTCGTAGAGCGGCACCAGCCATTCGAAGACGTTGCTGTACCAGCCGCTGTCGTCCGGAACGAAGCCGCGGGTCAGCGGCTCTCCGGTCACGTGGACGTGGCCGTTCACCAGCCCCGGCGCGACCAGGAAGCGGCGCCCGTCGATCACCTCGCGGGCGCGGACCCGCGGCGTGATCTCGGCGCTCTTGCCGACCTCCACGATGATCCCGTCCCGGACGGCGACCGCGCCGTCGCGAATGATCCGGCGGTCGGGGTCAAGCGTGAGCACGAGCGCGTCACGGATCAGGGTGTCGACGTCTGCGGGGGGGTGCGGGGCGTGTTCCATCACGCGACGATTAAGCAGGCTCGCCGCGATCAAGTCTTGGACGCGGCCGCTCGCAAACGGAGGGGTTCCGAAGCAAGATCGAATCGACGCTGCGCAAGTCATCTAAACGTCGTAGCTTGGGCGCCGGGCGCCTGTCCGGCAGGCGCCGTTACCCGCTTGGCGGTGAGCGCCGCGTGAATCTGCGCCTTGCCGGACAAGACGGTGGGAGCACTATGGCCGACAGTCAAAAGACAGCGCACGCGAAGGCGGGCGGCCGATGGTCGGGCGAGAGACCCGAGCGGCGGGGGAACGGCGTCAACACACCAGGTCGGGGGACCTCGTCATGTCCATGAGCAGCGGTTCTCGATCGGGCCTCCTGGCCGGCGTCTGCCTCGCCGTCCTGGCGCCTCTCTCCTTCGCGCACGGCCAGGCCGCGTCCGGCGGTTCGGGGGCTATCGCCACGGCTTCGGCCGGGGTGGCGGCCGTGGCTCAGGGCGACGTCGCGCGGGGAGGGCCGCTGACCACGCAGGCCAGCGAGGTTATCGTCACCGCCGGCCGGCGCGCCACGGACCTCCAGAAGACGCCCACGGCCGTCTCAACCGTGTCCTCCGCCGCGCTCGACGCCTCCTTCATCACCAACCTGACGGGGCTGAACGGCTTGGTGCCGAGCCTTGAGATTACCCACCAGTCCGGCTTCGAAAACGACGTGACGATCCGCGGCGTCGGCTATGCGACGCCTGAAAACTCCCCCACCAACACGCCGGGCGTGGCGGAGTTCGTGGACGGCGTCTATATCGCCAACACCATCTCGCTCGACGAGACGCTGTTTGACGTCAATCATATCGAGGTGCTGCGCGGGCCCCAGGGCGCGCTGTACGGCCAGAGCGCCGACGGCGGCGCCATCTCGATCCTGACCAACCAGCCCAGGCTTCGCACCTACGACGCCTCCGGCGATTTCAGCGCCGGCGACTACGCCCTGTTCCGGGAGCGGGCGGAGGTAAACATCCCCATCGGCGACACCCTCGCGGTGCGGGTGTCGGCCCAGGCCTATGACCACGACGGATTCACTAAGAACCTCGCCATCCCGAACACCCGGCTGGACGACGCCCACGACATGAGCGGCAAGATCGCAGTGCTGTGGAAGCCGAACGCGCAGTTCTCCGCCACCCTGACCGGGCAGGTCTACCACTCCGACCAGAACGGCGCGGCGCAGAAGAACGTGATCGAGAACACCATCCCGGGCCTGGAAGACCCGCGCGTGGTCTACCAGGACTACCCGGCGACCTTCGACCTGACGACGCAGCTCTACCACTTGAACCTGGAATACCAGACGCCCTACTTCATCGTGAAGTCGGTGACGGCTTACCAGCAGCTGGACCACATCCAGCAGGAGGACGGCTCGCGCAGCGCCTTCTCGGTGGTGGGCTTCTACGACGACGTGGCCGGCTGGAACACGCACCTGGCGAACTACACCGAGGAGTTCGACCTGCTGTCGCTCCCCGGCTCGCGCTTCGATTGGACGGTGGGCGCTTTCGCGCTGGCGCAGAAGACCCGCCAGACGGTGGTGGAGTTTGATGGGACGACCGCGCCGCCGGCCAACCTCTCCATCCCTGCCGACGTGATGACCAACCCACCGGCCAACACGACCTTCGGCCAACTGGAGGATGTGAACCACCAGTCATTTTCCGGCTTCGCCCAGGGGACCTACCACATCCTGCCGACGCTGCGGGTCACCGGAGGCGTGCGGGTCAACCACGACACCTTCACGCCGGCGACTTACGACTTCTCGGGCGTGATCGCTAACGTACCTGCCGGTACACCTTCGCCACAGCACGTCGATTCGCCCGGCTACTCCGACACGGTGCCGACCTTCAAGGTCGAGGCGGACTACGACCTGACGCCGCAGAACCTGATCTACGGCAGCGTCGCGCGCGGTTATAAGCCCGGCGGCGTCAACGCCAACATCGGCTCCGTCATCGTGCCGCAGACCTTCCAGTACGAAACGAACACGTCCTACGAGGTAGGGTCAAAGAGTACGTTCATCGACCGCACGGTACGGGTCAACCTCGCCGCCTTCTACTATGACTATGACAACTTCCAATACCTTGAAGTGGATCCGATTCCTTTCCACTACGGCACTGCAAATGTTCCATCAGTGCACATCTACGGGGTCGAGGCGGAGACATCCTATGTCTCACGAGATAGCCGCTTACATTTCAACTTTAACGCCGCGCTGGAGAACGGTTTCGGGGAAGGGAGTTACAAGACCATCGACCAGCAGGTCATCAACCGTACGGCCGGGACCTTCTCTGGAGCCTGCTTCGACGGGGCGACCACAGCCTTTTTCGGGGCGGCAGGTGCGGGCTGCATCGCCCAGATCGAAGCCGGCGCGATCCCCATCAAGGGCAAGACCCCGCCGGACATGCCAAAGATTTCCGGCGCGGTGAACGCCTCCTACACCTTCGACATACCCTATGGCCAACTGACGCCTCGGGCTGAATACATCTATCGCGGCAGCGAGTGGGCGCGCATCTTTAACGACCGGGCGCTGGACCGGGTCAGCCCCTATGGCGTCACCAACTTCAACCTGGACTTCCACCCCACGGGCTCGAAGATGCGGCTATCCCTTACCGCCACCAACGCCTTCAACGTGGATGGGGTGAACTCCAAATACACCGACCCTTATGGCACCGGCCAGACCAGCCAGCAGTACATCCCGCCCCGCCAGATCATCGGCACCATCGCCTACGCCTTCTGAGGTCTTCCTGCAATGAACGGCCAGTGCAAGTTTTCCCTGGCGGGACGCAAGGGCGACTCTGGCCGGACATGATCTAACCGGGAGCCTAGCGTCGCCGGAAACGTCGAGTAAAGCCCATGCAGTCCTCGCCAGACACTGCCGCCTTCGGCCTGCCGTCCGACACCGGAGGGAGGGACTTCGGCATCTTCCTGCCTATGGCCAACGGCGGCTGGATGCTGTCGTCCACGGCCCCGCGGATCGACGGCTCCTACGCCCTGAACCGGGAGGTCGCGGTGCTGGCGGACCGGCTGGGTCTCGACTTCGTTATGTCCATGGCCAAGTGGAAGGGCTATGGCGGGGTCACCGAGCATTGGAAATACGCGCTGGACAGCCAGATCCTTATGGCTGCACTCGCCGAGGCGACCAGCAAGGTGAAGATATGGACCACCGTCCACACCTTGCTGCAGAACCCCGCCGTCACCGCCAAGATGATGGCCACGCTCGACCAGGTCAGCGGCGGCCGGGCGGGGCTGAACATCGTCACCGGCGCCTACAAAGGCGAGTTCGAGCAGATGGGCGCCTGGCGCGACGGCGTCGGTCACGACCAGCGCTACGACCTCGCCCGGGAGTGGATCACCGCCATCAAGCGCCTGTGGAGCGAGGACTCCGTGACGATGGAAGGGGAGTTCTTCACCCTTAAGGACTGCGAGTCCTTCCCCAAGCCCGTGTCCCGTCCGCGGCCCTTCCTGGTCTGCGCCGGCACGTCCAGGACGGGGATGGAGTTCACCCTGGAGCAGACCGACGCCATCTTCCTCGGCGGCGCCGACGATGCGGAACTCGGCCGCAACAGCCGCATGGCCAAGGCTATGGCGGCGGACGCCGGGCGGCGCATACGCACCTACAACATGATCACGCTCCTGATCGAGGACACGGACGCGGAGGCCCAGGCCAAGGCCGACCTCTACCGGTCCGGCTTCGACGAGGGGGCGTTGCACGGCATGCTGCGCGCCTACGGCTTCCTGGATGCAGAACTCGGCAAGGAGAACAGTTTCGTCTCGAACGCGCGCTCCTCCTTCATGACCACCCATATCATCGGCTCGGCGGAGACGGTGGCCGAGCGGTGCGAGGCGCTGATGTCGGATTGCGAGCTTGACGGCATGATGCTCATCTTTCCCGACTATGTGCAGGGCATGAAGCGCTTCGCCGCCGAGATCCTGCCCAAGCTGCGCAAGGGACCCACGGTGGCCGCGCGGAGCGAACTCGCCCATGCCGGTTGAGGCGCTCGCTCCGCCGGCCGAGCCGCTGGCCCAGATGATCGACCCGACGCGAACTGCGCTGGCGGTGATCGACATCCAGGGCGACTTCGCAGCCCCCGACGGCGCGATGGCCAAGGTCGGCTGCGACTTCTCCGACGTGGAGAGCGTCATCGATCGGGCGCAGGCGCTGATCGCCGCTGCGCGCACCGCCGGCGCCGCGGTGATGTTCGCCCGCGTGGTCACCAACCCCCAGGGCGACGCCGCCAACCTGAAGGCGTTGTACCGCCGCAAGGGCTACCCAGATGACGCGGTGGGCGTCTGCCGGGCCGGGACGCCAGGCGCCGCCTACTATCGAGTGAAGCCCGAGCCCGGCGACATCCAGATCGAGAAGCCGCTGTTCTCGAGCTTCGTGGGCACTGACCTTGAGGCGCAACTGCGCGCGCGGGGCGTGGACACCCTGGTATTCGCCGGCTTGACCACTGACTGCTGCGTGGACTGCACCGCGCGCGACGCCTTCCACCGCGGCTTCCACGTCTTCGTGGTCGAGGACGCCTGCTCGGCCTACGGCGAAGACCTGCACCGGGCAGCGCTTATGGGACTGGAGAAGAACGTGGCGATGCTGACCACCACCGGGGAGGTGGTGCGAGCCTGGGCCTAGATACCTCTATCCCGGCATTGGGCGGGGATGAGCGGGACAGGTCTCAAACGCCGTACGTCCGGTCAATCATCTGCTGGATGTGCTCGCCGAAGGAGACTGGCGCCTCCGGCGGCGCGCCTGGCTTTATGCAGGTCGGTGCGGTCTGGAAGACGTAGCGCGCGTGGGGATTGAAGAAGGTGGCCACCGAATAGCGGTCCGCCCCGCTCGCGGTATTCAGCACCCGGTGCAGGTTGGAATGGTACAGTCCCCCGGTCAGCCGCTGCGCCATGTCGCCGAGGTTGACGATCAACGCGCCGTCCAGGGGGTCGGCGCGGATCCACTCGCCGTCGCCGTTCAGCACCTCCAGCCCGCCGCAGTCGTCCTGCAGCAGCAGGGTTAGCAGACCCCAATCCGTGTGCGCCCCCGACCCTAGTTGGTTGAACGCCGCGTCTGCGGGATGGGGCGGATAATGGAGCAGCCGCACGGTGCAGCTCGGCTCGTCCACGCCGTCGGCGAAGTAGTCGGGTGCGAGGTCGAGCGATTGGGCGAGCAGAGCTGTCAGGTCGCGCCCCAAGTGCGTCATCGCCTCGGTGTAGGCGCTCACCTGCTCGCGGAAGCCTTCCAGGCTTTCCGGCCACAGGTTCTCGCCCTCGAACGGCACCGCCTCGCGGACGAACCAGTGCTCGGGCCCCACCTCGCGGCCGGTGACGAAGCTCTCCTTCAGGTCCGGCGGCGAGCCGGCGTCCAGCGTCTGCATGGCCAGGGGATCGTAGCCCCGCCGGTTGGTGGAGCGGTTATGGTGGACGGCCAGTTTGGCCTCCAGGGGCAAGGCGAAGAAACGCCGCGCCGTCTCGAGCTGAGCCGCCATCAGCTCGGGTGCGACGCCGTGGTTGACGATATAGAAGAAGCCCTCCTGCCGCGCCGCCTTGTGCACCTCCCATGCCAGGCTCTTGCGTGCGGCGGGGTCGGCGACCCCGGCGAGGTCGATCACGGGGATGCGCTCGGCGGCCTTTGGCGGGGTGTAGACGATCACAGGGGCGTGTCCGGCCAGGCTGCGGGCGCTGCGGCGGTGATGCGGAAGACGTTGCCCTCCGGATCGAGCAGGGCGGACTGGTACTGGCCGAAGGGCGTCACCGCCGCCGGCTTGGCGAGCCGCGCGCCGGCCGCCGCCGCAGCCCGGGTGAGCGCGTCCACCTGGGCCGGGGCGCCGACGTCGAAGCTCAGCAAGGTGTTCACGGGCGCTTGGGGCGGACGCTCGGGTAGATCCAGCACCGCATAGGCGTCGTGGCGGGCGAAACCGAGCTTGCTGCCGCCGGTCAGCACTTCTCGGTAGCGCTGCGAGCGCGAGGCGGTGATCTCCTCCAGCCCGAACAGGGCGATGTAGAACTCGGCGATGTCGTCCACGCTGCGGCAGATCAAGGTGACGTAGGTCAGGACGGCCACGATCCCTCCGCCGGCTTCGCGCAGGAGAGCGACCGCCGACGAGCCTGGCAAGCCATGGGCCTGAGGGTGAAACTTATTGCAGGCGCCGGGTGCAAGTCAGACCCTTCGCAGCGGATAGGATGAGCTGTCCTTAGGAGCTACGGAGCGCCCATGGCCTATCCGAACACCCTGATCTTCGTCGACCTCGCCTCCGACGACCCGGCGGCGGCCGGGCGGTTCTACGCGGAGGTGTTCGGCTGGGAGGACGACGCCCGGCCGCAGGGCGTCTACCATCGCATGGTGCCGGGCGGGAACTTCCTGAACAAGGATGGAGGCGAGAGCGAGATCGGCAATCTGCACCTCGGCATCTTCGACGCGAAGAACGCCCGTCCGCATCCCGATGCGGCAGGCGTGGAGCCCCGCGCGCTCAGCCAGGCCGGGCGCAAGGCGCGCATCTGGGTGCTGGTCAGCGACGACGATACGCCCGAGCGCATCCTTTCCACCGCCGAACGGCTGGGCGCTACGATCCTGTGGCGCGACCACTACTGGTCGGAGTTCAACGGCTATAACCACGCCTTCGAGGATCCCTGGGGTAACGAGATCATCCTGTGGGGCAAGGCGGGGCCAAACCCGCAGGTCTTGGAGACCTTCACCCGGGAATAGGGCTGCCGCTTTCGTGGGCGCCTGGGCCGCCCGTCAGGGAAGCGCTCGTGCGGCCTGCTGAGCCGACAACTGTTTGCTGGCGCCGCCGCAAGATGGCTGGAAGCCGCTATGTTAGATCATGCGTGGTGCAGGATCGAAGCCACTGACTTCGGCCTCATCCTGAGCCGAAGGCTGGCGCTAACGCTGGCTCGATAGAGGTAAGGAGGTTTATCGTGTCAGACAGCCAGATCGACGTGAGGCCCCTGACTGCGCGGATCGGTGCGGAGGTCGGCGGCGTGGACCTCACCCGCCCACTGTCGAACTCCCAGGTCTCGGCGATCCACGACGCCCTGATCGCCCACCAGGTGATCTTCTTCCGGGATCAGCCGATGGACATGGACGCCCACGAGCGCTTCGGCGGCCACTTCGGCCAACTCTATGACCATGTGGACGTCTTCGGCGAAGAATATATCTCCAAGCACGGCACGCCAGGCCATCCGGCCATCGTCAAGATCCACGCCGACGAGACCTCCGTCGCAGTCGCGGCCGAGACCTGGCACACGGACATGTCATGCCGGGCCGAGCCGCCCATGGGCACCATCCTGCACCTGCACACCCTGCCCCCCGTGGGCGGCGACACCCTGTTCGCCAGCGCCACCGCCGCCTATGACGCGCTCTCGCCGCGAATGCAGGCCTATCTGGAAGGGCTGACCGCGGTGCACGACGGCGCCCGCGCCTTCGGCAAGTTCATGGGCGATCGTAAGTATCCGGCGACCGCCCATCGGGTGATCCGCGCCCACCCAGTCACCGGCCGCAAGCTGATCTTCGTCAACGAGGAGTTCACCAGCCACATCGTCGAGCTGCCGCGCGAGGAGGGCGCCAGCGTGCTGAAGTTCCTCACCGAGCACTGCAAGAACCCCGACTTCCAAGTCCGTTTCCGCTGGGAGCATGACTCGGTCGCCTTTTGGGACAACCGCTGCACCCAGCACCACGCGGTATGGGACTACTTCCCCCACGTGCGCTCGGGCTACCGCGTCGTGATCCAATAGGGTTGCAGGTGGCTCAGTCCCAGGCCCTGCAGGTCCGCCCGCTGACCCGCCGCATCGGGGCGGAGATCGAGGGCGTCGACCTAGCCTCGCCGCTCAGCAACCGGCAGAGCGAGGAGGTGCGCCAAGCCCTGCTCGACCACCAGGTGATCTTCTTCCGCGACCAGCCGCGGCTCGACCACGCGGCGCACAAGCGCTTCGGCCGGCTGTTCGGCGAGTTGGCCATCCACTCCGGCGTGGTCGGGATCGGCGGGCATCCGGAGATCGTCGCCATCCACGCCGACGCCAGCTCCAAGTTCGTGGCGGGGGAGGACTGGCACTCCGACCTGACCGCCGACGCCTGCCCGCCCATGGGCAGCATACTGTATCTGCACACCGTGCCCGAGACCGGCGGCGACACCCTGTTCGCCAGCATGAGCGCCGCCTATGACGCTCTTTCTGAAAAGATGAAGGCCTACCTTGAGGAGATGGTCGCCACCCATGACGCCGACCACGTCTATCGCCCGCTGTTCCCCGACCTGGACCGCAAGTACCCCTGCAACGACCATCCGGTGGTGCGCACCCATCCGGTCACCGGCAAGAAGTCGCTGTTCGTCAATCGCTCCTACGTCACCCGGATCAAGGGCGTGTCGGAAGCGGAAAGTTCCGCGATCCTGGCCTACCTCTACGCCCATTGCGCCAACCCCAACTTCCAGGTCCGCTTCCGCTGGACCCCGCATGCGGTGGCCTTCTGGGACAACCGCTGCACCCAGCACATGGCCACCTGGGACTACTTCCCCGAGACCCGATCGGGCTTCCGGGTGACCGTGGCCGGCGACCGGCCGTTCTGAGCTGAAAGCCCCCATGCCCGCCAAGACATGGTTGATCACCGGCGTGTCCTCCGGGCTCGGGCGCGCCCTCGCCGTCGAGGCGCTGGCGCGGGGGGATCGCGTCTGGGGGACGGTGCGCAGCG
>CALMGB010000056.1 GCA_937863535.1 uncultured Caulobacteraceae bacterium
CCGCGACCGAACATGAACGGATCTCCGCCCTTCAGCCGCACGACCTGCAGCCCCTCACGCGCAAGGGCGACCAACAGGTCGTTGAGGTCGGCCTGGGGCACGCTGTGGCTGGACTTGCGCTTGCCGACATAGAGCTTGCGGGCGCCAGGCGCCGCCAAGGCCAGCACGCCCTCGCCTACCAGCCGGTCATAGACCACCACCTGCGCGAAGCGCAGAACGCGCTCCGCCTTGCGGGTCAGCAGCTCGGGATCGCCTGGCCCCGCCCCCACCAGCCAGACCTTGCCGGTGGCGGAGCGACTTTGGGAGCCGCCGCTGAGGACGACTAGGCCAGCCTCGCGATCTTGGCTCCGCTGCTCCATGGCGCTTAGAACTCCTGGCGGACGAAAAGAGGCTGAACCCCAGACGAAGCCGCCGTTGTCCGGCTTCCAGGTTTCGCCGAAAAGGAGGTCACGGCGCGGATGCTTGCTAAGTGACGGCCGATCGGTCAAAGCGCAAGGTGGATGATCCAGGGCGGGCGTTTAGGAAATCTATCGTGCAGCGTCGACGGTTGCCTCCGCTGAACGCGCTTCGGGCCTTCGAGGCGGCGGCGCGCCACTTGAGTTTCAGCCGGGCGGCGGACGAGCTGAGCGTGACGCCGGGGGCCGTCAGCCAGCAGATCCAGAACCTGGAGGACTATATCGGCGCACCGCTTTTCAAGCGCACGGCCAAGGGGCTGCTGCTCACCGACGGGGCGCAGATGGCGCTGCCGGCGCTGCGGGAGGCGTTCGACCGGCTGGCGGAGGCGGCGAGCCAGCTCACCGCCGCGGCGGACGGACGGCGGGTGACGTTCTCGGCCGCGCCCTCCTTCGCCGCCAAGTGGCTGGTCCCGCGCCTCGGCCGGTTCGAGGCGGCGCACCCGGACGTGGACGTGTGGCTGTCGGCGGGCATGGAGCTGGTGGACTTCGCCGACGCGGAGGTGGACGTGGCCATCCGCTACGGCTCGGGCCGCTATCCGGGACTGGAGGTCGCCCGGCTCATGGGCGAGACGGTGACGCCGGTGGCCGCCCCGTCGCTGCTGGCGGAGAAGCCGCTCGCCGAGCCTAAGGATCTCGCCCGTCACACCCTGCTGCACGACGGCTCGCCCGACGCCGACGAGAGTTGTCCGGACTGGACCATGTGGCTCGCCGCCCGCGGACTGCGCCACATCGACGGGGCGCGGGGTCCTCGCTTCAACCAGTCCAGCCTGGTCATAGAGGCGGCGGTAGGCGGCCGCGGCGTGGCGCTCGCCAAGGGCACCCTGGCCCAGGCCGACCTGGACGCCGGTCGGCTGGTGACCCCGCTGCTCAGCTCCACCACCACCCTCGATCTGGCCTACCACCTGGTCTACCCCAAGGCCAAGGCGCGGCTGAAGCAGGTGCGCGCCTTCACCGGCTGGGTGAAGGCCGAGGCCGAGGCCCACGAGGCGGGGCTGCGCTCGATGGACAACGGGGCGGGAATCTGAGCCCGCCGCCTTACTCCGCCCGCGAAGACGCGATGGCCGGGGGCTGCGGCGGCCTTCGCCGGACCAGGCCCAGCATGGCGCAGGGCGCACTGGTGCGCCGGCCGCTCGCGCATGCGCACCAGGTAGTCCAGTGTCGTCGTCGCAGATGGCCGGGAACGCTCCGGCCGGGCTCGCCTCGATGAAGCCCGCGTCTTCAAAGCGCTTGGCGCCGCCTGGCCGAGGGAGGGCGGGACCTTTCGGCCGACCGCAGAAAAGCTAAAAGCGCAAGGCCGCCTGAGAGCCTGCCGTGTCCAAGGTGGTCACTGGCTATAGCGTGGATATTCCGAGGTTTGCCCGGAATAGAGCCGAGTTTGATCGACCTGTAGCGCGTTTGTGGATGATTGGCTTGGCGCCGCCGCCGAAATGCGGCGCATCGTCGAGGGCGGCCCTGGCGACCGTCGAAAATCCGGCTAGTGTCACGATCCGGCCTCCACAGCAGAGCTCCCCCGCCCATGTCGATCCGCTCCCTCGCGCTCGCCGCGAGCCTTTTCGCCTCAGTGGCTGGCGCAGCCCTGGCACAGCCCGCCCCCATGCTGGGCTTCACGCCGGAGGGCGCCGCCACGGAGCGGACGCTGGAGCACAGGCTCGACGCCATGATCTCGCCCCCCGAGCTGGACGGCTGGCTGCTGCGCATGTCGTCCCAGCCGAACCAGGTCGGCTCACCCCACGACCGCGACAACGCCGAGTGGCAGCTGGCACAGTTCAGGAGCTGGGGCTGGGACGCCCATATCGAACAGTTCGACATCCTGTACGGCGTGCCCCTCGCCGAGAGCCTGGACCTGCTCGGGCCGCGGCCCTTCCACGCCCTGCTGCATGAGCCGGCCATCCCCGGCGACCAGACCTCGGCCGACATGCCGGGCGTGCTACCGCCCTACCTCGGCTACCAGGGCGACGGCGACGTCACAGCGCCACTCGTCTACGTCAACTACGGGATGCCGGACGACTACCGCACCCTGGCGCGGGCAGGCGTGGATGTGCGCGGCAAGATCGTGATCGCCCGCTATGGCGGCGGCTGGCGGGGGCTGAAGCCCAAGTTGGCTCAGGAGCACGGGGCGATCGGCTGCATCATCTATTCCGACCCCAAGGATGACGGCTACTACACCGACGATCCCTATCCCAAAGGCGCCCAACGCCCGGCCGACGGGGTGCAGCGCGGCTCGGTCAACGACATCACGCTTTTCTCCGGCGACCCTCTGACTCCGGGCGTGGGCGCGACCCCCGGCGCCCAGCGCCGCTACACCCGCGAAACCGCCCCGACCCTGATGAAGATCCCGGCTCTGCCGATCTCCTACGCCGACGCCCTGCCGCTGCTCAGCGCCCTCGGCGGCCCGGTAGCGGAGCCGGACTTTCGCGGCGCCCTGCCCCTCACCTACCACCTGGGCCCGAGCCCGGTGATGGTCCACCTGGTGGTCAAGTCCGACTGGCGCTTGAGGCCCATCTACGACGTCATCGCCACGATGAAAGGGGCTGAGTTCCCCGACCAGTGGATCGTGCGCGGCAACCACCACGACGGCTGGGTCTTCGGCGCCGAGGACCCGCTGTCCGGTCAGGTGGCCATGATGGCGGAGGCCAAGGCCATGGGCGAGCTGGCTAAAAGCGGCTGGCGGCCCAAGCGCACCCTGATCTACGCCAGCTGGGACGCCGAGGAGCCGGGCCTGGTCGGCTCCACCGAATGGGCCGAGAGCCACGCCGCCGACCTGCAGGCCAAGGCGGTGATGTATCTAAACTCCGACAACATCGACCGCGGCTACCTGAACCTGGAAGGCAGCCACGAGCTGCAGACCCTGGCCAACGGCGCGGCGGCCGAGGTGACCGACCCCGAGACGGGTGGAGACGTCCTGGCGCGCCGGCGGGCCTATCTGCAGGTGAAGGCGGAGGCGCCGGGCGCGGGGCCTGAGGCCAAGGCCCTGGCCAAGGCGGCGGGAACGGGTGGTCCCTTGCCGATCCAGGCGCTGGGCTCAGGGTCGGACTACACGCCCTTCCTGCAGCACCTGGGGGTGCCGTCGCTGGACGTGGGCTATGGCGGCGAGGGGGAGAGCGGGGGCGTCTACCACTCCGCCTACGACACCCACGACCACTATGTCCGCTTCGGCGACCCGGGGATGAGGTACAGCGCGACGCTCGCCAAGACCGCCGGGCGCATCGTGCTTCGCTACGCCGACGCCGACCTGCCGCCGGTGGACTTCACGGCCTTCGCCGCCACCGTCGCCCAGTATGTGGACGAGGTGCACAAGCTGGCCGACCGCGAGCGGGAGGAGACAGCGGCGCGTGATCGGCTGATCGACGCGGGCGGCTACAAGCTCGCGACCGACCCGGACAAGGTAGAGCTGCCGCCGGAGCGGCAGGCGGAGGTCCCCGCCATGGCCTTCGCACCGCTGGACCTGGCCAGCGCCCGGCTGACGGCCAGCGCCGAGCGGTTCGGACGCCTCTACGCCTCGGCAAGCCTGTCTGCGGCCCAGAAGGCGGCGCTCGGCCGCGCGGTGCAAGGCGTCGACCAGGCCCTGATGAGCCCGCAGGGCCTACCCGGGCGCCCCTGGTACCGCAACATGATCTACGCGCCGGGCACCGAGACCGGCTACGGCGTGAAGACCCTGCCTGCGGTGCGCGAGGCCATCGAGCAGCGCCGCTTCGCCGAGGTGGACGGTGCGGTTCAGGCGACGGCCGCGGTGCTGAACGCCTATGCCGACCGGCTGGACCGGGCGAGCGCGACGGCGGGCGGATGAGCGCACCGCTTCGTCTTCCTCCCTGCGCCGCAGGGCGGGGAAGATGGCGTTTGCAAGGGCGGCCGGCTTGAGCTGGCTGAGTCCGCTCAGCCTGTTCGGCCTGTTTGCGGTCACCGCCATGCTGGTCTGCTACGCCTTGGAGGAACGGTCGTCCTGGTGGGCGCTGGGCTTCGCCGCCGCCTGCGTGCTGGGCTCCGCCTATGGCTTCCTGCAGGGCGCGTGGCCCTTCGGCCTGGTGGAAGGCGTCTGGTCGGCGGTGGCGTTCCGGCGCTGGTGGGGACGGCGGCGAGGGAGATCGCCATGAGGTGGACAAGATGAGCTGGCTCCGCCGCAAGCCCATCGGCGAACCTGAGGCCACCGGCGAGCGCCTCGCCCGCACGCTCGGCTGGCCGCACCTTATGGCGCTGGGCGTCGGCGCGATCGTGGGCACGGGCATCTACACGCTCACGGGGGTGGGCGCCGGCATGGCGGGACCCGCCGTCATCCTCTCCTTCGCCATCGCCGGCGCGGTCTGCGCCTGCGCCGCTCTGGCCTATGCCGAGATGGCCACCATGATCCCGGCGGCCGGAAGCGCCTATACCTACAGCTACGCCGTGCTGGGCGAGGCCATCGCCTGGGTGGTCGGCTGGAGCCTGATCCTGGAATACACCGTGGTCTGCGCCGCGGTGGCGGTGGGCTGGTCGGGCTATGCGGGAGGCGTGATCCGGACGCAGCACTGGCCGATATCCGCAGCGCTCCTGGCCGGCCCTGGCGCCGGAGGGCTGGTCAACCTGCCGGCCGTGGTGATCTCGCTGGTGGTGGCGGGGCTGCTTTGCCTGGGCACCCGTGAGAGCGCGCGGATCAACTTCGTCCTGGTGCTGGTCAAGATCGCCGCGCTGGTCATGTTCGTGGTGCTGGCCCTGCCGGCGTTCGACGCGCACAGGTTCACCCCCTTCGCGCCCTACGGCTTCGCCAAGCACGAGGTGGGTGGGGCGGCCAAGGGGGTGATGGCGGCGGCGGCGATCATCTTCTTCGCCTTCATCGGCTTCGACGCGGTCTCCACTGCGGCGCAGGAGGCCAAG
>CALMGB010000057.1 GCA_937863535.1 uncultured Caulobacteraceae bacterium
GATGTAACGCGTTGACCAAAGCTCCGCTGCTTCAGCACACCCTGGCCGGCCCCGCGGTCTGCGCCGGCGTGGGCGTACACAGCGGCCAACGGGTCCGCATCGCGGTCCGGCCCGCGCCGGCGAATACCGGCGTGGTGTTCGTGCGCAGCGACGTCTCGGACCGCGACAACCGCATCCCGGTCGGCGCTGAGGCTGTGACCTGCACCCAGCTGAACACCAAGATTTCCAACGGCTCGGACGTCAGCGTCTCCACCATCGAGCACCTGATGGCCGCCTTGTCGGCGCTGGACGTGGACAACGTGATCGTGGAGGTGGACGGGCCCGAGGTCCCGATCATGGACGGCTCGGCCCTCCCCTTCGTCCAGTTGCTCGACCGCGCCGGTCGCCGCACCCAGGCCCAACCCCGCCGCTACATCGAGGTCACCGCGCCGGTCGAGGTGACCGACGGCGCCAAGCGCGCCGCGCTGCTGCCCTGCGACGGGTTCGAGGTGGCGTTCGAGATCGCCTTCCCGTCCGCCGCCATTGGGCGCCAGGCGGTGGATCTGTTGATCAGCGAGCGCAGCTTCCGCGACCAGCTTGCGGCGGCGCGCACCTTCGGCTTCGTGCACGAGGTTGAGGCCCTGCGCCGCATGGGTCTGGCGCGCGGCGCATCGCTGGACAACGCCATCGCGCTGGACGGTGACGTGGTGCTGAACGTGGAGCCCCTGCGTTTCCACGACGAGTTCGTGCGCCACAAGGCGCTGGACGCCATCGGCGACCTCTACGTGCTGGGCGCGCCGGTGATCGGCCGCTTCGAGACGCGCTTCGGCGGCCACGCCCTGAACAACATGCTCGTCCGCAGCCTGATGGTTGATCCCTCGGCCTGGCGGATGCGAACCTTTGCGACGGAGCTGGCGGAGGCGGTCTAGCGCCAGGGCCCTGCGGCCTGGCGCGCCATTGGCGGCGGCCGGGTGTATGGGCTAGAAGGCCCCACGGCGTACGGCCGTCAGCCGAAGCGGCGCCCGCGGCTTCATAAGGACGTTTTCAAGGTGTCTCGTATGCATAAGGGCCGCGCGCCGGTCCTGTTCGCCGCCGCCGCCGCGGTGATCCTCGCTGGCTGCGCCCACGGCCGCGCGAATAAGCTCGCCAAGGCCGACAACGCCTACCAGGAACGCCCGGTGGAGCTGCTCTACGCCACCGGCGCGGAGCGCATGGACCAGCACCAGTGGTCCGCCGCCAGCAGCTACTTCGACGAGGTCGAGCGCCAGCATCCCTATTCCGAGTGGGCCCGCCGGGCCGTGCTGATGGAAGCCTTCGCCCACTACGAGGCCAACCAGTACGACGACGCCATCGCCGCCGCCGACCGCTTCATCTCGCTCTACCCGGGAAGCCCCAACGCCTCCTACGCCTACTACCTGAAGGCGCAGTGCTACTTCGAGCAGATCGTCGACGTGCAGCGCGACCAGGGTTACACCCAGCAGGCCCAGACCGCCTTCCGCGAAGTGCAGAAGCGCTATCCCACCACCCAGTACGCCGTCGACGCGCGGCTGAAGCAGGACATGATCCTGGACCAGCTGGCCGGCAAGGAGATGTCGATCGGTCGCTGGTACCTGCACCAGGGGCTGCCGCTCTCCAGCATCGATCGGTTCAGGGTGGTGGTGGACAAGTACCAAACCACCAGCCACACGCCCGAAGCCCTGTACCGGCTGGTGGAGGCCAACCTGACGCTCGGCCTCCGCGACGAAGCCACCAAAGACGGAGCGGTTCTGGGCTACAACTTCCCGGGCGATCCCTGGTATTCCAGGGCCTATGCGCTGCTCACCTCCAAGGGCCTGCGGCCGTCCGCTCCCCCCAAGGCGAAGGCTCAGGGGGCGCTCAGCCGGATCGGGCGGGGCTGATCCTCTCCGCGTGAGCGCGCCTGCGCGGCTCGGCCCATGTTAGTCGGCCCATGCTAGTCAGCTTGGGCATCCGCGACGTGGTGCTGATCGAGGCGCTGGACCTCGAGCCCGGACCGGGGCTCACCGCCCTTACCGGCGAGACGGGCGCGGGCAAGTCCATCGTGCTCGACGCGTTGGGGCTGGCTACCGGCGCCCGGGCAGATTCGGGGCTGGTGCGGCGCGGCGCAACCCAGGCTGGCGTCATCGCCGCGTTCGCCCTTCCCTCTTCCCACGCCGCCTGGGCGTTGCTGGCCGGCCGTGGCCTGGACGCCGACCCGTCCGAGGATCTCGTCCTGCGGCGCACCGTCAGCGCCGACGGCCGCTCGCGCGCCTTCGCCAACGACCAGGCGATCAGCGCCGGCGTGCTGCGGGAGCTGGGCGCCCTGCTGCTGGAGGTGCACGGCCAGCATGACGCGGTGGGCCTGCTCGACCCGCGCACCCACCGCGCCCTGCTGGACAGCTACGCCGGCTGCGCCCAGCCGCTAGCCGCCTGCCGCCTCGCCTGGAGCACCTGGCGCGAGGCCGAGGCCCGCTCGGCCGAACTGCGCAGCCTGTCCGAGCGCCGCGCGGCGGACGCCGAAGACGCGGGCCTGCGGCTGGCCGAGCTGGACCGGCTCGACGCCAAGCCCGGCGAGGAGGACGCCCTGGCCGACGCTCGCGGACTGCTGGGCGCCGCCGAGAAGATCGTGGCCGACGTGGCCTCAGCCCGGGACGCCTTCGGCGGCCCCAAGCTCGCCAACAGCCTGTCCCAGGCGCTGCGCGCCCTGGAACGCGCGCGGGACAGGGCGGTGCAGGCCGGCGGTGCGGCCGGGAACGCGGCGGTGGACAAGCTGTCCGAGGCGGTCGCGGCCGGCGAGCGCACCCTGCTCGAGGCGCAGGAGACCCTGGCCGCCCTGGACGCCGCCGCCCGCGCCTTCGTGTTCGAGCCCGCCCGCCTGGAGAAGACCGAGGAGCGGCTGTTCGCGCTCCGCGCGAGCGCCCGCAAGCTGGGCGTCACCGTGGAGGACCTGCCGGCCGAGCGGCTGCGCTTCGCCAAGCTGCTGCGGGCCTTCGAGACCGCCGACCATGCGCTTGCGGAGGCCGGCGCCGCGGCCGTCGCCGCCGAGGCCGGCTACGACACCGCGGCGGCCACTTTACGCGAAGCCCGCAAGGCGGCCGCCGCCCGTCTCTCCAAGGCCGTTGAGGCCGAGCTGAAGCCGTTGAAACTCGAGAAGGCCCGCTTCCAAGTCGCCGTGGACGCCCTGCCGGACGGCCGCGCCGGGCCGGAGGGCGCCGACCGCGTCGCCTTCGAGATCGCCACCAATCCCGGAGCGCCCTTCGGTCCCCTGGGCGACATCGCCTCGGGCGGCGAGCTGGCGCGCCTGGCCCTGGCGCTCAAGGTCGCCCTCGCCACGCGGGGCGGCGCCGATGCAGCGGGTCCGACGATGATCTTCGACGAGGTCGACCAGGGCGTGGGCGGCGCCGTCGCCGACGCGGTCGGCTCGCGCCTGAAGCGCCTCGCCGCCACCGGCCAGGTCCTGGTGGTGACCCACAGCCCCCAGGTCGCCGCCCGCGCCGACGCCCACTGGCGGGTGGCCAAGACCCTCCGGGGCGGGAAGACCACCACCTCCATCGCAACACTCGACGCCCTCACACGCGAGGAGGAGATCGCGCGGATGCTGGCCGGAGCCCAGATCACCGACGCGGCCAGGGCGGCGGCGCGAGCGCTGATCGCAAGCTAGTCTAGTGCACTTACGGGCCGAAGCCTAAGTGAACAACGACCTTTCATAGCCTCTCCCTGAAGAGGGTACGGTCGACCCTCCGGCTGAAGACGTCAAGTTGCCGGAGGCAGCCTCATACGTGCTGGTGACTCGAAGCAAAGGTCAGCCGGGTTCATCCGGCGGGTTGCGTTTCAGAACAGACGAGCGTGCGATCGATCCGATGCCATGGCTGGGCCGATCTAAGCCAAAGGTTGAAAGTGGGACTGTAGATTGTCGGATTATCCAAGGTTCCAACCCTTATGGCCACAAGATCAGGGTACGCAG
>CALMGB010000058.1 GCA_937863535.1 uncultured Caulobacteraceae bacterium
TCAAACTCGCTTCAACCCGCATCTGGCTACGCCATAATGAGTCGGTGACCTAGTGGTCTGGGCCAGTTCAAAGATCTTCTCGTCGCGACACAGGCTCGCGAGTGTGAAATACGGACCGACGCCCGACACGCCCGTTGGCAGTACGCGCTCTCGTGGACTGTGCGCACGCTGGCCTGGACAACGCTCGCGTCCGTGGTCTCCAAGACGATACGCGCGAAGGCCGAACAGGCGGTCGCTCTGCGGCGATCGGAGATTACGACCCTGCAGGGCAACCTGGCCGCTTCGCGGATATCGATCAGCTTTGATATGGAGACCGAGGTCGCCGGGCCACATCGGCGGATGATCGAGGCGTTTGATCAGTTATCCAGCTCACGAGGATCGTGGGCACTGCAGACCTCTCAGCAGATCGATCGGGTCAAGGCGCGAAGCATGTCGGGCACGGTGGTCGCGCGTCGCGCCACCCGCCTGGCTCGGCGCACCGATGCCCTGGTAGACACCAATGACCTACCGATGGCGCTTTCTATTCAAAACGGGCGATCGACGGCCTATTTCTATCCGGGCTTCATATTGGTTGTGAACGCCGCGCGCTCCGACTTCGCACTTATCGACCTCAAGGAGCTCAATGTTGGTTTTGCTCTGACGCAATTCACCGAAATGGATCCTGTCCCCAGCGATGCCAAGATGGTGCGGAAGGTTTGGGCGAAGTCTAATAAGAACGGCACCCGTGACCGCCGCTTTAAGGACAATCGAGAGCTGCCCGTCATGCTCTACGGAGACTTGAACCTCCAATCCACCGGCGGATTGCGCGAGTCGTTTTTGTTCAGCCGGCCTGAACCCTGCGAAGCGTTCGTTCGCGCCATCAACGATCTAAAGCGGATCCTCGCCTCGAGAGGACCGCAGGGACGGATTTCTAGCGGCCCGACAGCACTTCCAAATTAGAGCGACTCTGTTGTCACAAGCCCCCACCGGATTTACGACGCCGCTTGCGGAAGGAGCTGGCAAGCTCGACCGCCGATGCTGCCCTTTCGCTGCACCGTGCCGCCTATTGGGTTGTTGCTGCCTGCTCGGGGGTCTCGCCGTTCTGGACCGGTGCTCGAGTCTGCAGTGGGCGCGCGACAGACGACCGCATCATCGATTCGGAAATCGTCAGCAGGACCGGCCCCAGCCCGGCTTTCTCGGCGCACAGAGCGAGATATTGCGTGAAGGGTGCAGTAGAGACTGCACCCTTCTTACCCGCGGCGACCGCGAGAGTTATGGCTCGCCCAAACTAACACGGATCCTTCCGCCAGTGATCTGGTTTGTCTCGATCTTGAAGATGACGCTCACGAGCCACATGGACTGGATTGTAATCGTCGGCGCAAGCTTTGTCCTTTGCTTCCTTCTGCGTCTTGTAGGTGCCACTTTCTTTTCCACCTACCACAATCACGTGGTGAGTGGTGGCGGTGTTCTTGTCCGTGCTTTTCGGTCTGTGTTCAATGTAGGCTGCAGCCACGTTCAGCTCCCTATCTCCCTGGAGACAGGCTAATAGGACGAGGGACGCAATGCAATGTATGATTGATAGCGAACTGGTGGTGGTCGGCTGATCGGCTTTGCCTCAGTCTGAAGACGCCAATGTGGGCGAGCTTTTAGGCTGAGCGCCCCCGCAACGAAGCTCAGAAATCGAGCGATGTAAGGTCACCCGGGTCGGCAGCGTCGTACCCGGAGGCCGATGTTCGGCGCTCGCTCGCGAATGTCCGGTTTCTGGCGGTAGGCCAATGTCGGCAAAGGGCGCGACCTCGCTGGAAGCGGCCCGACGGCTCTGCGCCCAATCTCAGCGGTTCAGGCTCCAGCTATCGGCTCCTGAAAGCCGCCCTTCGTTCATGCCTCGGACTCTGAAGCCTCAGTTTGCGCAGCTTACACAGGTATCTTTCGCGCGAGGCTTTCCGTGACCGCGTCTATGAAGGCTCGCAACGTCGGCGACATCGAAGCCGCGGTAGAGTAGACGAGGTTGAGCGGCCTCGCCGGAACTCGGTACGTGGGCAACACTCGGGACAATCGGCCAGAGGCTGCTAAGGCTATCACGCGGTCTTCTTGAAGGACGATGCCGTGACCAGCTAAAGCTAACTCGATCATGGCGCGACCGTCTTGGGTGGCGAAACGGCCATTCACGCGAACTTTCTCACTTGAGCCGCCCAAGACGAACTCCCATTCGTCCAGTACACCGCCGTCTTCGTACTCAAAGATGATGCAGTCGTGGTCGACAAGATCGGCGCACGTGCTGGGATGACCGCGTCTAGCGAGGTAATCGGGAGCCGCGTACGGCGCGAGCCGGTACTCGCCGAGGGAGCGGACCTTCATGTCGGAGTCGGGCAAAGGACCGATGCGGATGGCCGCGTCGACCCGCTTGTCGATCAGGTCGGTGTAGCCCCCTTCGAGCATCAGCCTTAGTGAAACCAGCGGATACGCCTGCAGGAAATCCGCGACGATGGGCGCGAGCACCACGCTGCCGAAGGTCCGCGGCGCGCTGATCGTCAAGGCGCCGCGCGGCGGTCCTGCCGTTGTCTCGGCTATCGTGCGCTCCGCCGCATCGACCGCGTCGAGAATGGCGCGGCATTGCTCATAATATCTCTGGCCGGCATCGGTGAGCCGACTCTTGCGCGTGGTGCGGACGATGAGCGGTGCGCCGAGCCGGGCTTCCAAATGGGCGATGCGGCGTCCGACGATCTGAGCAAACACCCAGCGCCGCCGCCGCCGCTGTAATAGATCGACCGTCGACGACGGCGACGAAGCTGTCCATTTCGGTGAGGCGGTCCATGGCAATCGCCCTACGCTACCGTTCCCGCCGACCCTACCAGGATGGTGGGGTCTGCAAACCACCGTGCGTCTAATCCGCCCGGACAGTTGCCCTATCTGTATGATCTCGTGAGGTCGAGCCGTTGGTTAGGCCGCAAGCACGTTGCGTAGCAAACGTCTCAAGTGATCAGACAGGAGGGCGATGTTGGCCTACCGATCAATAAACCCCTATTCGCTGGAGACGGTGTCGGAGCATCCCGACCTCGCCGATGCCGATCTGGATCAGGTGATCGCCAGATCGCAGGAAGCCTTCTACAGCGACTGGGGCCAGCGCACCGTCGCGTCCAGGGCGGAGGTGCTTCGGCGGGCCGCCGATATGCTTGATCGCGACGTCGATCGACACGCGCGCACGATCACGCTGGAGATGGGAAAGCTCATTGGCGAAGTGCGCGACGAGGTGCGGCTCACCGCCGCGATCCTGCGCTACTATGGCGACAACGCCGAACGGCTCCTCGCGCCGGTGGCCGTCGAGACCGACCTCGCCAGGGAGGCGACGATCGTGACCCGTCCGCTCGGCCCGATCTTCTGCATAGAGCCGTGGAACCTGCCCTATTACCAGCTGGTGCGCGTGGCGGCCCCCAACCTCGCCGCGGGCAACACGGTGATCGCCAAGCCTGCGCCAGGCGTGCCGGCCAGCTCCCTGGCGTTCGAGCGGCTGCTCCACGACGCCGGCGCGCCGTCCGGCGTCTACCAGACCGTCTTCGTCTCCAACGAGCAGGCCGGCCGCATCGTCGCCCAGCCCCGCGTTCGCGGGGTGGCGCTGACGGGCAGCGAGCGGGCCGGCAGCGCGGTGGCGGCGGAGGCCGGCAAGGCGCTGAAGAAGTGCACCATGGAACTGGGCGGGAGCAACGCTTTCATCATCCGCGACGACGCCGACCTCGATCATGCGGTCAAGCTCGCCGTCCAGGGCCGGTTGATGAACACCGGCCAGGCCTGCGCCGGGTCCAAGCGATTCATCGTCCACGAGCACGTGTTCGGCCTCTTCACTAAGCGCTTCGGGGCGGCGATGGACAGTCTGGTTTCAGGCGACCCGCTGGACGAGCGCACCACGCTGGGCCCCCTAGTGAACGAGACGGCGGTGAAGAGCATCCTAGACCAGATCAATCGGGCGATCGCAGGCGGCGCTCAGGTGGTGACGGGCGGCCAGCGGCTCGACAGACCCGGCTGCTTCATCGCCGCGACCATCCTTGAGATGCAACCGGACAACCCCGTGGCGCAGGAGGAGTTGTTCGCGCCGGTGGCGATGGTCTTCCGTGTCCGCGACGACGCGGAGGCGATCCGCCTCGCCAACGACACGCCCTTCGGCCTCGGCGCGAGCATCGTGACGCGGGACATCGAGCGCGCACGCGCCCTCGCCGACCAGATCGACGCCGGGATGGTGTTCATCAACAGCAACGTGCTCTCCGCGCCCGAACTGCCGTTCGGCGGCGTCAAGAACTCCGGCTTCGGCCGCGAGCTGTCGGACCTCGGCATCGGCGAGTTCGTCAACCGCAAGCTCGTGACCCTCAACTAGGCGGGGACAGGATATGCCCGCACACGATCGCTTCGATCGATATCATCGCGCCGAGGTAGGCGGCGTCAGGATCTACTTTCGGCGCATGGGCGCGGGCGACCCGGTCGTGCTGCTGCACGGTTTTCCGGAGACCTCCTTTGCCTGGCGTCATGTCATGCCGAAGCTGGCCGAGCGCTACACGGTGATCGCGCCGGACCTGCGCGGCTGCGGCGCGTCCGACCGGCCCGACCACGGCTACGACAAGCAGAGCGTCGCCGCCGACGTCCACGGCCTCGTCCGCCAGCTCGGCTTCGAGCGCATCAAGCTCGTCGCACACGACGTCGGCATGATGGCTGGCTACGCCTATGCCGCGACTTACCGGGACGAGGTGGAGCGCGTCGTGCTGATGGAGGCGGCGATCCCCGGCCTTGGGCTCGAAAAGCTGTACGACGCGATCAAATACCCCCGCATGTACCACCTGCCGCTGTTCGACGCGCCCAACGCCCTGGCGGAGGCGCTGATCGTCGGGCGCGAGCGGATGTTCGTCGGCCACTTCATGCGCCAACAGGCGTTCGATCCCGCCGCGATCGAGGACGGGCTGGACGAATACGCCCGCTGCCTGGCCCAGCCGGGCGCGCTGCACGCCGGCATCGCCTATTTCCGCGAGCACCTGCTCGACGCCGAGCGCAACCGCGAGCACGCCAAGCGCAAGCTTGAGATGCCGGTGCTGAGCATCGGCGGAACGGCGAGTTTCGGGGCCGACCTGAAGGACGAGATCGCCCCGCTCGCCGCCGACCACCGCCACGCGATGATCGACGACTGCGGCCACTACCTTGCGGAGGAGCAGCCCGACGTGCTGGCCGAGCACCTGCTCGCCTTCTTCGGCGAGGCGCCATGACCGACGCGCCGCTAACGATCATCGCCGACGACCGCGCGTTCGCCACAACTGCGACGGTCGAGGGCGCAACGCTGACAGAGCACGACATCCGCAGCCACGAACTGGACCGCGCTCGCCGCGCGCTCGCCTATCTTAAGGTCAAGGTCGGCGACGATGCGATGCGGCGGCTGCTCGCCAAGGACATGGCTGCGATGACCGAGACCTTTCGCGGCTGGGTCGACGCCTCGGCCGGCCGCTGGCGCTCGGCCGAGATCACGCTGGCGCTGCCGGGGCCGGGGGCTGCAGCGTTCCGCGACTGGTACGCGCGGGTGGTGGCCGAACGAAGGTCGGCGGCGATGCGCGCCGGACATCCCGAGCACTACCTGAATACCCCCGGTCCGGAAGGCATCGAGGTGATCGAACCGGTCGGCGAGACCGACCTGCCGTGGCGCATCATCTATCGGACAGTCGATGCGACCGGCGAGCTGCCGGCGGCGTGGCCGTCCGGCTTCCCCATCCGGTTCGCGGCCGAGATCGTCGATGGTGACGGCCTGCGCGTCGGCTACTCGCTGCGCGCCCTGCGCGACGTGACCGACGGGATGGAGATGCGGCTCATCACCTGCCTGCCCGCAGCCTGCCCCGACGCGCTGCTGTCGCGCCACCTGCGCCATTTCGCCATCGAGTACCGCAACTGGGCGGTGCTCGCCTCGGCGGAACAGGGGGACCCGCCATGCAGGTGATCGAAGCCGGCGCCCGGCCAAGTACGCCCGGTGATCCCACGCGCTACAGCGGCGAGGTCTGGACCGATGCGCTGATCGAGGGCGGCCCGCCCGGCAACGTCAACGTCGCGCGGGTCGCCTTCTCACCCGGCGCGCGGACGGCATGGCACACCCATCCGTTCGGGCAGATCCTCGTGGTCGTCCCCGGCGTCGGCCTGATCTGCAAGGCGGGGGAGGCCGCGGTCCGCCTCCGCGCGGGCGACAGCGTGGCGATCGCGCCGGGCGAGCGCCACTGGCATGGCGCCGCCCCCGACCGTGCTTTTACTCACTACGCGATCCAGGGCGCCGACAGCGACGGACGGATGGCCGACTGGCAGGAGCTTGTCGGCGACGCCGGCTACGAGGCTGCGGCCGATGCCGCCGTCGCGAGCGGCGCATGACTGCGGCGGCGCGCTGAATCGAGGGGACACCATGAGCTTGACTCGCCTCGCCGTCGCCGATGCGCCGCTACTGACCCGGCCAGGCAAGACGTCCGCCCAGATCCTGTCACGCGAGAACGCTCCTGACGCTCGGATCACCGTCACTCGCGTGGTCATGCAGCCCGGCGCCGTCTCGCCGATTCATCGCCACGAGACGGCGGAGCAGACCTAGATCGTCAAGCGCGGCGCCGCACGGCTGCTGACCGAGGACGGCCCTGCCGAACAACTGCTTGCCGGAGATGTGGTCATCACGCCGCCAGGCCAGAGCCACGGCATCGAGAACACGGGCAGCGAGGAGTTCGTCTATCTTACAGTGACCACGCCGCCTGAAGACCTGACCAGCTTCTACTCATGACCGACCGCGCTCGCTACGGAGCGCTCGTGACGTACCGCCGGGGTGAGCGGTCGCGCCGCTCATCCGCACCGGAGCGCTGAGCTGTATCTCCAAAGCCTTTCGCCTCGGCGTAGTCTGTGCGCCCTTCCCCTCGAATGGCAACTCCTGCCAGCTCCAGCCGAAGAGCAGCTAGGCGACAGTGCGCCCCAGTCACTTCGTCCCCGGTCGGGTTTCGGTGCTCCCGTGAACCGCCCTTCATTCATGTAGCGCAAACTTATCGCCGAACGGCCCGCACAAAGACTTACCTGCCAATCATTCTTAGCAGCGTTGCCGACTGACCAAAGAAACCAACTCGGCCTATCATAGCGTATTTGTGTGACCATTTTCAGAGATGACGATGGTGTCGGCGCGCTTGTTCGATTGCAGCGATGATATTGGGATAGGCGGCGCAGCGGCACAGATTGCCGCTCATATATTCCTGGATCTCCATGCGCGTGCGCGCATGACCTTCACGCACGCAGGCGATCGCAGACATGATCTGGCCGGGCGTGCAATAACCGCATTGGAAGGCGTCATGATCGATGAACGCCTGCTGCATGGGATGGAGATCGCCGTTCGGTGCTGCAATGCTCTCGATCGTCGCCACCTCGTGGCCGGCGATGCCCTCGACGAGGAGAAGGCAGGACAGGACACGCTCGCCGTCCAAGTGGACCGTGCAGGCGCCGCACTGGCCGTGGTCGCAGCCCTTCTTGGTGCCGGTCAGCCCGATCTGCTCGCGCAGCGCGTCAAGGACGGTAGTGCGCGTGTTGGGGCGCAGCTGGTGCTCCTCACCGTTGACCTTGAGAGTGAGGGTATAGGGTTCATCCATGACGATGCGCCTCGATCAGTTTGTCCGGTGTGGAGGGAAGCGAGCGGAGCCGATGACCCGTCGCGTTGAAATGGCGGCGCCGATTCGCGGGCGGCACGCCGTTAGTACCCAGTTCGCCCACCCCATGCGTACCGAGCTCGCCCATGTACGGATCGGGGACGTTCAGCACCTCGATGGTGATCTCCATCATGCGGCCTCGTGCACGCCGGCGATGCCGCCGACGCTGGCAGCGAACGCGGTTCCGGCCGGGCCTTGCAGCGGTTCGAGCTCGGTTGTCTCGGCAAGCCCGCGCGCAACCAGCACGCGGGCGAGTTCGGTCTTGTAGCCGTTCATGGAGTAGGCGCGCGCGCCCACCAGCCCGGCGGCGGCTGCGCGGCGGAACAGCTCGGCGCTCGGCCGCTCGCCCTCCAGCAGCGCCTCGGCGGCGGGCAGCCGCCAGGGCTTGTGCGCGACGCTGCCGAGCGCGATCCGCGCCTTGACGATGCGGTCGCCGTCCATCTCCACGGCGGTCGCGCACGCTACGAGCGCATAGGCGTAGGA
>CALMGB010000059.1:0-9256 GCA_937863535.1 uncultured Caulobacteraceae bacterium
CCCCGGATGCGGCGGTTGAGCCGATAAATACCAGGGCGACCGCGGCCACCTTCAAAATCTTCATGGAGATGATCCAAACCTTGTTGCACAGCGTACAACGCCAGACCGATCAAATACGCTCCTTGGTCTCATTTGAGTGTTGATGATGTCAAAGAGCAGACTAAGCGGCCCGTAGATAGATATAACTTTTGCTATACTATCGAATGTATTCCGCTCCCGTCTAAGGACCCAGCGACTTGGTGATCGGCGGCCTGCCGATGAGGATCGTGCCTTCCTCCTGTAGCGACGAGGGGAAGGCTCGCCGCACGGAAAGCGCAAAAGGTTCCCGTCGGTCGGAGAAGGCCTTTCCTCAGCCGCAAAAGCGGTTATATGTCGCTCCTTGCCGATTTATCCGTAATCGCGCTCCAGCGCCGAGGCTCGATCCGCCGCCCTCCGATCGAGCGAAGGCGTATCTTCGCGTTGCACGCGAAGGCCAGCTAGCGTCCGTCAGGCCCGCAGGCCTGATCCGAGGGTGGACGCAGCGAAGTTTCTCGGCGCGCCGTCACGCGCCTTGACAGGCGGAATCCGCGCGGCCTGACCCCCCGCGCCAAGGAGCACCATGGCTCAGCTCAATACCGACGCCCTGTCCTTCACGGGCAAGAAGCGCATCCGTAAGTCCTTCGGCCGCATCCCCGAGGCGGTGCAGATGCCTAACCTCATCGAGGTGCAGCGTTCCTCCTACGAGCAGTTCCTGCAGCGCGAGACGCGGTCGGCTGATCGCCGGGACGAGGGCATCGAGGCGGTGTTCAAGTCCGTCTTCCCGATCAAGGACTTCAACGAGCGCGCGGTGCTTGAATACGTCTCCTACGAGTTCGAGGACCCCAAGTACGACGTCGAGGAGTGCATCCAGCGCGACATGACCTTCGCGGCGCCGCTGAAGGTCAAGCTGCGCCTGATCGTGTTCGAGAACGACGAGGATACCGGCGCCCGCTCCGTCAAGGACATCAAGGAGCAGGACGTCTATATGGGCGATATCCCGCTGATGACGGAGAAGGGCACCTTCATCGTCAACGGCACCGAGCGGGTGATCGTCAGCCAGATGCACCGCTCGCCGGGCGTCTTCTTCGATCACGACAAGGGCAAAACCCACGCCTCGGGCAAGCTGCTGTTCGCCGCCCGCGTGATCCCCTACCGCGGCTCCTGGCTCGACTTCGAGTTCGACGCCAAGGACATCGTCTATGTCCGCATCGACCGGCGGCGCAAGCTTCCGGCCACCGCCTTCTTGATGGCGCTCGGCATGGACGGCGAAGAGATTCTGAAGACCTTCTACAAGGTCATTCCGTTCGAGAAGCGCGAAGCCGGCTGGGCCACGCCCTACAACCCCGAGCGCTGGCGCGGCGTGAAGCCCGACTTCGCTCTGGTCAACGCTGAGACGGGCGAGGAGATCGCACCGGCTGGCATCAAGATCAGCGCCCGCAACGCCAAGAAGTTCGCCGATGGCGGGGTCACGACCCTGCTGGTCGCGCCGGACGCCCTGATCGGGCGCTTCCTGGCCGCCGACGCGGTGAACATGGAAACCGGTGAAATCTACGCCGAGGCCGGTGACGAACTGGACGCCGTCGCTATTCAGGCGCTGGAGGACCAGGGTTTCTCCACCATCGAGGTGCTGGACATCGACCACGTCACGGTCGGCGCCTACATGCGTAATACGATCCGCGTGGATAAGAGCAGCAACCGCGAGGACGCGCTGTTCGACATCTATCGCGTCATGCGCCCGGGCGAGCCGCCGACGGTAGAAGCCGCGGAGAACATGTTCCGCGGGCTGTTCTTTGACCCCGAGCGCTACGACCTCTCGGCCGTGGGCCGGGTGAAGATGAACATGCGGCTGGAGGACGACGTCTCCGACGAGATCCGTGTGTTGCGCAAGGAAGACGTGCTGGCGGTGCTGAAGCTGCTCGTCGGCCTGCGCGATGGCCGGGGCGAGATCGACGACATCGACAACCTCGGCAACCGCCGGGTCCGCTCGGTCGGCGAGCTGCTGGAGAACCAGTACCGCGTCGGCCTGCTGCGCATGGAGCGAGCGATCAAGGAGCGCATGTCCTCGGTCGATATCGATACGGTCATGCCCCACGACCTGATCAACGCCAAGCCGGCGGCGGCGGCGGTGCGGGAGTTCTTCGGTTCCTCCCAGCTGTCCCAGTTCATGGACCAGACCAATCCGCTGTCGGAGATCACCCATAAGCGTCGCCTTTCGGCGCTGGGCCCGGGGGGCCTGACGCGGGAGCGGGCGGGCTTCGAGGTGCGCGACGTGCACCCGACCCACTATGGCCGCATCTGCCCGATCGAGACGCCGGAAGGCCCGAACATCGGCCTGATCAACAGCTTGGCCACTCACGCCCGGGTGAACAAGTACGGCTTCATCGAGAGCCCGTACCGCCGGGTGAACAACGGCTCCGCCGACGGCGAGGTCGTCTACATGTCGGCGATGGAGGAGTCCAAGCACACCATCGGCCAGGCCAACCTGAAGGTCGACGGCCACGGCAAGGTGACCGACGAGCTGGTGCAGGTGCGCATCAACGGGGACGTCACCGTCGCTCCGTCCGAACAGGTCGACTACATGGACGTGTCGGCCAAGCAGGTGGTGTCGGTGGCCGCGGCCTTGATCCCCTTCCTGGAGAACGACGACGCCAACCGCGCGCTGATGGGCTCCAACATGCAGCGCCAGGCGGTGCCGCTGGTGAAGTCCGACGCGCCCTTGGTCGGCACCGGGATGGAGGGTGTGGTGGCCCGTGACAGCGGCGCCACCGTCATCGCCCGCCGCACCGGCGTTGTGGAGCAGATGGACGGCAACCGCATCGTGGTGCGGGCGACGGAGGAGACCGATCCGGCAAAGCCGGGGGTCGACATCTTCCGCCTCTCCAAGTTCCAGCGCTCCAACCAGAACACCTGCATCAACCAGCGTCCGCTGGTGAAGGTGGGCGACCGGGTGAAGCCCGGCGACATCATCGCCGACGGCCCCTCGACCGACCTCGGCGAGCTGGCCCTGGGCAGAAATGCGCTCGTCGCCTTCATGCCCTGGAACGGCTACAACTTCGAGGACTCGATCCTGATCTCCGAGCGGATCGTGTCGGACGACGTCTTCACCTCGATCCACATCGAGGAGTTCGAGGTCGCCGCCCGGGACACCAAGCTCGGCCCGGAAGAGATCACCCGCGACATCCCCAACGTCGGCGAGGAAGCGTTACGCAACCTCGACGAGGCGGGCATTGTGGCCATCGGCGCGGAAGTGCAACCCGGGGATATTCTCGTCGGGAAAGTCACGCCCAAGGGCGAGAGCCCGATGACGCCGGAGGAGAAGCTGCTCCGCGCCATCTTCGGTGAAAAGGCGTCAGACGTCCGCGACACTTCGCTCCGCCTGCCGCCCGGTGTCACCGGCACCATCGTCGAGGTGCGCGTCTTCAACCGCCATGGCGTCGACAAGGACGAGCGCGCCATGGCCATCGAGCGGTCGGAAATCGACCGGCTCGGTAAGGACCGCGACGACGAGTTCGCCATCCTGAACCGCAACATGCAGGCCCGCCTGCGTGAGCTGTTCGTCGGCAAGGTCGCCGTCTCCGGGCCCAAGGGCTTGGGCCGCGGTGAAATCACCGCCGAGAAGCTGCAGGATATTCAGCCCGGCCTGTGGTGGCAGATCGCGCTGGAGGACGAGCCGGCCATGGGCGAGTTGGAGGCGCTACGCCGCCAGTTCGACGAGGCCAGGAAGCGCCTGGATCGCCGCTTCGAGGACAAGGTCGACAAGCTGCAGCGGGGCGACGAACTGCCCCCCGGCGTGATGAAGATGGTCAAGGTCTTCGTCGCGGTGAAGCGCAAGCTCCAGCCCGGCGACAAGATGGCCGGCCGCCATGGCAACAAGGGCGTGATCTCCAAGATTCTGCCCATTGAAGACATGCCTTTCCTGGAGGACGGCACCCACGTTGACGTGGTGCTGAACCCGCTGGGCGTGCCGTCTCGCATGAACGTGGGCCAGATCTTCGAGACACACCTGGGCTGGGCCTCGGCCGGGCTCGGCAAGCAGATCACCAAGCTGCTCGACGCCTGGCAGAACGGTGGACAACAGGCCGCCCTGGTCGAAAAGCTCACCGACATCTACGGGCCGGACGTCCCGCTGCCCGACGATGAGGAGGCGCTGGTCGAACTGGCGCGTAACCTCGGCAAGGGCGTGCCAATGGCCACGCCCGTGTTCGACGGCGCGCACATCGGCGACATCGAGGACCTGCTGGAGAAGGCGGGGCTCTCGCGCACCGGCCAGAGCCAACTTTATGACGGCCAGACCGGCGAGGCGTTCAAGCGTCCCGTCACCGTCGGCTACATCTACATGCTGAAGCTGCACCACCTGGTGGACGACAAGATCCACGCCCGCTCCATCGGCCCCTATTCGCTGGTGACCCAGCAGCCCTTGGGCGGCAAGGCGCAGTTCGGCGGCCAGCGCTTCGGGGAGATGGAGGTGTGGGCGCTGGAAGCCTACGGCGCCGCCTACACCCTGCAGGAGATGCTGACGGTGAAGTCCGACGACGTGGCCGGCCGCACCAAGGTCTACGAGGCGATCGTGCGCGGCGACGACAGCTTCGAGGCAGGCATCCCGGAGAGCTTCAACGTGCTGGTCAAGGAGATGCGCTCGCTTGGCCTGAACGTGGAGCTGGAGAACAGCTGATAGGTGGCGGGTGGAGAGCCTTCGTCTTTCGACAAGCTCAGGATGAGGCTTTCCATCGCCCGCGTTGAGCAAAGGAACGGCGCAGACCCCTGCAGCCGTCCCAATCCCATCAATTAGGCCTCTTCCCGAGCTTGTCGAAGGGCGAGGCCGGCCCCGCAGCGGGTCCTCAGACGAACTGGAAACACAATGAACCAGGAAGTCCTCAATATCTTCAACCCGGTGGTCGCGGCGCCGACCTTCGACCAGATCCGCATCTCGCTGGCCAGCCCGGAGAAGATCAGGTCGTGGTCGTTCGGGGAGATCAAGAAGCCGGAGACCATCAACTACCGGACCTTCAAGCCGGAGCGGGACGGGCTGTTCTGCGCCCGCATCTTCGGGCCGACCAAGGACTACGAGTGCCTGTGCGGCAAGTACAAGCGCATGAAGTACAAGGGCATCATCTGCGAGAAGTGCGGCGTGGAGGTCACCCTGGCCCGCGTCCGGCGCGAGCGGATGGGCCACATCGAGCTGGCCTCGCCTGTCGCCCACATCTGGTTCCTGAAGAGCCTGCCGAGCCGCATCGCCCTGATGCTCGACATGCCGCTGAAGGACATCGAGCGGGTCCTCTACTTCGAGAACTACATCGTCACCGAGCCGGGCCTGACGCCGCTGAAGCAGCACCAGCTGCTCTCGGAAGACGACTTCATGCGCTACCAGGACGAGTTCGGCGACGACAGCTTCACCGCCGAGATCGGCGCGGAGGCCGTGCGCAACCTGCTCATGGCCATCGACCTGGAGAAGGACGCCGAGCGCCACCGCGGCGAGCTGGCCGACAGCCCGTCCGAGATGAAGGCCAAGAAGGCCTCCAAGCGCCTCAAGATCCTCGAAGCTTTCATGGAATCCGGCAACAAGCCGGAGTGGATGATCCTCACGGTGGTGCCCGTCATCCCGCCGGAACTGCGCCCGCTGGTACCCTTGGACGGCGGCCGTTTCGCCACCTCGGACCTGAACGACCTCTATCGCCGGGTGATCAACCGTAACAACCGCCTGAAGCGCCTGATCGAGCTCCGCGCGCCGGACATCATCATCCGCAACGAGAAGCGGATGCTGCAGGAGGCGGTGGACGCCCTGTTCGACAACGGCCGTCGCGGCCGGGTCATCACCGGCGCCAATAAGCGGCCGCTGAAGTCGCTGGCCGACATGCTGAAGGGCAAGCAGGGCCGCTTCCGCCAGAACTTGCTCGGCAAGCGCGTCGACTATTCCGGCCGTTCGGTGATCACCGTGGGGCCTGAGCTGAAGCTGCACGAGTGCGGCCTGCCCAAGAAGATGGCGCTGGAGCTGTTCAAGCCCTTCATCTACGCGCGGCTGGACGCCAAGGGCCTGTCGGGCACCGTCAAGCAGTCCAAGCGCATGGTCGAGCGCGAGCAGGGCCAGGTCTGGGACGTGCTGGAGGAGGTGATCCGGGAGCACCCGGTGATGCTGAACCGCGCGCCGACGCTCCATCGGCTCGGCATCCAGGCCTTCGAGCCCAAGCTGATCGAGGGCAAGGCCATCCAGCTGCACCCGCTGGTCTGCGCCGCCTTCAACGCCGACTTCGACGGCGACCAGATGGCCGTTCACGTCCCGCTGAGCCTTGAGGCCCAGCTGGAAGCGCGGGTGCTGATGATGTCCACCAACAACATCCTCAGCCCCGCCAACGGGCGCCCGATCATCGTGCCGTCGCAGGACATCGTGCTGGGGCTCTACTACCTGTCGCTGGCGCGTGAGAACGAGCCGGGCCAGGGCAAGCTGATGGCCAACCTCGGCGAGATCGATGCGGCGCTGGATGCGGGCGTCGTCACCCTGCACACCAAGATCAAGGCGCGCTTCCAGGAGATGAACCCTGAGGGCAAGCTGGTCACCAAGGTGATCGACACTACCCCTGGCCGGATGAAGCTGGCGGCGCTGCTTCCGCATCATCCCCAGATCGGTCACCGCCTGGTGGCCAAGCCGATGACCAAGAAGGAAATCGGCAACCTGATCGACGCCGTCTATCGCCACACCGGCCAGAAGGCGACGGTCATCTTCGCCGACCAGGTCATGGGTCTGGGCTTCCGCGAGGCCGCCAAGGCCGGCATCTCCTTCGGCAAGGACGACATCGTCATCCCCGCCAAGAAGACCCAGCTGGTGCAGGACACCCGGGATCTCGCCAAGGAGTACGAGCAGCAGTACGCCGACGGCCTGATCACCCGCGGCGAGAAGTACAACAAGGTCGTCGACGCCTGGGCCAAGGCCACCGACAAGGTTGCCGACGAGATGATGGGCGAGATCAGCCAGGCCCCGACCGACGAGAACGGCCGCGAGCTTGAGATCAACTCCATCTACATGATGGCTCACTCCGGCGCGCGCGGGTCGCAGGCCCAGATGAAGCAGCTCGGCGGCATGCGCGGCCTTATGGCCAAGCCGTCCGGCGAGATCATCGAGACGCCGATCATCTCCAACTTCAAGGAAGGCCTGACCGTGCTGGAGTACTTCAACTCCACCCACGGCGCCCGCAAGGGCCTGGCCGACACCGCACTGAAGACGGCGAACTCGGGCTACCTGACCCGTCGTCTGGTGGACGTGGCGCAGGACTGCATCATCACCGAGGAGGACTGCGGCACCACCCGCGGCATCACCATCCGCGCGGTGGTGGAGGGTGGCGACGTGCTGGTCTCGCTCGGCCAGCGCGTGCTGGGCCGCTCCGCGGCCGAGGACGTGAAGGACCCGAACGGCGAGCTGGTCTGCCCGGCGGACACCTATTTCGACGAGGTGATGATCGACAAGGTCGAGAAGGCTGGCGTGCAGTCGATCAAGGTCCGTTCGGTCCTGACCTGCGAGGCCGAGATCGGGGCCTGTGGCGCCTGCTACGGCCGTGACCTTGCGCGGGGCACGCGGGTGAACATCGGCGAGGCGGTGGGCGTCATCGCCGCCCAGTCCATTGGCGAGCCCGGCACCCAGCTGACCATGCGCACCTTCCACATCGGCGGCACCGCCCAGGTGGCCGAGCAGTCCTTCTTCGAGGCCACCAACGAGGGCGTGATCAAGTTCGCCATGGGCTCCACCGTCCGCGGCGTCGCTGGCGACCTGATCGCCATGAACCGCAACATGCAGGTGGTGGTCCAGGTCGACGGCAAGGACCGCGAATCCTACAAGGTCCCCTACGGCGCGCGCCTGAAGGTGGCCGAGGGCGACAAGGTCAAGCGCGGCCAGCGCCTGGCCGACTGGGACCCCTACACCACCCCGATCATCACCGAGGTGGGCGGCAAGGTCCGGACCGAAGACCTGGTGGACGGCTTCTCCATCCGCGAGGAAACCGATGAAGCGACCGGCATCGCCAACCGTGTGGTGGCCGACTGGCGGGCGAGCCCCCGTGGCTCAGACCTCCGGCCGGCCATGAGCGTGGTGGACGCGGACGGCGCCTATATGAAGCTGGCCAACGGCGGCGACGCCCGCTACCTGCTGCCCGCAGGCGCGGTGCTCTCCGTCGGCGACGGCGACGAGGTGAAGCCCGGCGACGTCATGGCCCGCCTGCCCACCGAATCGGCCAAGACCCGCGACATCACCGGCGGCCTGCCGCGGGTGGCGGAGCTGTTCGAGGCCCGCCGGCCCAAGGATTGCGCCATCATCGCCGAAATGTCCGGCAAGGTGGAGTTCGGCAAGGACTACAAGAACAAGCGCCGCATCAAGATCACCCCGGAAGACGGTGAGACGGTCGAGTTCCTGATCCCCAAGGGCAAGCACATCTCTGTGCACGATGGCGACTTCGTCACCCGTGGCGAATACATCATCGACGGCAACCCCGATCCGCACGACATCCTGCGCATCCTGGGGATCGAGGCCTTGGCCGAATACCTGGTCAACGAGATCCAGGAGGTCTATCGCCTGCAGGGCGTCCCGATCAACGACAAGCATATCGAAGTGATCGTGCGCCAGATGCTGCAGAAGGTCGAGATCATGGAGCCCGGCGACACCGGCCTGATCCGGTCCGACCACCTGGACAAGACCGAAGTCGACGTCGAGAACGCCAAGGCCGAGAAGCGTGGGGGCCGCCCGGCCGTCACCCAGCCGGTCCTGCTCGGCATCACCAAGGCCTCGCTACAGACCAAGTCGTTCATCTCGGCGGCCTCGTTCCAGGAGACCACCCGCGTGCTCACCGACGCGTCGGTCAACGGCAAGGTGGATACGCTGGAGGGCCTGAAGGAGAACGTCATCGTCGGCCGCCTCATCCCGGCGGGTACCGGCTCCTATCTCCGCGGCCTGCAACGCATCGCCGCCCAGCGCGACGAGCAGCTCACGGCTCAGCGCGAGGAGGCCCTGGAGGCCTTCCCGGCCGAGCTGGAGTTCTCACCGAGCGACGAGGTTGTTCCGGCGGAGTGATCCGCGGACGCTATGGTTGAATAAAGGTGGCCCGGGAGAGCAATCTCCCGGGCCATTTCTTTGTGTGCCGAAGTCCTTTTGTCTTCCCCTGCGGAGCGGGGTGAGGGGACTAGGGGAAGCCTGGCGAGGGGCGTCCCCGGCGCCTGTGGACCAACTCACCGACGGCGACTCCCCCACGTACCGGCCGCG
>CALMGB010000059.1:9266-9700 GCA_937863535.1 uncultured Caulobacteraceae bacterium
GTCACGGCGCCGTCCGCGCCGCGCCACTTTCCCCGCTTTGCAGAGGAGAAGAGTTCAGTATGGCTCGTCCTCTGGATGCTTGCTCGTCATGTTGATGCAGCTGCGGTCCAGGTTCGACCCCGGCCCGGTGCAGGGCACGAATAGGTCTTTCATCGGGCCCGTCCGGTCGGCGCGCCGGCGCTCCTGCGCCTCGGCCGCCGCGATGAAGCCGGCGATCCGGTCGGCGGGGATGCCGATGCTGCGCGCCTCCTGCCCCAAGCGGCGATCGCAGGCGTTCCGCTCCTGCTCGTTCAGCCCGACGTAGTCGGCGTGCGAGCACCCCACGGTGGCCCGCAGGAACTTGCGCACGCCGTCCTGGCCCTCGTCCTCCCCCTGCACCGCCCAGCGGTCGCCGGCGGGCGCGCCGGTCGCCGCCGTCGCGCCTGAGACGGCGC
>CALMGB010000060.1 GCA_937863535.1 uncultured Caulobacteraceae bacterium
CAGCGGCTGATGGAGCTGGAGGTGGGCGGCCTGACCGGGGCGGCGCACGGCGAGACCCGAAGGGCGGCGAAGCCAACAGCGCCGAGCGGTTGGTGCAGCGCAACGGCTACCGCGAGCGGGACTGGGAGACCCGGGCCGGCACGGTGGAGCTGCGCATCCCCAAGCTGAGGAAGGGGAGCTACTTCCCCGGCTTCTTGGAGCCTCGTCGTCTCGCTGAGAAGGCGCTGACCGCCGTAGTCCAGGAAGCGTACATCCAACACGAACGAAGTTGAACGATCCTTAGAGCCCATCCGGGAAGTTAGAATCTAGGTTGAAGGAGTTGCGGTCGCCCGCCTGAGCATGATGCGGATCATGGCGAGGCGGACGAAGGCGACGACCTTGCGGGCGTGGCGCTCGTAGTCGCGGCAGAGACGCCGGTTGCGGCTGATCCAGGCCAGCGTGCGCTCCACGATCCAGCGCTTGGGCAGCACGACGAAGCCGCCGAGGTCCGAGCGCTTGACGATTTGCAACGTCCAGGCTCCCGTCTTCTTCACCAGGGCGGCCATCTTCGGTCCCTGGTAGCCACCGTCGCCGACGATGCGCTCGATGAACGGGAAGCGCTTGCGGGCGTCTCGGAGCAGGGTTTGCGCCCCGTCGCGATCCTGCACGCTGGCAGGATGCACATCGACGTTCAGCAGAAGGCCAAGCGTGTCGACGAGGACGTGGCGCTTGCGCCCAAGGACCTTTTTGCCCGCATCAAGCCTTGTGGGTCAAGCGAGAGCCCCCTTTTACAGCGCCTTTGGCGCTCTGCGCCTCGATGATCGCCATCGTCGGGCTCGCCTCGCGGCCCGCCTTCTCCCGACACTCCACGTAGAGCACGTGGTGGATACGCAAGATCGTGCCGTCCCAGTCCCACAGGTCCAGGTAGTCCCAAACGGTGCCGCGAGGAGGAAGGTCGCGAGGTAGCGCCGCCCACTGACACCCCGTTAAAGAACGTAGAAGATCGCGTTCAAGACCTCACGGACATTCACCTTCCGCGGACGGCCACCCCGCCTGGCCGGGGAGATCAACGGCTGCACCAGCGCCCATTCCGCATCGCTCAGATCGCTGGGATAGCGAAGACCTCGACGATCCGCTGCACGACGATGCTCTGGCCTCCACATGGGCGCTCTCCGAATCAAGCGCCCTAGTGAATCACAACCGACTCACCTGACTCAACTTCTTCCCGGATGGGCTCTTAGAGATGCATCCGAGTTACCGGCAGGCGCTCTGCCGCGTAGACCCATATGTCACGGAGGCTTGAGTTGAAGCACGCGGGGAGGTTGCCTGCGCGCGTTGTAGGGAGGTTGTCGCGGGCGATCTAGACCCGACGCTAGGCCCGCCACAGTGCCGGGTTTTCTACCCAACCTGTCAGCGTCGGCTTCGCAGTGGCAACTATCGGCAGTCAAGCCGGAGGACCAATGGAGCAGACCAGAGCGGCCTGCTTCGGGACATGAACATTTCACTGATCCCGCTCTGACGGCTCCAATGTCTTGACCCGTCGGTGGAAGGGCCGTGACAAAGGCAGCCCCAGCGCCAACCGCAGGCGCTCGCTTAATCTAGATAGATCCAGTGGGCGTTCAGCCCTTGGCTGGGCAGGGCCATGCTGGCTATGTTGTCCATAATCGACACCGGGAAGTCCTTCGGGCCATCCCATGACAAACCTCCTCTCAGAAAGTTATGCTCCCGCGCAGTGGGCCAAGCGAAAGGATTGAAACTGCCTTAGCACGTCGAGGCAGTCGAAGCTGGCCGTCCGACGCTGTCCCTTCAGCAATGCGCTTGCTTCGAGCTTGACGAACGGTTCGATAGCCCGAGTCAAGGCAGTTTCAACGAAGCGCCAAAACGCCTCATCAAACCTGGCGGCTTCTTCGTTCGACATGTCCACTATGGGTTGTCGCACGCCGCTCTCCAGCAAAACGTCCTTCTATCGCGCCACTCGGCAGGTCAAAGCAAGGATGCTCTGACGGGCGCAGCCAGAAAGGATAAATGGACTAATAATTGTTTATGCATGCGTCAATCTGACCGGCAGAGGCTCCTTCGGACGCCATCGGGCGGCCTGCAACCGAGCGGCTCCGGCTTGCCGCCGCCACACCAACGGTTTCGCTGGGCGGCAGACCATCGTAGAAATAGGTTGGCGGCTTGTCCAAGACCTGAATGAACTGCCACAGCCGAGCAGCGGAGATGCGATTGCCGCCGCACTCGTACTTCTGGATTTGCTGGAACCGGATGCCGACCCTCCCCGCGACGTCGCTTTGAGTAAGACCCAGAAGACGTCGCCTGCGACGCAACCGCTTTCCTAACTGCAGATCAATATCAGCGCTCATCGCCAGCCCTCGAGACGCGTCCCATCGCGGAACACGCAGCCATCCCCCCGCAAGCCTCAGGCCGACTTCTCGCGCTGGGCGAAACGCTGTCTTACATCGGCAGGGTCTCTGGAGCGTCTGGCGTCTGGCGCATCCTGAGGTAGACCCCTTTGTTCGGACAGTTTGGCGGCCTGGCTAAGGTGGATTCAGGTCTATCT
>CALMGB010000061.1 GCA_937863535.1 uncultured Caulobacteraceae bacterium
CCTACGGCGAGGCCGCCGGCGCCTCAGGCGCGACCGGCGCGCGCGCCATGGGCGCGGGCCTCGCTGGCGTCGCTCGATCAGGGGCGAAGAACGCCGGCGATGGCGTCCGCTCAGCTGCACAACGTGCGTGGCGCGGCGGGTCCGCCGGCACGCAGAGCCCGTCATCCAGTGGTGCCGCCGCTTCGGACCAGAACGGAGAGCCTAGTTGGGCCCGCAACATGCGCCGCGGAGAGTCCATGCGCCGCGGGGTGGAGACGGCCTCGCATGTCATCCGGTCCGGCGACCACGGCGGCGCGGGCGCCGGTCCCGAACTGAACGAGGAGATCTGACATGCCCTTCAAGCGAGCGGGTGTCCGCTACTCGATCACGCCTGAGCCCGAGACCCCCTACCAGCGCGCCGCACAGGTTTGGGACGAGCGGCTGGGATCGGCCCGGGCCCAGGCCCGCAACTGGCGGATGATGGCGTTCGGCTGTCTGGCCCTGACCGCGATCAGTTCGGGCGGCCTGGTCTGGCAGGCCGGCCGGTCTACCATCACGCCCTATGTCGTGGAGGTCGACCACATCGGCGACGTGCATGCGGTGGGCGCGGCGGCGGAGGCCTACCATCCGACCGACGCCCAGATTGCCTACCACCTGGCGCGCTTCATCAACGACGTGCGCTCGCTGCCGCTCGACCCCATCGTCCTGCGTCAGGACTGGCTCGAGGGCTACGACTACACCACCGACAAGGGCGCAGCCGCCCTGAACGATTTCGCCCGGTCTAACGACCCGTTCGGCAACGTGGGCAAGCAGACCATCGCGGTGGAGGTGACCAGCGTGGTCCGCGCCTCTTCCGACAGCTTCCAGGTCCGCTGGATCGAGCGCCGCTACGATCAGGGCGCGCTGACTTCCACCGACCGATGGACCGGCATCCTCGCCATCGTGCTGCAGCCGCCCACCACCGAGGAGCGCCTGCGCAAGAACCCGCTGGGCATCTACGTCAACGGCCTGAACTGGAGCCGCGAGCTCGGCGGGGTTGGCCCATGAAGGAGGACCTCATGATCGCTCACGTTCGCACCGCTCGGATGTCGGAGAAGCTCGCCGTCGGCGGCTGCCTTCTGGCTCTTGGCGCCTGCGCTCACGCCAAGCCCGCGCCGCAGATCAGCCTCGACACACCCGCCGTCGCGGCGACGCCCGTGGTCGATCCTCCGAAGCCGGTCGAGATCGTCCAGGCGCCGGTCACGCTGCCGTTGCCCGGACAGCTGAAGCCGATGCCGGTCCATGTCACACCGAACGAGCCGGTCGATCCTCGCGTACGCATCGCCCAGGCCAACGCCGCCGCCCGGGTGCAGCCCTCGCGTTGGGGCTATCTGAACGCCACCCAGGTCTGGCCATTCGCGGCCGGCGCGCTCTACCAGCTCTACACCAGCCCGGGCGAGGTGACCGATGTCACGCTTGAGGCCGGCGAACAGCTCGTCTCAGTGTCGGCGGGCGACACCGTACGCTGGGTCATCGGTAACACCACGTCCGGCAAGGGCTCAGACGAGTGCGTGCACATCCTGGTCAAGCCGACACGGCCGGCCAACAACACCCATGCCGACGAAGCCCTGGCGCAGAACGGCCAGGATCAGAAGGCCGCGTTCCTTGGCGCGGCGACGGAGACCAAGGTCGTTTCCAACCAGCTCCTGCAAACACCTGCCTCGCCGTATCAGCTCATGGCGGGCACGCTCCTGTCCGCAGCCATGGTCACCGGCTTGAACTCGGACCTCCCGGGTGAGTGCATCGCCACCATCACCGAGCCCGTCTACGACACCGTGACCGGCCGCACCCTCCTGATCCCGCAGGGGTCCCGCCTGCTCGGCCAATACGATAGCCATGTCACCTACGGGCAGAGCCGGATCCTGCTGGTCTGGAACCGCATCGTCATGCCCGATGGCGCCTCCATCGTCCTCGACCGGCTTCCAGCGACCGACCCTCAGGGCTATGCTGGCGTGCAGGACCGCGTCGACAATCACTGGGGCAAGCTCCTGGCAGGCGCGGCTCTTTCCACGCTGTTAGGCGTCGGGGCGGAGCTTGGCTCTCAGAACGACGGCCTGAGCGGCACGGGTCAGCAAACGGTGGTGGTCGCGACCTCTCGCAGCGCCGAGGACAGCCTGAACCAGGTCGGCCAGCAGATCACCCGTCGTAACCTGAACGTCCAGCCGACGCTCACGGTCAGGCCAGGGTTCCCGGTGCGGGTGATCGTCAACAAGGATCTGGTGCTGCGGCCTTACGGGGCCGAGGCCACAATGCGCAGCGCGGAGCAGACCCAATGACGGGGAAACTGCGGCTCGGGCCGCTGCCGAAAACCGAAACGGTCAGGCTGACGATCACCGTCTCGGCCGCGGTCAAGACGAACCTCGACCGCTATGCGGAGCTTTACGGCAAGGCGTATGGCGAGGCCGTCGACGCCGTCGCGCTCGCGCCGCACATGCTGGCGGCGTTCATGGAGCGCGACCGCGGGTTCCGGCGCGTACGTCAGGCGGCCGCCCCCCGACCCGCCGCAGACGGCACGTCGGCATCGATGAGCGCTGCGATCTCTAGGACAAGTGAGACTGCTGGCGAGTCCTCTAAGCCTGAGTAGAGAATCCAGGTCACAAGGTCAGCGTCGGGCGAGGCCAAGGGTACAACGGCGACAGAAGTGGCGCCGCTCACGAACGACGACGGGCAAAGCGCGACCGCTCGGCCTGTCGCTGCGAAGCTGACGGCGGTGTTCCAGTGGTTCACGGTGACCCGGTTGTCGATATTGATCTGATGAAGCCGGAATAGGTTCTCGACCTGGGCAAGGTAACCCGGGCAGATGCTCACGCGGGGCAAGGCCAGCCGCTCGGAGGCAATCTCGGCAAGGTCTACCTGATCGCGCTCAGCAAGCGGATGACCGATCGGGAGGATGAGCATCAACCGCTCGCCCCAGCCTCGGCGCTGCTCAAGACCATCAAACGGCCGAGCGTCTAGTGTGAGTGCGACATCAGCTCCGCCATCGCGCACGAGTCGGGCGACCTCCGCCTGAGACAGCTCGCGCACCTCGACCGAGGCCTCAGATCGATAATGTTCAAGCTCGAACAGCAGTCGAGTGAAGGGTTCGCCAGCCAAATCTTCGCCCAACGCAAGCCGTATCAGTAGGGGTCCGTCCCCTTCTGTGCGGAGCGAGGACGTCGCAACCTCGACGTCTGTAAGGATGCGCTTAGCTTCCGAGTAAAGCCGGGTACCGGCTCGCGTCAGCCAGGTTCGTCGAGTGGTCCGCTGGAAGAGCTTGACGTTCAGCTCAGCTTCGAGGTTCCGAATCGAATGACTCAGAGGGGACTGTTCCATGCCGAGTCGCATCGCAGCACGCGCAAAGTGAAGTTCCTCGGCTAGGGCCATGAAGTGTCGAAGTTGACGCAGCTCCATTCCAGCTCCTGACCTTTAATGCGTGCGTCTACGGAGACGATGATTGCCCTTGTCTTCGAACAGTCTGAAAGTGAATCCTCGGTGACTTACGCCACAAAAATAATTGAGCCTCTGTCTGATCTTCGGCAACGTTCCTCATAGACTTAAGAGAAAGTAACCGCAGCGAGTGTGCACATAGCCATTTTTGTAGTTTTGGACTCTCTGGCAGCTTTCGAGCTTGTCATCGCCGTACAGGAACACGCATTGGTCACGGCGCTAAAGGAGTTTAGTCTTGGTCAACGCACATAATGAGGTATCATCAGAGTAAGAAATTGCGATGCTCTGTGTACGACCGCATCAGCGAAGCGTCGGACTAACGCCTCCTGTCAAAAGCGCTACTTCAAGAAGTTGCTTTCCGGTTCCCGAGAGCCACTGGTCGATGCTCAGGAGACCCGGGAAATCCTGCTTTAGCGCATCAATGTCGGCGTTGCCGGCGAGCCGGCCATCATCGACTAGCCTAGCCAAGCCACCAATGAAGGCGTCCTGCTCAAGGAAGCTGTCAGGTAGGCGATGATAGCTGATCGGTTTACCCGCCGCGCGGCTCAGCTTCTCCTGCAACTCGTTTCCGGTCGCTGCGTCACCTGCGATCTCGATGGTTTTGGACGCAAATCTATCAGGATCGGCGAAGATGCCTCCGACGATCTTACCGATATCTTCGACTGCGATAAACTGCATCGCCTGTTCCGGGCGCAGGATGGAGTAGAACATCCCTTGGTCAAGCCCTTGACCCGGCAGCATCATGATTTCCATGAAGGCGCTCGGTCGGATGATGGTGTAGCGCATGCCCAAATCGTGGATACGAGCCTCAATCGTGATCTTACTGTCGAAATGCCCCATGCCGGTCTTAGTGGGACCAGCAGCATTGACTGAGCTATATACGAAGTGCTCGACACCCTGAGCTTCGGCCGCATCGGCGACGGCCCGACCGTACAGAACCTCGTCCTCGTCAGACACTCCGTAAAGGGTGCCCTGGCCCGAGCTGGGCTGCACGCTGAAAACGCCGTAGACGCCCTCCATCGCCGCCAGGATCGAAGGCGCATTGGCTAGGTCGCCCCGTACGAGCTCCACTCCCTGAGCTAGCAGCGACCGAGCCTTGTCATTATTGGGGTCGCGCACTAGGGCTTTCACGTGCCAACCTTGGGCGCGCAGGGCTTTGGCCACAGATCCACCTTGCTGTCCTGTTGCCCCGAAAACCAGCACCCTTCTATCAGTCTCTCTCACCTAAGTTCCTTTCAGTTACCCTTGAGTGTTCCGAAAATATCCTGCTACGGAGACGTCGCAAGACGGCACAGATCTGTGCGCCGGTCACATGGAGGTAACCCTTGTCGTCGTCGATCACCGGAGTACCTCACGTCCTCGCGCCGCGAAGGATCCAGCTAACGCCATGCGCGCCGCATGACGTCCTGACGCGATTAGGCGACAAGTGGACCATCCTCGTCGTCTCACTCCTGTCGCTGGCACCCGAGAACCGCCTGCGGTTCTCCGAAGTCAAGAACGGCGTGCAGGGTATATCACAGCGTATGCTAACCCTGACCCTGAGGAACCTGGAGCGGGACGGTCTTGTGGTACGCCACTATTTCGCGGAAGTGCCGCCTCGCGTGGAGTATGAGCTCAGCCCGTTGGGGCAAAGCATGTTGCCCTCTCTGAGGCTTTTTACGGACTGGATTCGGTCAAGCTGGCCGTCGATCGAACAGGCGCGACAGCACTTCGATGAGAGGATCAGTTGAACCTGTGCTTGATGTTACGGCCGTTTGGCAACCCGACGCCCGTCTGATAAAGACGAACTTGGCGTGCGCCGTGCGGCTGGCGCGCCAGCCGACGATACGCCGGGCGTAGGCGTCTATGACAAAGGCGACGTAGGCGAAGCCCGCCCAGGTGGCGATGTAAGTGAAGTCGGACAGCCATAGCCTTTTGGGCGCGGACGCTTGAAATCGGCGGTTGACATGGTCCAGCGGGCACGGCGCGGCCTTGTCGCTGACGGTCGTGCGCACCGTCTTGCCGCGGATCACCCCCTGAAGGCCCATGTCCCCCATCAGCCGCTCCACGGTGCGAGCTAAGCGACGGCAAACCCTTCCCGCCGCAGCTGCCGCCAGACCTTGCGCACGCCTTAGACGGCGAAGTTCTCCGCGAACACGCGGGCGATCTCGGACTTCAGCTTCAGGTCGCGCTAGGCTCGGGCCGATAGCTTGGCGGGATCTCGCCGCTGCGCCAAGTGCTCGCGATAGGACGACGAGGCGATCGGCAGCACCTTGCAGATCGGCTCGACCCCGTAGGCCTTAGCGGTGATCATCGACGAAGGCGATCATCGTCTGAACGGGCGGTCGAGCTCCGCCTGGGCGAAATAGCCTGACGCCTTGCGCAGGATCTCGTTGGCCTGACGCAGTTCGCGGACCTCGCGTTCCAGCGCCTGAGCCTGTCCGCCGTCTCCGTCGGAACCCCAGCCCGCTTGCCGGCGTCCACCTCAGCCTTCTTGACCCACTCGTGAAGCATCTGCGCCGTGCAGCCGATCTTCGTTGCGATCGATACCACGGCCGCCCAGCGCGAGGGATGATCCCCCTCGTGCTCCAGCACCATCCGCACCGCGCGCTCGCGCACCTCAGCGGGAAACTTGTTCGTCGTCTTGCTCGTCGAGGCCCCGTCCTCTCAGGAGTTGGGGCCTCCGGCAAACCCGGGCGGTTCAATCACCAACCCTCGGCCCAGGTGACCTGATCTCGTCACCGTGTCGACTCTGGCTGGCGCATTTACAAGCACGGTAGTGAGTTATAGCGTGGCCCCACGATGTGGGTCCTCCCCTACGAATGGTTGCGCCGGCACACGGCCGGGGCGGTCAGACAGGGCATTTCGTTCGACTCTCTCATGGGTCAGTCCATGATAGAGCTGCAGCATGGTGACGACCGTGACGTAGTCGGACCTGCACAAGCCATCCTGCTGTGCATGAACACGACTGCGGCCCTTGAGGACGCCGCCCACGGCTTGGCTAGAGCGAGCATCATACCGTGCCACTCTGCCCTTAGCCTCAACATAGCCCTCGGCTGCGGCTCATTAGAAGCGGCCATCAACGCCGTCGCAAAATTCTACGAGACAGTGTCGACGGCAGCCCGGTTCAAGCTTGAGACAAGCCAGGAATATGCCACTGTAAGCGTCCAAGTGGACGCGCGCTACGACGGGGATGGGCTTCAACTTGAAGAGACTTATTTAACTTGGCTCTACATGCATTGCATGTACTTCCTGGGGCACTCGATGCCGGTCATCGACGTAAGTCTGCGCGATCCGCGCCACTACAGCTTAGGCCAGCGGCACCTTGGCATCGGCGCCGTGGTCCGGGCCGGGACGGTTACAAGCCTACGTTTCGCGCGAAGCCTGCTCGGAGCCCGGTCCAACCAGCAGGCAGGGGACAACGTGATCTGGGAAGCGCTGCGACTTTGGCTCGACCACGTACAGACTTCCAGTGGCGTACGCGACCCTGCCATGTACCTCGACAAGAAGGGATTTGTTCGCCTCAAAGAGATGGCTGAGCAGCGCAACGTCAGCCGCTCTACTATGAGGCGGCGGCTGCAGGTGTCGGACGGAGGGTTTCGGGGCGCGCGGGAGCATATCCTGGTGGAGACCGCCACGGGCATGCTGCTTTCCAGCGACGAGAGCGTGGAAGCGATCTCAGTTGAGCTCGGTTATGCCGACGCTCGAAGCTTTAGACGCTTTCTCAAAAACGCGACGGGCTTGACCCCTCACCAGATCAGATCGCGCGGGCTAAGTATTTCGTCCGGCGGGGAACAGCGCATCGTGGAGAGGCTTGTCACCGTGAGCGCGAAGATCGCGGCCTGACGAGGGTCCCAGACCGCGAATGGATTGTGCATGGTTCGTAGAGCCAGGCCGTCCCCAGCGGCACCTTGACCGCGACTTCGATAAAAACCAGCATCTCGTAGCGCCCTGTTGGGAGGCGTGGGTCTACAGAAATCACCAGGGCTTCTGGTTTCGGCTTTTCAGCCGTAATGGATTGCGGCCTCCTACAATGTTACAATGGTAAGCGCTGTTCTCAGGCCACGTAGGACCATGGCAGCAGCTCATCGATGCGGCTGTTGGGGTGGTGGTTCACCAGCTTGGTGAGCACGTCGGCG
>CALMGB010000062.1:0-27314 GCA_937863535.1 uncultured Caulobacteraceae bacterium
CTTAGAGGCTTCGGCGGCGGCGCCCGCCGGCATGGCCACGCCGTGGCCATCGGCGGACAGGACCGGGAAGGAGATAGTCTCAGGCACTGGCTTGGCCTTTTCGAAGAAGCCTAGCAGCGGCAGGACGGCCAGGAAGTAGCCGTAATAGTAGATTGCCAGGAAGCGCGAGAACACGGTCACCGACAGGCCCGTGGGATCGCCGGCGATGTCGTGGCCGGTGGCGATGACCACGTCGTCCGGCTCCTTAGATCCGCACCAGCCCAGGATCAGGGTCACCAGGATGAAGAGCAGGAAAAAGGTGCGCGCCGCCGGGCGGTAGCGCATGGAGCGCACCTTGGACGTGTCCAGCCAGGGAACCACGAACAAGACGGCGATGGCGCCGAACATGGTCATCACGCCCAGCAGCTTGTCCGGCACCGCCCGCAGCATGGCGTAGAAGGGCAGGAAGTACCATTCAGGCACGATATGCGCTGGCGTCTGCAGCGGGTTGGCGGGGATGTAGTTGTCCGCGTGGGCAAGCGCGTTGGGCGCAAAGAACACGAACCAAGCGAACAGGATGGTGAAGCAGATCACCGCGAACCCGTCCTTCACCGTGTAGTACGGGTGGAAGGGAATGGTGTCCTCTTTCGACTTCACGGCAACGCCGGTGGGGTTGTTGTTGCCCGGTACATGCAGGGCCCAGATGTGCAGCCCCACCACGCCTGCGATCATGAAGGGCAGCAGGTAATGAAGGGCGAAAAAGCGGTTCAGCGTGGCGTTGTCGACCGCGAACCCGCCCCACAGCCAAGTTGTGATCATGGTGCCGAGGCCGGGGATCACGCTGTCGAGCGCCGAGAACAGGTTGGTGATCACCACAGCTCCGTAGAAGCTCATCTGCCCCCAAGGCAGCACGTAGCCCATGAAGGCCGTGGCCATCATCAGCAGGTAGATGACGCAGCCAAGCAACCAAAGCACCTCTCGGGGCGCCTTGTAGGAGCCGTAGTACAGTCCTCTGCTGATGTGGATGTAGACCGCCAGGAAGAACATGGAGGCGCCATTGGCATGGATGTAGCGCAGCATCCAGCCGAAGTTCACGTCGCGCATGATGGCTTCGACGCTGTTGAACGCCATGGCGGAATTCGGCACGTAGTGCATGGCGAGCACCACGCCGCTGAGGATCTGGACCACAAGGCAGAAGGCCAGGATGCCCCCAAAGGTCCACCAATAGTTCAGGTTCTTTGGCGTCGGGTAGTCGATCAGGCTGTCATAGCCCAGCCGCACGATCGGCAAGCGCACATCCAGCCAGCGCTCGAAGCCGGTTCTGGGTTCGTAGGTGGAATGTCCGCTCATGGCTTTACTCCTGAGCCCCTTGCAGGGATCAGCCGATCTTGACCTTGGTGGGCGTGAGGAACTCGTAATCCGGCAGGAACAGGTTCAGGGGAGCCGGGCCGGCGCGAATGCGGCCCGCAGTGTCATAGACGGAGCCGTGGCAAGGGCAGAGCCACCCGCCATAGGTGCCGCCGATGTTAGGCACGCAACCGAGGTGGGTGCAGACCCCAATCAGTACAAGCCACTCCGCCTTGCCGGGTTTGTGGCGGCTGGCGTCGGTGGCCGGCTCGCGCATGGGGGCGTGGTCGTCGGCCACCGCCTCGGCGATCTCCTTGGGCGTCCGGTGGCGCACGAAGACCGGCTTGCCTCGCCACTTGATCGAGGCGGTGGAGCCCACCAGCACCTTGGACAGGTCATACTCCACCGAAGCCAGGGCCAAGGTGTCGGCCGAAGGGTTCATCTGGTCGATGAAAGGCCACACGGTGGCCACAGCGCCGACCCCCACCGTGGCGATAGCCGCGATATGGATGAAGTCGCGGCGGCTGGCCTCGTCGCCCGGTTGGGCGCTGTGACCGTGCTCTACGGTGGGATTGGCGTTGGCCGTTTCGACCACGTCGGCCTCATAAGATCAGCTAGGCGCAAAAAGTGTCGCGCGTCCGGGATCGATTAGAATGCGACTGGCCCTTTTTCAACCAGACATTCCGCAAAACCTCGGCGGCGCCATGCGGTTATGCGCCTGCCTGGGCGTGGGGCTGGACGTGATCGAGCCCTGCGGCTTTCCGCTAGGTGATCGGGCGATGCGTCGGGCGGCGATGGACTACGCCTTGCAGGCAGAGGTGAGGCGCCACGATTCGTGGGCGGAGTACTTGGCTGAGCAGTCTGACGGCCGGCTGCTGCTGCTGACCACTCAGGGTGCGGTGCGCTACACCGATGTCGTTTACCAGGTGAACGACACGCTGCTCGTCGGTCGCGAGAGCGCCGGCGCGCCGGAGGACGTGCACGCGGCGGCGGATGCTCGGCTGGTTGTAACGATGGCGCCGGGGGCGCGGTCGCTGAACGTGGTGGTCGCCGCGGCCATGGTGCTCGGCGAGGCGCTACGGCAGACGGTCGGTGTTCATCGTCTCCCGGCGCGCAGCGGAGGATGATCAGGCCGCTTCGAACCGCACCGGCTCGCCCCAGAAGGTCTGGGCGTGGCCATTCTGCGTGCGGGGCTCACCGGTGGTGAGGAAGCGGCGCCGTCCGCTGTGGCCGGAATCGTACTCCGGGTGGCGGGCGAGATAGCGCTGCATGGCGTCGGCCACCGCCGCCGGCTGGTGGATCAAGGGCGTCCCAGGCTTCAGGGCTGCGCGGAACAGGTTGGCCACGATCTCATAGTGGGTGCAGCCGAGGATCGCGCGGTCCGGCTCGCGGCCGATGCGGAGCGTGAGGGCGTGGACATGGGCGTCGATCACCGCGGCCAGTTCGTCCTGGGGCGCCCCGGCCTCGATCAGCCGGGCCAGGTTGGAGCAGGGCTCGGTAAAGACGGCGACGTCCTGGCTGCGCTTGTCGATCTCGATCTCGTAGACGCGGCTGCCGGCGGTGGCGGGGGTGGCGAAGATGCCGACCACGTCCACCGCCTCGACCCGCTCGCCCCGCCGTTCCGCCTCGTGCTCCCAGGGAAGGCCCGTGGCCGCCTCGATGGTCGGCACGATGATGCCGATGACGTTGACGGGTCGGCCGAGCGTCTGGCGGTGGCCGGGGAGCCAGGTCTGCTGCAGGCGGCGGAGCGCGATGGCGCAGGCGGTGTTGCATCCCAGGATCACCAGATTTACGCCCGCTTCGAAGAGGCGGATGCAGCCCTGACGCACCAGGTCCACGATCTGCTCGCCCGGCAGGCCGCCGTAGGGGCAGTTGGCTTGGTCGGCCAGGTAGACGAAGTCGGCCTGGGGCATGCGTTGCACCAGGGCGCGGTGCACGCTCAAGCCGCCGATGCCGGAATCGAATACGCCGATGGCCATGGGGCCGCCCTTCTACCCTGAGCAAGGGCTTGGTCCACCCTTCAGGGTTAATGGGAGGTGAGCGCGGGGTGCACGATCCTCCGTATCCTCCTCAGCAAGACCCCTGAAGGAGCGTTTCGAAGGACACGCGTTCCTACACCCTCAGAACCACCTTGCCCACGTGCTCGCCCGCTTCGAGATAGGCGTGGGCGGCGGCGGCGTCTTCGAGCGGGAAGACCTTGTCCACTGGCGGTCGGAGCTGGCCCGAGGCGACCCAGGGCCAGGCGCGCGCCTCAATGGCCGCGGCCAGCCGTCCCTTCTCCTCGGCGGGGCGGCTGCGGAGGGTGGAGGCGGTGAGGGTCAGGCGCTTCACGAGCATGGCGGCCAGGTTCACCTCCACCTTGGCGCCGGCCAGGAAGGCGATCTGGGCGATGCGGCCGTCGGGGTTCAGGGCGTCGATGTTCTTCGGCAGGTAGTCGCCGCCGACCATGTCCAGCACCACGTCCGCGCCGCCCGCCGCCTTCACCTCGGCCGCGAAGTCCTGGGTGCTGGCGTCGATGGCGAGGTCGGCGCCAAGCCTGAGCGCAGCCGCGGCCTTGGCGGCCCCACGGCCGGTGGCGATCACCCGGCAGTTGGAGGCGCGGGCCATCTGGATGGCTGTGACGCCGATCCCGCTGGTGGCGCCGTGCACGAGCAGGGTCTCGCCCGGCTGGAGGCGCGTGCGTTCGAACACGTTGGAGAAGACGGTGAACACCGTTTCCGGCAGGGCGGCGGCCTGGACCATGTCCAGGCCCGAGGGGATCGGCAGGGCTTGCCGGCCGTCCAGCGCCACGTACTGAGCGTAGCCTCCCCCACCGAGGAGCGCGCAGACCGCATCGCCCACCCGCCATCGGGCGACGCCCTCACCGAGCGCCACGACCTCGCCTGCCACCTCAAGCCCCAGCGTGTCCGGCGCGCCAGGCGGCGGCGGATAGACGCCGCGGCGCTGCAGCAGGTCGGGGCGGTTGACGCCGGCCGCCTGCACCCGGATCAGAATCTCACCAGGCCTGGGAGCGGGGGTGTCCACCGTCTCTGGATGGAGCGCTTCGGGGTCGCCCTGGCCGCCGCGGATGGCGATGCGGGTCATCTGCCGGGGTAGGTCCTGCATCATCTCGCCTCTCTCGTGCCTCGCCCAGCGGTCTGCTAGCATAGCCTAGGCCCACGGCCGCCCATCGGCCCATCGCACCAGGATCTGAGCCCATGGAGGAACCGGCCCCACCCCGCGCGCCCCGAGGCGCCCACCTGGACATGGCCACCCGTGAGGACCTGGACGCCTATGGCGTGGAGGAGCTGAACGCCCGCATCGAACGGCTGCAGGCCGAGGTGGAGCGCACGCGCGCCGCCCTGAGCCGCAAGCAGTCCGGCCGCCAGGCCGCCGACGCGTTGTTCTCGCTGGGCCAAAGATGAGCGCGGTGGGACCTCGCGTCGCAGCCACCCTGGCACAGGCGTTGCACGCCGGATCGGCAGGCTTGGCCAATGTGGGCCGCTCCTGCTTGAGGAACATGGGATGAGCGAGCTGGCGGTTCAGAACCAGGGCGTGGACGCGCGGGCGGGCGCGGTGCAGGACTTCGCCCGCTCGGCCCTGTTCGACCGCACTTTTCAGGATGGCATGGCGCTGGTGGAGGACACCGCGGCCTATCTGGACGGCGCCGGGCGGCAGGAGGCGCGGCTGCTCGCCCGCGGCGCTGCGCTGGCTTACGCCAACCTCAGCATGCGCCTGACCACCCAGCTGATGCAGGTGGCCTCCTGGCTGCTGGTCCAGCGCGCGGTTCGCGAGGGCGACATGGCGGCGGTGGAGGCCTGCGACGCCCGCTACCGCCTCAGCACGCCCTTGGCGGAGGACCTGATCGCCGACGTGGAGGCCGAAGCCGTCACGATCACCTCGGACGAGGCGGGGGGGCCGTCCTTGCCCATGGGCTTGCTCGGCCTGCTGGACCGCTCGCGTCGGCTTTACGAGCGTGTGGCGCATCTGGACACCCGCATGTACCGCGCCCCCTCTCCCGACGCCGGCAGCAACCCGGTGATGTCTCAGCAGGAGCGGCTGCGCGCCGCCTTCGCCGGTTGAGCGAGCGGCCCCGCGCCGCCTTCCAGGGGACGTACGGCGCCTTCAGTCACGAGGCGTGCCTGGCGCTGCTGCCGGAAGCCGAGCCCAAGCCTTACGTGAGCTTCACAGACGCCTTTGAGGCGGTGCGTAGCGGCGCCTGCGCTTTCGGCGTCATTCCGAGCGAGAACACCATAGCTGGGCCTGTGCCTGAGGTGGGCCCGCTGCTGGCGGCGTCCGGCCTTACGGTGCTGGCGGAGCATCCCTGGCCGATCCGCATGCATCTGATGGGCGTGATGGGCGCTGACCTAGGATGGGTGCGCACGGTGGCCAGCCACCCCATGGCCCTGAAACAGTGCGGCCAGTTCCTGAGGCGCCACGGTCTGGCCGCGGAGCCGGCCTATGACACCGCTGGCGCGGCGAAAGCTCTGGCTGCAGCGCCGGACGCGACCCGCGCCGTCGTGGCGCCCGCCGCTGCGGCCGATCTATAGGGGCTGGAGGTGCTTTGCTCCGACGTGCAAGACCGGGCCGACAACGTCACCGGCTTCCTGGTGCTGGCTCGTCCGGAGACCTGACCCCGATGCAGGATGCGCCTTACCGGCTTCACTACATGCCCTCCACCGCCAGCCTGGCGGTGCACTGGATGCTGATCGAGCTCGGCGTCCCGTTCGAGCTGGAGCTGGTGGACTTCGAGACGCGCGTCCAGCGCTCGCCCGAGTTCCTGAAGCTGAACCCCAGCGGCCGCGTGCCGGTGCTGGTGGTGGACGGCGTCCCGCGCGCCGAGGTGGCCGCCCTGCTGATGCTGCTGGCCGAGCGCCATCCCGAGGCGGGACTCGCGCCTGCCGTAGGATCGGCGGAGCGCGCGGACTACCTGCAGTGGATGCTGTTCCTGGCCAACACCCTTCAGCCCGCCTTCCGCGTTTGGTTCTACCCCGATGAGCCGGCCGGTCCGGACCAGGTGGCGGCCGTGCAGGCGAGGGCGCGCGCCGACATCCAGGCGATCTGGGCGCGGGTGGACGTCCGCTTCGCCGAAGGGCGGCGCTATCTGGTGGGCGAGCGGCTGAGCACGGCGGACTTCCTGCTGACCATGCTCACCCGCTGGTCGCGCGCCATGCCGGTAAAGGCCACCGACTTCCCGCACCTGGGCGCCTATGTCGGCCGGATGCGCGCCATCCCATCCCTGCGTGAGGTGCACGTGCGCGAGGGGCTGACCGACTGGATCGGCGACTGAGCGCCCCCCGTCCAGGGATGACCTACGCGTCGTAGCGCGATGACGGTCGGGCACGCTCGATCATGTGGTTTGTCGCCTCGTCCAGGCATTCCTCCACGCACTTGATCATGGCCGGGCTGCTGAAAGCCGTGTGCAGCCGTTCCAAAGTCCGAACGAAGCGCAGCTCTCGATCATCGAACTGCATGGGCGTGACTGGTAGGATCGTCGCTGGGTCTCCAGGCCGGATGCAGGAGAGTAAGGCGGAGGTTAACGCCCAGTATAACCTTGCTGCAGAGACAGGAAGGCGGTCACCGCACCCCGGCGCCGAGCGTCTGATAGAGCGCGATCAGGTTGGTCGCGCGCGTTAGCCGGGCGGTCACCAGGGCCTGCTGGGCGGTGTAGGTGTTCAGCTGGGCGGTGAGGGTGTTCAGGTAGGTGTCGCTGCCGCGCTGATAGCGGGCGTTGGACAGGGTGAGCGAGCGGCCGGTGGCGAAGGCGTAGGCCTGGTTGGCGGCGACCAGCTCGCCCACCTGGCTGCGCTGGGCCAGTGCATCGGCCACCTCGCGGAAGGCGGTCTGGACAGCGTGCTCGTACTGGGCGACGGCCACGTCGCGCTGGTTCTTGGACAGCCGCAGGTTGGCGGCGTTCTGGCCGGCGTCAAAGATCGGCAGGCTGATGGTAGGGGTGAAGCTCCAGAGCCCGGTGCCCGCCTTGAACAGGTTGGCGAGCGTCAGGCTGGTGGTGCCCCCCGATCCGGTGAGCAGGATGGTGGGAAAGAAGGCCGCCCGGGCTGCGCCGATGTTGGCGTTGTAGGCGCGCAGTGTGTGCTCCGCCTCCTCCACGTCCGGGCGGCGCAGCAGAACCCCGGAACTCACGCCCGCCGGCAGGTCGGCCAGGGTGGCGAAATTGTCGTCCAGCGGGCCGGGCAGCAGGTCCGGCGGGATGGCGGCGCCCACCAGCAGGGTCTCGGCGTTGGCATCCTGCGCCAGAGTGGTGGTGTAGGTGGCGACATCGCCTCTCGCCTGTTCCAAGGCGGTCTGGGCCTGGCGTATGTCGAGTTCGGAGGCGACGCCCCCGTTGAAGCGGGCCTGAGTAAGCCGCAGGCTGGTGGTGTCGGCCTTCACCGTCGCCTTGGCCGTATTCAGCCGCTCGAGGTCTGCGGCGTAGGTGACATAGTCGGTGGCCACCTGGGAGATCAGGCTGATCTGGGTGGCCCGCTTGGCCGCGTCGGTGGAGAGGTATTGCTCCAGCGCCTGCTTGGTCAGGCTTCGCACCCGGCCCCAAAGGTCCAGCTCGTAATCGCTGACACCGAGGGTGGCCGAATAGTAGCGGATGAAGATGCTCTGGTTCGAGCTGACCGTGCCGGTGGTTCCGGCGACGCCGGTGGAGCTCGTCACGCCGGTCGTCCCGCCGACCCCTGAGGTTCCGGTCCCGGCGCCCGTAGCGGTGGCCCCCGTAGTGGCGCCCAGAAGGGCCGCGGGTATGTGCTCGTAGGTTGCGGCGCCGTCGGCGTCGATGTGCGGCAGCAACGCCGCCCGCTGGATACGGTACTGCTGGCGCGCCTCGGCGATGTTGAGGATCGCAACCCGCAGGTCGCGGTTGTTGACCAGGGCAAGCTGGATGATCGCCCGCAGCTTGGGATCAGTGAAGAAGTCGCGCCAAGCCAAGTCAGGGGCGGCCACGGGCGCCGGCTCAGCCGCGCCGTAGGTGCCGCCTTGGGGCAGGGCGGCCGGGATCGGCGGCGCCGGGAGGACGTACTTGGGCTCCAGGCTGATGCAGCCGCCGAGCAGCAGACTCAACGCCAGGGTCGCCCCGCGCAGGATCGGCCGCCGGATGGGGGACGCCGCCACCTTAGGCGCCCTTCACGTTGGCGTCGGTGATCTGGTCGGCAGGCGTAGCGGCGCGCGGCTTGCCGGGCGCGACCTTGCGCACCACCACGTAGAACAGCGGCACGAAGAAGATCGCCAGGATGGTCGCTCCGATCATCCCGCCCACCACGCCCGTGCCGATGTCGTTCTGGCCGCCCGAGCCCGCTCCGTTGGAGATGGCCAGCGGGAACACACCCACGATGAAGGCCAGCGAGGTCATTAGGATCGGGCGTAGGCGAAGCTTGCCAGCCTCGATCGCAGCTTCGATGGGGGTCTTGCCCTCCCGCATCGCCCCTTCGGCGAACTCAACGATCAGGATGGCGTTCTTGGCGGCCAAGCCCATGGTGGTGAGCAGGCCTACCTGGAAGAAAACATCGTTGGCCAAGCCCCGCACCGTCACCGCCAGCACTGCCCCGATGATCCCTAGCGGCACCACCAGCAGCACCGCCACCGGCACCGACCAGCTCTCGTACAAAGCCGCCAGGGACAGGAACACCACGATGAAGGACAGGCCGAACAGCAGCCCGGTCTGGGAGCCGGCGCTCCGCTCCTCGTAGGACAGGCCGGTCCATTCCAGCCCGACGCCGGGCGGCAGCTTCTTCACCATGGCCTCGACCTTGTCCAACGCGGCGCCTGAGCTGATCCCCGGCGCGGGCTGGCCCTGGATTTCCAGCGCGGGCTGGCCATTGTAGCGCTGCAGCTGGGAGGCGCCCGGTTTCCAATGGCTGGAGGAGAAGGCGGAGAAGGGAGCCAGGGCGCCGGTGGAGCCCCTGACGTACCAGTCGTTCAGGTCGTCCGGCTTGGCGCGGAACTGGGCGTCGCCCTGGACATAGACGTGCTTGACCCGGCCGCGGTCGGTGAAGTCGTTGACGTAGCTCGAGCCCCACGCCGTGCCGAGGGTGTCGTTCACGTCGGCGATGGAGAGACCGAGGGCTGTGGCTTCGGGCTGGTCGATGTCGATCTTCAGCTGTGGCTGGTCGGGCAGGCCGTTGGGGCGCACGCTGGTCAGCGCCGGGTCCTTGGCCGCCATGCCGAGCAGCTGGCCTTGCGCGGCGGTCAGGGCGTCGTGGCCCAGGCCCGCTTGGTCCTCCAACTCCAGGTCGAAGCCGGTGGCGTTGCCGAGTTCCTGCACCGAGGGCGGGATCAGCGGGATGATCATGGCGTCGCGCACCTTGGAGAAGGCCATGAACGAGCGGCCGACCACAGCCTGAGCCTTGTTGGCGGCCCCGCGGCGCTGGTCGAAGGGCTTGAACAGCACGAAGCATTGGCCGGCGTTCTGGCTTTGCCCTGCGAAGCTGAAGCCCGCGATGCAGAAGACCGCCTTTACGGCCGACTTCTGGTCCACCAGGAACTCGTGCTCGACCGCCTTCTCGGCGTCGATGGTGCGCGACAGCACCGCCCCCGGCGGCAGCTGCACCAGCACGAAGGCCACGCCCTGGTCCTCGTCGGGGAGGAAGCCGGTAGGCAGGCGCAGGAACAGCGCCGCCATAACCGCGACGATGGCCAGATAGGCGATCCCGTAGGGGATCCAGGCTTTGGTGACGTGCTTCAGCGCGCCTTCGTAGTCCTTCACCCCGCGGTCGAAGTTGCGGTTGAACCAGCCGAAGAAGCCCTTCTTCGCGTGACCCTTGCGGGGCTTCAGCAGGGTGGCGCAGAGCGCGGGAGTCAGGATCAGGGCCGTCAGGATCGACAGCACCATGGCCGAGACGATGGTCACCGAGAATTGACGATAGATCACCCCGGTCGAGCCTCCGAAGAAGGCCATGGGCAAGAAGACCGCGGTCAGCACCAGCACGATGCCGATCAGGGCGCCAGTGATCTCCTGCATGGACTTGCGGGTGGCCTCGAGCGGGGACAGCCCCTCCTCGTCCATGATCCGCTCGACGTTCTCCACCACAACGATCGCGTCATCCACGAGCAGGCCAATGGCCAGCACCATGGCGAACATGGTCAAGGTGTTGATGGAATAGTGCAGGACCGCCAGCACCCCGAAGGTGCCGAGCAGCACCACGGGTACGGCGATCGTGGGGATCAGGGTGGCGCGCCAGCTCTGCAGGAAGACGAACATGACCACGAAGACCAGGATCACGGCCTCCACCAGGGTGCGCACCACATCCTCGATGGAGAGCTGGACGAAGGGCGTGGTGTCGTAGGGGAAGGCGACCTTGACGTCCGGCGGGAAGCCGGCGGCGATCTGGTAGACCTTGGCCTTCACCGCCTGCGCCGTGCTCAGCGCGTTGGCGCCGGGAGACAGCTGGATGCCCATGCCCCCCGCCGGATGGCCGTTGAATCGGGCAGTGAGGGCGTAGCTGTCCTGGCCCATCTCCACTCGGCCGACGTCGCTCATGCGCACTATGGAGCCGTCAGTGTTGGTCTTCAGCACGATGTCGGCGAACTGCTTTGGCGTCTGCAGACGCGACTGGCTGGTGACCACCGCGTTCAGCTGCTGGTCGCCGGCGATGGGCAGCTGACCGATCTGGCCCGAGGCGATCTGGGCGTTCTGGGCGACGATCTGGGCCTTCACGTCGGTGACGGTCAGGCCGTAGTTGTTGAGCTTGTAGGGGTCCAGCCAGATCCGCATGGCGTACTGCGCGCCGAACAGCACGGTGTTGCCCACTCCCGTCACCCGGCTGAGCGGGTCCAGCAGCCTGCTGTTCACCAGGTCGGCTAGGTCGGAGGAGTTGTGCTCGCCTGTGGTCGAATAGACGGCCATGCCGAGCAGGAAGTTTTTGCTGGCCTTGGCCACCACCACGCCCTGCTGCTGCACCTCGGTGGGCAGGACCGGGGTGGCGAGCTGCAACTTGTTCTGCACCTGCACCTGGGCGATGTCGGGGTCGGTTCCCTGCGCGAACGTCAGGGTGATGGTGGAGGTGCCTGAGGTGTCGCCGGTGGAGGAGATGTACTCCAGGTGGTCCAGCCCCTTCATCTGCTGCTCGATGGGCTGGGTGACGGTGCTGGTCACCGTGTCGGCGTCGGCGCCAGGATAGGTCGCGGTGATCGAGACCGAGGGTGGCGCGATGCTCGGATACTGGGCGATGGGCAGGCTGAAGATCGACAGACCGCCCGCCAGCATCACGATGATGGCGACGACCCAGGCGAAGATCGGCCGGTCGATGAAAAAACGTGACATGACAGACTAGTTTAGCCGCCGCTCGACGAGGCCGACGTGGACCCGGATGTGGCAGCCCCTGACGTGGCCGCCGGCGGCGACCCGGAGCTCTGCGCCGCCGACCCAGGCGATCCGGCGGGGGCTGCGTGCACCTTCACACCGGGCTGGACCTTCAGCAGGCCCTCCACGATCAGCTTGTCGCCGGGCTTCAGACCGTTGGTCACCAGCCACTTGTCGCCGATGGCTTCGGCCGTGGTCAGCGTCCGGGGCTGGGCCTCGCCGTCCGCGCCCACAACGAAGGCGGACGCCGCTCCCTTGGGGTCGTGGGAGACGCCCTGTTGCGGCGCTAGGATGCCGTTTTGATAGACGCCCTCGTTCAGGATGGCGCGCACGAACATCCCGGGCAGCAGGACGTCGTGCGGGTTGGGGAAGACGGCCCGCAGCGTCACCGAGCCCGTGCTCTGGTCCACCGTCACCTCGGAGAACTTGAGAACGCCCGCCTCCGTATAAGGTGTGCCGTCCGAGAGCACGAGCTTGACTTGGGCGCTGGAGGGCGCCCGGTCCAGCTGGCCGCCCGAGAGCGCCTGGCGCAGCTTGAGCAGGGCGTCGGCGGATTGGGACACGTCGACATAGATGGGGTTCAGCGACTGGATGGTGGCGAGCGCTGTGGTCTGGTCCGACGTCACCAGCGCGCCTGGGGTCACCGCGGACCGTCCGATCCGACCGGAGATCGGGGCGCGTACCTTGGTGTAGCCGAGGTTGATGGCCGCCGACTCCACCGCCGCTTCGTCGGCCTGGACGGTGGCCAGGGCCTGGCGGTAGGTGGCCTGGGCGTTGTCGTTGTCCTGGCGGCTGACCGCGTTCATCTTCACCAGGTCGGCGTAGCGCTCGGCCTGGAGCTTGGTGGTGGTCAGGTTGGCCTCGCCGTTGGCCAGCGTGCCCTTGGCCTGGTCCAGCGTCGCCTGATACGGCGCGGGATCGATCTGGTAGAGCACCTGGCCGGCGCTCACGTCGCCACCCTCGGTGAACAGGCGCGCCTTGATGATGCCGTTCACCTGGGGGCGCACGTCCGAAGACAGCGTCGGCGCGGTGCGGCCAGGCAGCTCGGCAGTTCGGGTGACGGGCTCCGCCTTGATGGTGACGTATCCCACCTGAGGCGGTCCCTGCGGCGGAGGCGCGGGCTTCTTGGCGCAGGCGGAGGCGAGGGTCATCACACTCATGGCGGCGCAGAGCCGCGTGGTCCAGGGCGAAGGAACCGGCAGGGCTCGGGTCATGATGAAAAGGGAGCCGGACGCCCCCGCTCCAACTGAAATTGAACGTTCATTCTCACTCGGCGGCGTGGTATTCCCTTTCTGTATCGCAGGTCAAGAGCGCCGCCAGGCGCCGCATGTGGAGGAATCTAACGTGGTCGCCGTAGAAAATCTGGGCTCGGAGCGTCCCTCGGCGCCGCGGCGCATCAAGCAGGTGCTGGAAGCTGCAGAGACCTGTTTTCGACTGCACGGCTTCCACAGCACCAGCATGGCCCAGATCGCCGCCACCGCGAAGATGAGCGTCGGCCACATCTACCGCTACTTCCCCTGCAAGGACGGCATCATCTCCGCCATCGTAGAGCGCGACGTAGCCGCCGCCATGGCGGACTTCGACGCCGTGGAGGACGATGCCGCCGGCGTCTTCCCCGCCTTCTTCCGTCATTGGCGCGCCAAGATCGAGCGGATGAGCGAGCGCGGCTGCAGCATCCTGTGGCTAGAGATCATGTCCGAGGCCACGCGCAACCCTAGGACGGCCCGGGTGATGGCTGACTTCCGCGCCAGCGTGGCGGAGCGTCTCTACGCCCTCGTCCAGGCCGGCGCGCCGGGCCGCTGGACGGCGGAGGAGGCGGCTGAGAAAGTCGAACTCCTCATGCTTCTGACCGACGCGGTCGCCTTTAAGGCGATCAGCGAGCCGCACTACAACGCCCAGCGCACTGCGGACAACTTCGTCGGCTACGCCCGCTGCATCTTCGAACAGGACTGAGGCCGTCGTCTTCCTTTCGAAGGGAAGGGGGAAGATACGACGCTCCCGATCCACATCGCGACATCAAACCGGCAGCGCTCGCCCCTGCTCCCCCGCCAGGTCGCGGATGAATTGAAAGGCGGCGCGACCCGAGCGCCCGCCGCGCAGCTGCGCCCACTGCAATGCACGCCGGTCGAGCTCCGCCGCCTCCAGCCCAAACCGCTCGGCATAGGCCCGCACCACCGCCAGATAGGTCGGCTGGTCCACGGGCGGGAAGCTTAGCCAAAGGCCGAAGCGGTCCGACGCCGAGATCATCTCCTCGCTGTCCTCCTCCGCCGCCAGCCGGTCGGTCTCCTCGTGGCTGCGGGGCATCAGGTGGCGGCGGTTGGAGGTCGCCACGAACACCACGTTGGCGGGCGGGCCGAATACGCCTCCCTCAAGCGCCGACTTCAGCGACTTGGCCGCGCCGGCGCCTTCTTCGAAGGAGAGGTCGTCGCACAAAACCACGAACCGCTCGGGTCGATTTCGCAAAGTTGCGAAGAGGTTTGGCAGGGAATTCACAACCTCCCGCTCGATCTCCACCAGCTTCAGAAGCGGCGCCTCACGCGCCAATGCGGTCACCGCGGATTTAACCAGCGAACTCTTCCCCGTTCCCCGTGCGCCCCACAGCAGAACGTTGTTGGCGGGCAGGCCGGCGGCGAAGCGGCGCAGGGCCTCCATCAGCCGCGCCTTCTGGGCGTCCACGCCCAGCAGAAGGTCGAGCGGCAAAGGGAAGTCTGCTGCGGCCGCAAAGCTCTGGCTGGCGGCGTCGAAGCGGTGCAGCATCGCACCTGCGAAGTCCGCGGGGGGCGGCGGGATCGGCGCCAAGCGCTCCAGCGCGCAAACGATCCGCTCCAGCAGCGTGGTCAACTCGGCGGTGTTTTCGAGGCTCAAGGGCGGCTCCTGAACGGCGGCTCTTGATGAACGCGCCACGGAAAGCTAGCAATGTTGCAAATGTGGGCGCAGCCCTGGGGAAGGGCATTCATCTTCGCGCCTGGCAACGGCTGCAGCCCTGGGAGAGCGCCCTTGACCCTTACCACCCTCGGCGCCCTGGACCGGGCGCCGACCCGAAACCGCAAGCTGCTGGACTGGGTGCGCGCGGTCGCGGCCATGACCGAGCCGGAGCAGGTCTACTGGTGCGACGGCTCCGAGGAAGAGTGGCGTTTCCTGACCGAGGCGCTGGTCAGCGCCGGCACCTTGAAGCCGCTGAACCCCGAGAAGCGCCCCAACAGCTTCTACGCGGCGTCGGACCCCAAGGATGTGGCGCGGGTGGAAAGCCGCACCTTCATCTGCTCGAAGGAGGAGATCGAGGCCGGCCCCACCAACAACTGGGCCGATCCGGTGGAGATGCGCGCCACCCTGGACGGCCTGTTCAAGGGCTCGATGCGGGGCCGCACCATGTACGTGGTGCCTTTTTGCATGGGCCCGCTCGGCTCGAAGATCAGCGCCTATGGGGTGGAGATCACCGACAGCGCCTACGTCGCGGTCTCCATGCGGGTGATGACCCGCATGGGCCAGGCGGCGCTGGACGCCATCGGCGAGAACGGCTTCTTCGTGCCAGCGGTCCACACCTTGGGTGCCCCGCTCAGCCCCGGCCAGAAGGACGTGTCCTGGCCCTGCAACGAGACCAAGTACATCGTCCACTTCCCCGAGAGCCGGGAGATCTGGTCCTACGGCTCCGGCTACGGCGGCAACGCGTTGCTGGGCAAGAAGTGCTATGCTCTGCGGATCGCCTCCATCATGGCCCGGGACGAGGGCTGGCTGGCCGAGCACATGCTGATCCTGAAGCTCACCTCCCCTGAGCGGAAAGTGCACTACCTCGCCGCCGCCTTTCCCAGCGCCTGCGGCAAGACCAACCTGGCCATGCTGCAGCCGGCCATTCCCGGCTGGAGGGCCGAGACGGTGGGCGACGACATCGCCTGGATGCGCTTCGGCGAAGACGGTCGTCTCTATGCCATCAACCCGGAATACGGCTTCTTCGGCGTAGCGCCGGGCACGGGCGAGGCCACCAACAAGAACGCCATCGACACGCTCAAGGCCAACTGCATCTACACCAACGTGGCGCTGACCGACGACGGAGACGTCTGGTGGGAAGGACTGACCAAGGACCCGCCCGCCCACCTCACCGACTGGCGCGGCCGCAGCTGGACGCCCGACTCCAAGGAGCCCGCAGCCCACCCGAACTCGCGTTTCGCCGTCCCCGCCGGCCAATGCCCGACGATCGCAGCGGAATGGGAAGACCCCCGTGGGGTTCCGATCAGCGCGATCCTGTTTGGTGGCCGGCGCGCCACCGCTGTGCCGCTGGTCACCGAGGCCTTCGACTGGAAGCACGGCGTGTTCCTGGCCTCCAACGTGGCCTCCGAAGGCACGGCGGCGGCGGAGAACAAGCTGGGGGCTCTTCGGCGCGACCCCTTCGCCATGCTGCCCTTCTGCGGTTACAACATGGGCGACTACTTCGCCCACTGGCTGGCCATGGGCGAGAAGACGGCGGCCGACAAGTTGCCGGGGATCTACTTCGTCAACTGGTTCCGCAAGGACGAACACGGGAAATTCGTGTGGCCCGGCTACGGCGACAACGCGCGGGTGCTGAAGTGGATCGTGGAGCGGCTGGAAGGGACGGCGGAGGCCCAGGACAGTCCTATCGGCCGCCACCCCACGCCCGACTCTCTCGACACCTCCGGCCTGACGCTAAGCGAGCACCAGATCCACCTGCTGCTGAACGTCGACCGTTCGGTCTGGAAGGAAGAGGCCGCCACTATCCCGGAGGCCTACGAACAGTTCGGCGACCGCTTGCCCGCCGCGCTCTGGGCGGAGCACGAGGCGTTGATCCAGCGGCTGGAAGCCTGACCAACCACCGCTTCCGCTGGCCGTAAGCGGCTGCGAGGCCTAGTCTTGAGCTTTATCATGGCCGGCCTTTCCAGCCGCCTCGCTCTCCTCCGCCCCCTGCGCCCACTGCGTCCACCACCAGAAGGCGACACCGGCGCCTGTGGCCAATAACAAGGCCGGGGCCACCTGGGCCTTGCGGGAACGGCCGAGCGCCTGCAGCGACGCCTCGATCGGGTCGACCGCCTTGGTTTCCAGCACCTTGGCCATCGGCGACCTGGCGATTGGTTGTTTGGTCGGCCGCAGGCGAGCCAAGCGTGAAAGCAGGGTCTTAATCATGCGGCGATCCTCCGCTCTAGGACAGGGTAACGGCCGCTTACGGCTCAGGTTGCGAGCGGCGCAGTCACCTGCGACCTGGCCGCCTGCAGCTCAGCCGGCCAGCCGGTCCACCAGGGCGCAGCCACCTGGGCTGCCCAGGTGCGCCGCCGCCCAGGCGCAGACCGTCCGGGCCTCGGCCTCCACGTCCGGCGCATCCACCAGCACCACGGCGCAGCCGTTCATCCGCATGGGATCGTCCAGCGGCCGCAGGCGCGCCTGGGCGGCCACCAGGCTCGCAGGCCTCGCCCGCTCCAGGACGTCGAGGAATGCGTCAAAGGTCTCCAGGTCCTTCAGGGGCGTCCAGATCAGCGCCGGCTGGCGAACTGGATCGGGCCGGCCGGCGATCAGCTCGGCGACGCAAGCGTAGTCGTCGGCGCGCTCGAACGGCGGGTCGATGAGCAGCAGCGTGCGCCCCCGGCCCTGCGCCAGCCACTGGGTCGCGACGTCGTAGCCGTCGGCCTGCAGCAGCTCGACCCTAGGGCCTCCCCTGAGCGGCGCGAGGTTGACCGTGAGCGCGCCGTGGTCGTCCGGTCGCAGTTCGCAGCCCACATAGCTGTCGTCGCGGCGGAGCGCGCCTACGGCGAGCCAGGGAGAGCCGGGATAGACCTGCAGCGGGCCCGGCGGATTGCAGTCCCTTACGGCAGCGACCAGGGGCTTAAGGATCGTGGGAGCCAACGGATCGGCGATCAGCCGCGCCACCCCGGCCCGCGCCTCGCCCGAGCGTTGCGCCGCCTCATCCTGCAGGGCGTAGAGCCCTGCGCCCGCATGGGTGTCGATCACCGTCAGCGGCTCGGCCTCCCGCGTCAGCCGACCCAGGACGGCGAGCAGCAGGGCGTGCTTGACGAGGTCGGCGAAATTGCCGGCGTGGAAGGCGTGTCGGTAGTTCAGCGTTCGTGTCCACACTGCGGCGCCTGTGCGGAACGGGCCACCTGTCCGCACGCTTACGCTCAGGCGAGCCGGCCGGGGAAGACGTCATGAGCAATCCAGCGGGCAAGCCCACCTCGCGCACCGTTCTCGATCGGCGCCGGCTGCTGCTCGGCGGCGCGGTGGCGAGCGTCGGCGGGGTGGCTGCAGCCGACAGCGCTCGCCATGACGGCGAACTCGGGGGACCGCCCCAGAGCTTCACCGGCACCATGCCCTGGCGGGGCGGCGCCGCCGACTTCCCGCCTATGCCGCAGGGCGGGGCCGGCTACGTCTGGTTCAATCCCGCGGAAGCCGCCTTCGTCGAGGCCGCCGTCGACCGCTTGATTCCTAAGGACGAGGTGGGGCCGAGCGGAACCGAGGCCGATGTGCCCCTCTTCATTGACCGCCAGCTGGCCGGCGGCTTCGGCCATGGGGAGCACTATTACCTCGGCGGCCCTTGGCCGAAGGGGACGCCGGAACAGGGTTACCAGTCGCGCCTCTCGCCCGCGGGCCTCTACCGCGCCGCCATCCCCGCCATCGACAGTTGGGCCAGCGACAGGCACGGCAAGGTGTTCCACGGCCTGGGCGCCGACGACCAGGACACCGTGCTCAAGGCGCTGGAGAGCGGCGACGCCAAGCTCTCCGGGACCGTTGAGGCCAAGATGTTCTTCGACATGTTCCTCCAGAACGTGAAGGAGGGCTACCTGTCCGACCCCGTCTATGGCGGCAACAAGGACATGGCGGCCTGGAAGATGATCGGGTTTCCCGGCGCCCACTACGACTACAAGGAGTGGGTCACCCGCCACGGCGAGCGCGTGCCCTTCGCGCCCGTCGGCCTCAAGGGCCGCCCCGGTTGGTCGCAGGCCTGATCCGATGGCGACCAGGCTCAAATCCGTCGACGCGGTGCTGGTGGGCTTCGGCTGGACCGGCGCCATCATGGGCCAGCAGCTGGCCGACGAGGGGCTGGAGGTGCTGGCGCTGGAGCGCGGTCCCTGGCGCGACACCCCGACTGACTTCGCGCCCACCTTCGCCCAGGACGAGCTGCGCTACATTTGGCGCCACCACCTGTTCCAGAACGTGGCCGCCGACACCCTAACCATCCGAAACAACACCAGCCAGCAGGCGCTGCCCATGCGCCACCTGGGCTCATTCCTGCTCGGCACAGGGGTCGGCAGCGGCGGCGTGCACTGGAACGGCCAGATCTGGCGCTTCCTGCCGTCCGATCTGAAGGCCTACAGCCACAACCTGGAGCGCTACGGCAAGGCCGCGGTCACCGCTAACGACATGACAGTGCAGGATTACCCGGTGGAGTGGGCGGAGCTTGAGCCCCACTTCGAGACCTTCGACAGGCTCTGCGGCACCACCGGCAAGGCCGGTAACCTGAATGGCCAGATCATGCCGGGCGGCAACCCGTTCGAGGGGCCGCGTTCGGCGGAGTACCCCAACCCGCCCATGGACCAGACCTATGGGCCGACCCTTTTTGGCAAGGCGGCCGCGGGGCTGGGCTACCATCCCTTCCCGCACCCGACCGGCAACATGTCGCGGCCCTACACCAACCCGCTGGGCGCACAGCTCGGCGAGTGCACCTATTGCGGGTTCTGTGAGAAGTTCGGCTGCGGAAATTATTCCAAGGCCTCGCCTCAGACTACCTTACTGCCCTACCTGATGACCAAGCCGAACTTCACGCTCCGGACCGAGTGCGAGGTGCTGAGGATCGAGCTGGACTCCACCGGCAGGCGCGCCACTGGCGTCACATACGTCAACAGCGCGGGCGAGGAGTTCTTCCAGCCAGCGGAGATGGTGGTGCTCTCCTCCTACGTGCTGCACAACGTGCGCACGCTGCTGTTGTCGGGCATCGGCAAGCCCTATGATCCGGTCAGCCAGACGGGCGTGGTGGGCAAGAACTACGCCTACCAGACCATGAGTTCCGTCAACGTCTTCTTCGACGATAAGATTATGAACCCGTTTATAGGCGCTGGCGCCCTGGCCACGGTGATCGACGACTTCAACGGTGACAACTTCGACCACTCCGGGCTCGGCTTCATCGGCGGCGGCTACATCGCTGGCATGGTCACCGGCGGTCGGCCGATCGAGATGATGTACACCCCCGAAGGCACGCCCAAGTGGGGCGCGAAGTGGAAGAAGGCTGCTGCTGACAACTACCTGAAGAGCTTCTCCATCAGCTGCCATGGCTCTGTGATGTCGCATCGGGGCAACTACCTGGACCTCGATCCCACCTACAAGGATCAGTTTGGCCGGCCGATGCTGCGCATGACCTTCGACTTCACCGACAACGAGCACAAGATGTCGGACTATATCACCGGCAAGGCGGCCGATATCGCAAGAGCCATGAACCCGCGCGAGATCAAGCTGAACAAGCGCACGGGCTCCTGGAGCGTGGTCCCCTACCAGACCACCCACAATACCGGCGGCACCATGACCGGCGACAACCCCACTAACAGCGTGGTCAACAAGTATGGTCAGAGCTGGGACGTTTCCAACCTTTTCGTCACCGGTGCAGGCCTGTTCCCGCAAAACGCCGGCTACAACCCTACCGGCACGCTGGCGGCCCTGGCCTACCTGTCCGTCGGTCAGATCAAGTCGCAATACCTGAAGGCGCCTGGTCCCTTGGTGCAGGCCTGACGCCGTGAGCCGCCGCTTCAAGATCGCGGGCGTATTGGCCAGTACGGCCGGCGCCGGGTTGCTGGGCCTCGCCGGTCTGGCGCTGAGCCAGGGGAGCATGACCGCCTCGGGTCCGCAGGCGTACACCCCGACCCAGTTGGAGACCCGGCCCGTTCCCGACAGCCTGCCCAACGCCGCCCAGGCGCGGCGCGGGCAGTACCTAGTGGTCGTAGGCGACTGCGTGTCTTGCCACGTCCGCGACGGCGGCGATCCTTTTGCAGGGGGCTTGGGCCTGAACACGCCGTTCGGGGTGATCTATTCGCCCAACATCACTTCGGACAAGGAGACCGGGATCGGAAACTGGACACCGAACCAGTTCTACCACGCCATGCACGACGGCGTGGATGACGGGGGCCACAACCTTTATCCCGCCTTACCCTATCCGAACTTCACCCATGCCAGCCGCGCCGACGACGACGCCATGCTGGCTTATCTGAAGACCATCCCGCCGGTGAACTACAACCCCCCGGCCAACAAGCTGCCGTTCCCGCTGAACGTCCGCTTCATGATCAAGGGCTGGAACCTGCTGTTCTTCCGCCCTGCGCCGCCGTTCCAGGACACCGCTGGCAAGTCGGCGCAGTGGAATCGCGGCGCCTACATCGTCAACGGGCTCGGCCACTGCGGCGCCTGCCACACGCCGAAGAACCTGCTGGAGGCCGACCGTAAGGGGCAGTTCCTGCGCGGCGGCGAACTGGACAACTGGCTCGCGCCGGACCTCACTGGCAACCCCCGCACAGGCCTGGGCGCCTGGAGCACGGCCGACATCGTCGAGTACCTGAAGACCGGCCGCAACGCGCGCGCCCAGGTGGCGGGCTCCATGTCGGAGGTGGTGTCCTACTCCACCTCGCTGATGACCGGCGCCGATCTGCAGGCCATCGCCATCTACCTGAAGGACCAGCCGTCCAGCCCGCCCGTCACCGTCACCGATCCAGACGCGGCCGCCATGAAGCGGGGCGAGGCGATCTATTCCGATGCCTGCTCGTCGTGCCACCTCGAGGGCGGGGATGGCCAGGCGCGCTATTTCCCGCCGCTGAAGGGCGACACCATGGCCCAGCAGACCAACCCGGACGGCCTGATCCACCTGATCTTGGCCGGCGGCCGCACCGCGCCTGCGCCCTCGCGGCCTACCCCGCTGTCGATGCCAAGCTTCGCCTGGAAGCTGGACGACCAGCAGACCGCCGACGTGGCGACATATCTGCGCAATAGCTGGGGCTCGCGCGCGCCGGCGGTGGGCGCGGGGCAGGTGGCGTCGATGCGGCGAAAGCTCGACCTCGAGACATCGTATCTGACGGTGAACTCGGGCGATCATTTCTGAAACCCTCGCTGGCAATCGGGGATGTTCCGCAAGAGATGGATCAGCACCCGTCGCCCTCGATGGGAGACGGGCAGAGTGGGGGTAGTGGCCCCGCGCGTTGAGGGTGGGCCTTCGGAGGTGCCCCAATCGCTTTTCTTGTACTGATTCACCCCCATTCCTGCCCTTCCCCATTGAGGGCCAAGGGTTCTATTAGGCTTTTCCACATCGGCCGGGACGAGCGGTTCAAGCTGCGGAACTAGTGTACCGCGCCCCCGTTGCCCGCTCGGCTTAACAGGCGGTGTAACGTGGCCTACGACGAGGACTCCTCCACCGAAGACACCTCCAACGAGGAGGTCGCTGAAGCCGCCGGTCTGATGTACGTCCACGACGATGATCCCGGCCTGGCCCGCGTGAAGGCCGCGACCGGATTTGACTACTTCGACGCCAGGCAGCGCCCGATCACCGATCCCAAGGTCATCGACCGTATCAACGCCTTGGCCATCCCGCCGGCCTACGCGTCCGTGTGGATCTGCCGCTCCGCCCGCGGCCACATCCAGGCCACCGGTCGCGACGAGCGGGGCCGCAAGCAATACCGCTACCACGAGCTGTGGAGCGCAGCGCGTGCGGAGACCAAGTTCGCCCGCATGGCCGCCTTCGGCCGCATCCTGCCGGCGCTGCGTGAAAGGATAGACCACGACCTGAACAAGCGCGGCCTGCCGAGAGAAAAGGTGGTGGCCACCGTCGTGCGGCTGCTGGAGACCACCATGATCCGGGTGGGCAATGACCAGTACGCCAAGGAGAACAAGAGCTTCGGCCTGACCACCCTGCGCACGCGCCACCTGCACCTGCACGGCTCGGACGTGGAGTTCGAGTTCAAGGGCAAGAGTGGGGTGGAGCACAAGACATCGGTCCACGACCGTCGACTGGCCAAGGTGATCAAGTCGATCCAGGAGCTGCCGGGCCAGCGCCTATTCCAGTACGTGGACCACGACGGCCACCGCCATGCGGTTGATTCTCACGACATCAACGAATACTTGCACCAGACCACGGATGAGCACTTCACCGCCAAGGACTTCCGCACCTGGGCCGGGACGCTGGCCGCGGCCAAGGCGCTGTCCATGTACCCGGCGCCGACCACCGAGCGGGAGGCCAAGAAGACCGTCACCCTGTGCGTGAAGGCCACCGCGGGACTGCTCGGCAACACGCCCGCCGTCTGCCGTTCCGCCTACATTCACCCGGAGGTGCTGCGCGCCTTCGTCGACCAGCGCCTGCCCCAGGCCTTCGCCGAGGTGAACGGGCACGATTTCGAGCAGGCGGTGCTGAAGTGGCTCGACGCCCTGGCCGAGGAGATCGAGGCGGAGACCGGCCAGTCCAAGGCCGCGCAGATCAAGGCGTCCAAGCCTTAAGCGCTCAGGCCGCCCGAGCCACCGCAGCACTCTTTCCCAGGATCATGTCGCTGGCTTCTGGGAGCGTTGGAAGTAGGGCAGCACGACGCTCGTTTCACCGTACGAAGAGCCTTTTGCAGGGCGACGCAACCTTGTCCTCCCCCAAAGAGGGAGCATCTTGCCCGGTTCAGTTCAGGCCCCGTCGCGCCAGCCATGCGAGCAGCCGCGTGTTGACCTCGTCCGGCGCTTCTTGCTGCACCCAATGGGATATGCCAGGCAGGCGCTCCAGGGTGAAGTCAGACACCAGCGGTCCGTAGCCTTCCGTCAGCTCGAGGCCCAGCGCCTTGTCCTGCTCCCCCCAGATCATCAGGGTCGGAGTCTCGATGACCGGCGCAGGCTCGCCGCCGCCAAGGGCCGCCATATTGGCGCGGTAGTAGTTGATCATCGCCGTCATGGCGCCAGGCTGGAGTGCATTTCGGCGGTAGACCTCCAGCACGTCCGGCGGGAAGGCCGACTTGTCCACCGCCATGCCGCGGATCGCCTGACCCACGCCCCAGCCGCCCCCGGCCGTCAGGATCGCCTCGGGCAGCCAGGGCAGCTGGAAGGCGCCCATGTACCAGGACCGTCGCCGCTGCGCCCAGGAGTGGCGGAGCGCCTTCCGGAAGACGCTGGGGTGAGGTACGTTCATCACCACCAGGCCGTCCAGCGGTAGGGCTTGGCGGAGCGCGAAGCTCCAGGCGACCATCGCCCCCCAGTCGTGGCCGATCAGCAGCCGCCGGCGTGCGCCGAGCGCATCGAAGAGGGCGACGGCGTCGGCCGTCAGGTGGTGCAGGCGATAGGCCTCGCGACCCCTTGGTTTGTCGCTGTCGCCATAGCCACGCAGGTCCGGCGCCACGGCCCGCCAGCCGGCGGCCGCCAGGGCGGGGAGCTGTTGGCGCCAGGAGAAGCGGCTCTCGGGGAAGCCGTGCAGGCAGAGCGCGATCGCGTCGCCCTCGCCGGCCTCGTCGACGGTGAAGCCGAGGCCGTTGGCGCGGAGGCGGCGAGTGATGATCATTTCGGCTCTGACAAGGTGCGTCGCACGGCGTTGCGCCAGCCGCCCAGCAGGCAGTCGCGCTCGCGGGCGTCCATCTGCGGATCGAAGCGTCTGCGCCGACGGGGCAGGGCGGCGAAGGCGGCCTCGTCGCCGTACACGCCGCAGGCACGCCCCGCCATGTAGGCGGCGCCCAGTGCTGTGGTTTCCAGGTCCGCCGGCCGCTCCACGGACAGATCGGTGACGTCGGCCAGGAATTGCAGCATCCAGTCATTGGCGGCCATGCCACCGTCCACCTTCATGGCGTTTAGCGCCACTCCGTCGCCGGCGACTGCGGTGAACAGGTCGCGAGTCTGGTAGCAGACGGACTCTAGCGCCGCACGCGCCAGCTCCGCCGCTCCACTTGCCCGGGTGAGGCCGTACAACGCCCCGCGAGCGTCAGGATCCCAGTGCGGGGCGCCCAAACCCGTGAAGGCCGGCACGAAGTAGACGCCGCCGTTGCTCTGCAGGCTGCGCGCGAGGCCTTCCGTCTCCGCCGCCGTCTTGATCAGGCCCAGCCCGTCGCGCAGCCACTGCACCGCCGCACCGGCCACAAAGATCGAGCCCTCCAGGGCATAGGTAGAGCGGCCGTCCAGCCGGTAGGCGACGGTCGTCAGCAGGCGGTGATGCGAGTCTACGGGCGTCTCGCTCGTGTTCACCAGCATAAAACCGCCGGTGCCAAAGGTGGTCTTCACATCGCCCGCTGCGAAGCCGCACTGGCCGACCCCCGCCGCCTGCTGGTCGCCGATGACGCCCAGGATCGGGATGGCGCGGCCGAACAGCTCCGGCGTGGTGTGGCCGAAATCGGCGGAACAGTCGCGAACCTCTGGCAGCATGGCGCGTGGCACGTCGAAGATGCGGCAGAGGTCCTCGCACCAGTCGCCCCGGCGGATGTCGTAGAGGTTGGTGCGGCTGGCGTTGGTGGCGTCGGTAGCGTGGGTGCGGCCGCCCGTCAGCCGCCAGAGCAGGAAGCTGTCCATCGTGCCGAACGCCAGCCGCCCGGCCCGCGCGGCGCCGTGGGCGCCGTCCACATGCGACAGAATCCAGGCGGCCTTGGTGGCGGAGAAGTAGGGGTCGAGCAGCAGGCCGCTCCTCGCCCGCACCGTCTCGGCCAGCCCTTGCGCCTCCAGCTCGCGGCAGGCGGCGGCGGTCCTGCGGTCCTGCCATACGATGGCGTTGTAGAGGGGCCGGCCGGTTTCCCGGTCCCAGATCAGCGTCGTCTCGCGCTGGTTGGTGAGGCCTACGGCCACCACCTCACGGCCGTCGCACTCGGCGGCGGCGAGCGCTTGGCGGGCGGTCGCGAGCGTGGTGGACCAGATGACCTCGGGATCGTGCTCCACCCAGCCTTCGGCCGGATAACGCTGCGGGAACTCCGCGTGGGCGAAGGCGACGACCTCGGCTGACGCGTTGAAGACCAGCGCGCGGCTGGAGGTGGTGCCCTGGTCGATGGCCAGGATAAGGGGGGTCTGAGCCATGCGAGCCGATCTAGCGCCTAAGCGGTGACGCAAGCGACCCCGCCGGCGTTCGCATCGTCCTTTGACGCCCAGGATGAGGCCGACGGAGCGCGCGCGGACCTCGCCGTCGCATGCCCCCACAAGACGAAGCAGGTCGACCGCTCCGTCTTCAGGCACGCTCACCCGTCATGCGTTAGCCGCTCATAGGCTGGCGAGGAAGCGGATCAGCGCTTCGTTCACCTCCGTGGCGCGCTCCTGCTGAGTCCAGTGGCCGCAGCCGGGGAGCAGGAAGGTCTCGCGGAGCTGGGGTACGTCGCGCTTCAGGTTCTCGATGGCCTTCATCATGCCGGGGAAGCGCACCACCAGGTCTTTGTCGCCGGCCATGTAGAGGGCCGGCACGGTGACCGGCGCGCCGGCGAAGGGGGCCAGCAGCTCCCAGTTGCGGTCTATGTTGCGATACCAGTTCAGCCCACCGGCGAAGCCGCTCGCCTCGAAGCTGGCCGTGAAGGCGCCTAGCTCCCGCGGGCTCAGCCAGGCCGGCATTTCGGGGCCTACCCTCATGCCGTCCAGGAAGCCGCCGCCGTCGCGTACCATGCCCGGAATTGCAGTGGGGTCGCGGCCGTCGAAGCCGCCGGTGAGGATGGCGCGCATGGAGGCGGCCACGTCACGCTGCAGCTCCGCCTCCGCCACGCCCGGCGCCTGGAAGTAGAGCTGGTAGAACATGGCGTCGTCGGTGCGGGGCATCACCGTGGTGGGCCGATTCCGGCCGCGCGGACGGTAGGGCACGCTCAGCCCGGCCACGGCGCGGAACCGGTCCGGCCGCATCAGCGCCGCGTGCCAAGCCACTGGCGCGCCCCAGTCGTGGCCCACGATCACCGCCTGCGGCTCGCCTAGCGCGTCGAGCACGCCCACCATGTCGCCGACGAGGTGGAAAAGGGTGTACTGGTCGATGGCGGACGGCCGCTCGCTCTCGCCATAGCCGCGCATGTCCACCGCCACCGCATGGTAGCCGGCCTCGGCCAATGCCGTCAGCTGGTGGCGCCAGGACCACCAAGTCTCCGGAAAGCCGTGGCAGAACAGGACGAGCGGGCCGGAGCCCTGCTCGGCCAGGTGGAGCTGGACGCCGTTGGCGTCCACGGTGCGGTGGTGGATGTCGGGCATAGGTCGGCTTCCCAGTGGGCGCGCGGTGACGCCCGCGTCGTGATGTGAGCGGGTTAGATCAGCTTGAAGCGGAAGCGGAAAGGATATGCCCGCTCATGCGGATCGGACATTCCTGGAGCAGCAGAGGGGTGGAGGCGGTGTGAACCTGCGGATGGGCTAAGCCACGGCTGCTTTGCAAGGGGCCTGAGTTTGTTGAAGGTCTAGACCCTGCGGCAGGCGGCATTGTTGCCTTCGACGCTCAAGCCTACGTCGGCGAGGACAGTCGGGGTGCATGCTGAAGCTTTAACTATACGGCGACTTGAACCAGGTGCAGTCGAGCCGCCGTCTACTTTCGTCGCGATCACCCCGCCGCTTCCAGCGCCTCCACCTTCGCCAGCAGGTCCTCCATTCCTGCGTCGCGCTCCCCCGCTGCCGCGAGGTGGGCGACCAAATCGCGAAGGTAGTCGAGGTTTCGGCCCGACAGCCCCGTGGCGCCGGCGATCAAAGCGGCCTGGCGCTCCGGGTCCAGGGCGCCGGCCCATTGCGGATGGGCGGGGTCGGAGAGGAAGCCCAGGGCGCGCACGTTGCGGCCGTCATCCAGGCC